>CAJCDH010000034.1 GCA_903961095.1 uncultured Burkholderiales bacterium | reverse complement strand
TTTTTTCAGCCTTCTTTGATTCTGTTTTGGCTTCAGCTTTGACTTCCGTTTTGGCCACTACTTTTGCATCTGCTTTGGCTTCGGCTTTGACAGGTGCCGCAGGTGTTGCAGGCGTAGCGGACGTAGCGGGTGTTGCGGCAAAAGCAGCCATTGAGAATGTGCCAATGATCAAGGTAGCGAGAAGTTTAGTCATGATGTTTCCTTCATGTTGTTTGAAAACTCCACCGATCGGGAGTGATTATTCAACGGCAAGGAGGACACAGTTGTTGACCGAAATAATTAAATATTTCTGTCAACTTTCGGACAACATTGACGTTGATGTTGTCGCTCTTGTATGCGTCATTCAATCTAATTTGACACCTGCAGTTTTAACAAGCTTGACCCAAAATTTTGAATCCTCAGTCAAGAAACTTGCAAATTGCTCTGGTGATTTAGAGACATCGACTTCAGTCCCTTCGCGAGCCAATGCGGCCTTCACGTTGGGTTGCGCCATGGCAAATTGAGCTGCATCAAAAATCTTTTTAACAACGGCTGGTGGTGTGCCGTTAGGTAAGAAAATGCCATACCAAAACTCAATGGCATAGTCGGGAAAGCCCGCTTCAATGGAGCCAGGAATGCCTGGAACCAATGCAGATTTTTCTTTGGTGCTCACACCCAAGCCCTTTAGCCGACCGCCTTGAATCATTGGCAACACAGAAGGGGGTGTGCCAAAGGTCAGTTGTGTGTCGCCAGCCACCACAGATTGAACAGCAGGGGCGCCGCCCCTGAAGGGGATGTGCGTCATTTCAATGCCAGCAATTTGAGCAAATAAGGCCGCGCCCAAATGGGGTGCTGAGCCGTTGCCAGATGTGGCGTAATTGATGGTGCCCGGCGCTTTCTTGGCCTTGACCACAAGCTCGGTCAAGCTGTTGATGCCCGCATTGGGATTGGCTGCAATGACCAAAGGCGATGACGTAATTTTGGTCACAGGAAACAAGTCTTTGGGCGCATAGCCAAGCTTGGTGTTGAGGGCTGGGTTGACTGAGATGCTGCTAGGACTTGCAATCAAAACGGTGTAGCCATCGGGCGCTGCTTTAGAGACAGCCTCCGCTGCAATGCTGGAGCCTGCGCCTGCTTTGTTTTCAACAATGATGGATTGACCTAAGGCTTTGCCCATGGCATCGCTGATATTGCGGGCAACATAATCTGCGGCACCACCTGGCGCAAATCCCACCACAAGCTTGACAGGCTTATTGGGGTAATTGGCAGGCGTTTGAACCTGCGCGAATGTGCTCATGCTTGCAAAGCTAAAGCACAAAAGAGATAAAAGGTAATGATGTTTCATGAGATGCCTTTCAAAATAATTTTGCCAACGTGTGAATTACTTTCCATGTGTGCTTTAGCGGCCACCAGGTCATTGAATTCAAAAACTGAATCGATGTAAGCGCGAATTCGGCCATCTGCAAAGGCTGGCAGAATATCTTTGACAAAGCCGGGCACTGGTTCAGCACGCTGCTCAGGGGAGCGCAACTTGTTGGAGACGCCAAACAAGGTGAGTCTTTTGGCGTGAAGGACTTCAATGTTCAATGGGGCATTCAACACCCCATCGACATAACCCACAGTGCCCAATCTTCCTTGGAAGCAGAGGCACTTAAGGCTTTCTTCAAACACGGAGCCACCTACCGAGTTCACAATGAGTTGCGCGCCTTTGCCATCAGTGGCGCTCATCACCGCATCGTAAAAGTTGGGTGCTCTAGAGCAAATACCTAAGTCCAAGCCCAAGGGCATTAACTGATTCAGCTTGGCTTGTGATCCAGAAGTGCCGATCACCTTGGCGCCCAGTGCTTTGCCCATTTGCAGCGATGCGACGCCCACACCCGATGAGACGCCATTGATGAGCAAGCAATCGTTTGTTTTGAGTTTGCCCTGCTGTACCAACAAGTCGTAGGTCACAAGAAAGGTGATGGGGATGCTGGCGGCTTCCTCCCATGAAAGTGATTCGGGTACAGCCATCATCTCTCGCACGTCCATGAGCACATATTCAGAGAAGCTTCCAGCGCAACGGGCCATGACGCGATGGCCCACTTTAAAGTGCGACAGGGAAGCAACTTTGTCGCCAATCGCCACAATCTCGCCTGCAGCTTCCATGCCGATGGCCTTGGCACCTTGGCTGCCATGCAAGCCATGTCCTTTGATGAATTCGCCTCGGTTTAAACCCGCAGCATGCACTTTGACCAAGGCTTGTGTTGGGCCTGCTTCAGGCACGGCTACGTCGCGCAGTTCAATGGGGTTGGCCACATCGGCGATGTGCATCCAATAAGATTTCATGATCATTGTCCTTTGAAGACAGGTTTGCGTTTTTCCATGAATGCTTTGCGTCCTTCGGCGTAATCGGCAGAATCAAAGCAGTTGCGAATGAGTTGCTGACAAAGCGCCATCTCTAGCTCGGGCGATGGCTTGAGAATTTCTTTGGTGATGGCTTTGGCGGCTGCAATGGTGATGGGGGCGTTGGCTGCAAGCGCTGAGGTGTATTCCGCCAATAACTCAGGCAATTTTTCTGTTTCGCAGATGCGGCTGACCAAGCCTATCTGTAGGGCCTCTCTGGCGTCTAAGCGCCTGGCTGTGAAAAACAAATCGTTGGCTGCACCAGGACCAATCAAGTCCACCAAATTTTTCATGGCTGAATAGCGATAGCCAAGGCCCAGTTTGGCCGCAGGCACAGAAAACACGGCATCACTTGCTGCTATGCGCATGTCACAGCTGATGGCAACATTGACTCCGCCACCGATGCAATAGCCCCGAATACATGCCAGCGTGGGTTTGGGAAAGTTGTAAATGCTCATGAGTGCGGTTTCGGCCATGTGCTCATAGCGGGTGACGGCTTCTTTGGCGGCCCGCATGTCTTCAAATTGCGAGATGTCTGCGCCAGATACAAATGCCTTTTCGCCAGCACCAGAAAATACAACCAAGCGAACTCGCAGGTCATTTTCAGCTTGCGACAAAAGAGCCGGGACGGCCTCCCACATGTCAACCGACAAAGCATTGTGGCGTGCCACATTGTTAAATCGAATGTGCAGTGTGGTTTGGTCTAACCATGTTTCAACACGCTCGGTGGGCGATTGGTAGCTAACTTCACTCATCAATAAACTCCAGTAGATTTCAGGCGCGTTAAGTCTTCGGCTTGAACGCCAATTTCTTTCAGTATTTCTTCGGTGTGCTCGCCGCGCCGAGGTGCAGATCTGGCGATGCTGCTGGGTGTGCGTTCAAGTTGCACGGGTTGGCCCACCATGCGCTGCGGTCCTTGGTGTTTGGACACCACATCTTTGACCATCTTCAGGTGTTTAATTTGAGGCTCTTCGAACACTTGGTCCATGCTGTTGATCAAACCGCAAGCTACACCGCCTGCATTGAGTTGTTCAATCCAATGCGCACAGTCTTTTTTGCCCAAGCGCTCATTGATCTCCAGATTGAGGGCATCGCGGTTGACCGAGCGGCTGGGTTTGTCGTGGAAGCGTGGATCGGTAACCCATTGCGGGGCTTCCAAGATATCGCAAAAGCGTTCCCAAATTTTGGAGCCAAAGACTGCAATGTTCATGTAGCCATCTCTGGCCTTGTAAACGCCAGTGGGAATGCTGGTGGGATGAAAGTTACCTGCTTGTGTGGCCACTTCTTGATCGATGAGCCATCTGGAAGTTTGAAAGTCCATCATGTAAACCATGGACTCCAACAATGACGTGTGAAGCCACTGGCCTTGTCCCGATTTTTCGCGCTCTAGCAATGCGACCAAAATACCTTGCGCTGCAAAAATGCCGGCGCACAAATCGGCAATGGGAATACCCACACGCATTGGGCCTTGCTCTGCCAAACCGGTGACTGACATCAAGCCCCCCATGCCTTGCGCAATTTGATCAAAGCCAGGTCGGGTGGCCAAGGGTCCGGTTTGACCAAAGCCCGAAATGCTAGCGTAGACCAAGCCAGGGTTGCTGAGTTTCAAACTCTCGTAGTCGATACCTAAACGAAACTTCACATCGGGCCTGAAGTTCTCAACCACTACGTCGGCTTTGTCAATTAACTTTTTCAGCAACTGAATGCCTTCAGGCTCTTTTAAATTAAGGGTGATTGAGCGTTTGTTTCTGTGGGTGTACTGATAGTCGGAGCCTTCTTGCCCGCCTAAGGTGTCATCGCCGCGCATGTGCTCGGGCATTTGCACCTGAACCACGTCAGCGCCCCAGTCGGCCAATTGGCGACAGGCAGTGGGCCCGGCTCTAACTTGCGTCAGGTCGATGACTCTGAATCTGGCCAGAGCGGAGGAAGCAGGTTGGTGTGGCATTGTTTGAGTTTTTTCAATGATGCTTTAAAAGGAATGAGGCTTTAAGCTCCAAGCTAGAGTTCATTGCGCAAGCATCGATTGCGCTAGAGTTGCGAGGCAGTCATGTGATCGGTTGTCGGCATGCAGCACTTTGGCGCTGTCAATTTGTTCAAAATTTCTTTTCATCGATGCAAAATATGTCGGATCGTAGTGCAAGGTGAGTAGTTCGCGCACAACAATGTCAATTTGCTGATTTTGAATCTGAGTCTGCCAAGTGTCTATCACTTGTTTGCCTCGAATGGCCACCAAGGCGTCTAGGCGCTTCGAGAAAAGTGCAGGATCTTTGACAAAAAAATCATAGTCCTCTAACAAGAGTTTGACCCGTTCATCTTCTGAGAGTTCAAGTCGATAGCATTGTCCTGACCGAACGGCCACGATCAGTGATTCAGGGACTGCCAGATTGCCTACTTTGCGACTTTCTGACTCGACATAAACGGGTTGCGTGGGATCCATTTTTCGCAGAGCATCCCAGATGAGCGTTTCAAAGTTTTTCTGACTTGGCTGAGGTTCGCCGGGAATGAATCCGAGCACTGAGCTGCGATGGTTTGCCAGACCTTCCAAATCTAAAATCTGTGCACCTTGCGCTTTTAAGCAATGCAAGAGTCTTGTTTTGCCAGAGCCAGTGGGGCCGCAAATGACGCGCCATTGAAGGTTCTCAGCCAAGGGCGGAATGGCCGTGACCAGCTCGCTTCGAAAGGCCTTGTAGCCGCCTTCAACGATGGCCACCTTAAATCCAATTTGGCCCAAGATGAGTGCCAAAGAGCCGCTGCGTTTTCCGCCGCGCCAGCAATACACCAGGGGTTGCCATTCTTTTGGCAGCTCAATGACGTGCTGGTCAATGTGGCGAGCAATATTGGCTGCAACCAATGCCGCACCTTTTTTCTTAGCCTCAAACGATCCTACTTGTTTGTAGAGGGTGCCAATATCGATTCGTTGCTCATTGTTCAGGGAAGGCCAATTGACCGCACCAGGCAAATGATCAAGAGCGAACTCGCCTTCACTTCTGGCGTCAATGATGGCGCTGTAACCGCCTAGCCCCATTGGCAAGGACATTCGGGCCATGGCCTCTTTGGCACTGACAGGGTTCACGCTCACAAAACACCTGGGGCATTGTTGCAAGCACAAGGCCCTCCGATTAAGAGGCTAGGGGATTGTGGACAGTTGGGAAGGAGAGATGTCATTAAAGAGCAATTGCGCCAAGCTGGCATTGGAGTGTTGTATGGATTTTGGAAGAGTCTTGATTATGGCAAACCCGACTTGGAGACTTGTTATTTTGGGTGAACAATGAAAACTTGTACTTGTGCCTTGAAATTCACAGCGTTGAAAGGCACCGTTTTTTTCCTTTCTGAAGGTTTCCAATGACTCATCGACGTTTTGCCATTTTGAAGATTGCCAGCTTGGGTTTGTGCCTTTCCATGTCTGGGCTTGCCTTGGCGCAAGAGAAGTTTCCATCACGCCCAGTGACCTTGGTGGTGCCACAGGCCGCTGGTGGTGCCAATGACGCCATTGCCAGGGTCATTGCGCAAAAGCTTTCTGATCAATGGGGTCAAACGGTGCTCGTTGAAAATCGGCCCGGTGCAGGTGGCAATGTTGGAACAGCATATGCCGCCAAAGCCAAGAATGATGGTTACACCCTGTTGGTCAATGCAGACAGTGCGCAGGTCATCAACCCAGCTTTGTATGCCAAAACAGGCTTCGATCCGGTCAAAGACTTTGACCCTATCGCCCCCTTGGCAAAAGCCGGTTATGTGTTGGTTGCCAATCCTAGCGTGCCGGCCAACAATGTGGCCGAGCTCATTGCCCTAGCCAACTCCAAGCCAGGCGCCTTGTCCATTGCCTCCGCAGGCAACGGTACCTTGAACCATTTGATTGGTGAGATGTTGCAAAAGGCCACCGACATTCAACTTCAGCACATCCCTTATAAAGCTGCCGCAGCGGCAGCGACCGATGTGGTGGGGGGGCAAGTGCCTTTGTCTGTTCAAAGCATGCCTTCTTCAATTGCATTTATCCGTGCCGGCAAACTCAAGGTCTTGGGTGTTGTCAATGAAAAACGCCTGGCTGCCTTGCCAGACTCACCCACGATTGGCGAGACCGTGCCTGGATTTGGCGCCACACCTTGGTATGGCATGTTTGCGCCTGCAGGAACACCCAAAAACATTTTGCTGCAAATTCAAAATGACGTGGCCAAGGCCTTGGATGCGAAAGATGCTCAGGACCGTTTGGCAACCTTAGGCTGCGAGCCTTTCAAAGGTACTGGCGATCAGCTTGCGCAAATTGTGAAGTCTGACTTGGTGCGCTGGGCCAAAATTGTGAAAGATTCAGGCGCCAAAATAGATTGAGCTTGTAGCTGGGTGCATTGCAAGCACCTTGCTGCCGTAGCACCCTTATTCCCCTTATCCCCATTAGACCCCGCCATGCGGGTGCGTGGGGTCAATCCAAAGGACCTGTTCAGGTTTTTCGATGGGCTCAATGTCCAAGTTAACCGAAACAGCTTGGCCGTCGCTTCGGCAAAGCACGCACTCCAACACTTCGGTCGCGCTGGCGTTGATTTCTTGGTGCGGCACAAAGGGCGGCACATAAATGAAATCGCCCGGCCCGGCTTCTGCTGTGAACTCTAATTGATCACCCCAACGCATGCGGGCGCGACCCTTGATCACATAAATCTCGCTTTCAAGAGGGCCATGATGGTGCGCCCCGGTTTTGGCGTTAGCGTGAATGGTGACGGTGCCAGCCCATAGTTTTTCTGCGCCTACTCTTGCAAAGTTGATGGCTGCTTTTCTGTCCATGCCTGGGGTAGATGGAACGTTGCCGTCAAGTTGATTGCCTGGCACTACTCTAACGCCATCATGTTTCCAGTCTGTTGGTTCTGTATTGTCTGTATGTGCATGAGGATGTTGATGATTTGTCATATGAACTATTTGTTATTTAACTGGTTGTTTATCAACTATAGGTTGATTAACCAATTGTTGATTTGAAATTAATCCGTTTCACGTTCATTTTGCGTCAGCTTGTGAGTGTTTGTACAGACATTTAAAGGCGAATGTCGCAATTTGAGGTAGTCTGACATTTTTTAAATCGACTGAATTGAAGATGACCCGACAAGCAGCAATCCAAAGAGCTACTGCAGAATTTGACAATGGCTCGTTTCAGGCAGTTCTTCGACAAAGAATTTCAAGGCCCACAGAGAGCCAAAACCCAGCTCGATCTGCTGAACTTTTGGCTTATTTGACAGAAGAGTTGCAGCCAGCATTGCTGTCGATGGGTTTTCAATGCCGCCTCATAGAGCATCCCAAGGCCAAGGCCCCATTTTTATACGCCGAGCGACTTGAATCTTCCGAATTGCCAACCGTTTTGGGCTATGGCCATGGCGATGTCATTCGAGGGCTGGAGTCGGAATGGCGTGAAGGTCTTTCACCCTGGAATTTGACCGAACATGACGGTCGTTGGTATGGCCGCGGCATTGCCGATAACAAAGGTCAACATTCCGTCAATTTGAAAGCCTTGTCCTGTGTATTGGCTGAGCGTGGCTGCTTGGGATTCAATGCCAAGTTCATCATTGAAATGGGCGAAGAAACAGGCTCTCCTGGATTGAAAGATGTTTGCGAAGAACATGCCGATTTGTTCAAGGCAGATTTGTTGGTGGCCTCAGATGGACCTCGACTCAGAGCCGATCGTCCCACCATCTTCTTGGGGTCTCGTGGCTGTCTCAATTTTGATCTCAGCATTGAGGCAAGGGCGGGCGCTCACCATTCTGGCAATTGGGGCGGGCTGATCTCAAACCCAGGCATTCAATTGGCGCATGTCATCGCCTGCTTGGTCACTGACCACGGCGAAATTCTGGTGCCTGAATGGAAGCCCAAGGCATTGCCAGATGCGGTCAGGCGTGTTTTGGCCGACTGCGAAGTCGACGGTGGTGCCAATGGTCCTCAAATTGAACCTGACTGGGGTCAACCAGGTCTGAGCCCGGCAGAGCGCGTATTTGGCTGGTGCTCTTTTGAAGTGTTGGCCTTCAAGACGGGCAATCCCGACAACCCAGTGAATGCCATCCCACCTAGGGCAAGAGCCACATGCCAACTGCGATTTGTGGTGGGCATTGACAGCACCGACATCTTGGATGCCTTGAGGCGACATTTGGATCGACATGGATTTGGCTATGTCCAAATTACGGCTGCTCGCGATGAAATATTCAAAGCCACCCGAATTGACCCCGACGATGCTTGGGTCACTTGGGCTGCCAACTCATTGAAGCAGACAACTCAAAAAACACCCGCCATTCTGCCCAATTTAGGCGGCTCCTTGCCAAACGACATCTTCACAGATGTCTTGGGTTTGAAGACCATTTGGGTACCACACTCCTACCCTGGTTGCTCTCAACATGCACCCAATGAGCACCTGCCGTCAGAACTTTTGAAAGAGGCCCTGCAAGTCATGACAGGCCTTTATTGGGATTTGGGTGCCGGCAACACCCCTCATGCGAATTAAACTCTAGCGCTCGGCCCTTAACACCATCTCAAAGGACTCATCATGAATGCGCGTTACGATTGTTTTTGTAAATTGACCGATCTGCTGGATGCTCAGGAATCCTTGAGTGAAGCCAGACGCCACTTGCACCGCTTTCCTGAACTCTCATTCCAAGAAAAATCGACGGCTCAGTGGGTTGGCGACAAACTTCAAGCTTGGGGCTATGAGGTCACACGCAATGTTGGGGGCCATGGGCTGGTGGCAAGTTTAAAAAATGGTGATGGCAAAGGTATTGCCTTGCGCGCCGACATGGATGCGCTACCCATTCAGGAAGAAACTGAAAAGCCATACGCCAGTGTGCACTCTGGCACCATGCACGCTTGTGGGCACGATGGCCACACGGCCATGTTGATGGGTGCCGCTCAGCAATTGGCCAAAACTCGAAATTTCAAGGGCACGGTTCACCTGGTGTTTCAGCCCGCAGAGGAAGCGGGTAAAAACAGTGGTGCCCAACAAATGATTGCAGATGGCTTGTTTGAGCGTTTTCCATGTGATGCTATTTTTGGAATTCACAATCACCCGGGTGTTGACGTTGGTACTTTCATGTTTGGCGCAGGTGCCTTCATGTCTGCATCCGATACCTGCTATATCAAAGTCAAGGGCAAGGGTGGGCATGCCGCCAGACCCCATCAAACAGTCGACCCCGTGGTCATCATGGGCAGCTTGATCATGGCTTTGCAAACCGTGGTTTCACGCAACATCGATCCCTTGCAAACATCGGTGGTCACCATTGGCACAGCCCATGCTGGCAGTGTGTCCAATGTGATTCCTGATTCTGCTAGCTTATCGCTCAGCATTCGCTCTTTCAGTCCAGAGGTGCGTGAATTGTTAGAGCAGAGGATTACCAGTTTGGTTCGCTCGCAGGTTGAGTCCTATGGGGGCGAGGTCGAAATCATTTATGAGCGCGGCTATCCAGTCGTCATCAATGCTGCCGCTGAAACTGAATTTGCGCGCCAAGTTGCCGTAGAACTGGTTGGAGAAGACAAGGTAGTTTTCCCATTTGGCCCGGTCACCGGCAGCGAAGATTTTGCCTATTACCTCATGCACAAGCCCGGCTGTTTTTTAAGGCTAGGCAATGGCCGCGACAGTGCCTTGTTGCACAACCCTCAATACGATTTCAACGATCAAAATTTGTCCTATGGCGCTGCTTATTGGACGCGTCTTGTAGAGCGCTTCCTCGAAGCGGCTTGAACAAATTCAAACCTCATTTTCAATTTTTAAACCGGAGAACTTATGACCATTTCCATGTACCAAGCCAGCGTGCCCCGTTTGATCAATGGCTTGATTAACTTGTCGCATCTTTTGGACAAGGCGCAAGCTCATGCTGAAGCTAAAAAAATAGACCCCACCGTGTTTGCTTCGATGCGGCTTTACCCCGATATGTTTCCTTTAAGCCGGCAAGTTCAAATTGCATGCGATGTTTGCAAAGGACTTGTTGCAAGGTTGGCAAGCGTAGACATTCCAGCCCATGAAGACACAGAAAAAGATTTGAAAGATTTGCAAGCACGCATTGCCAAAACGATTGCTTTTTTAGAAACCTTCAAGCCCGAGCAAATTGACGGCACAGAAGACAAAGACATTGTGGTGAAGCGGGGCGAGAAAGAAACCCATTACAAGGGCATGCAGTATTTACTGGGCCATGGCTTGCCCAATTTGTATTTCCACACCACCACCACTTACAGCATGCTGCGCGCCGGTGGTGTCGAAATTGGCAAGTCTGATTATTTGGGAAAAATCTAAGTTTGTCTTTCAGTCATCCAAGCCCGACATGCCCAGACGGTGTGCCAAGGGCTTGGGCCCAGCAATTCTGAACATCACCTGACCTGGCCACGACAGGTAGCCATCCAGCCTGCGTGAGAACAAAATGCCATCAGTTTGGCTGGTGTAAGTGGTGCGGGCTTTGGGTCCATTGGGGTTGGCTGGGTCAATGACATCACATATGGCTTGTCCTTTTTTGACCTTGGCGCCCGGTTTAACATGGAACACCAAAAAGCCTGTGCCCTTGCTATAACCTACGTCCATGCCGCTGATGGGCGATGCAGCACTTTTCATTTTAGGCAGAGGGGCGACTGTTCCACCAACCACACCTTGCCTGACCAACCAGCGGTAAATGTTTTTTGCGTCAGAAATGCCCAATGCATCGCTCACGTCGTGCTGACTGCGCATTTCAAGCGTGACCGACATACAGGCTTGGGGAATATGAGCCTTTGGAAATTTGTTTTGCAAGCGCGCCCACAATGCACTGTTCACCCCTGAAAAGGTGAGGGTGCTGGGGTAGGGGTCGTTGTACATGGTGGCCTCGACGCCAAGATCTGCAGCCAAGGCTTGTATTGCGCCTGCATTGCCTAAGGGGCCGGTAGGCCCTTTGAGCCAGTCATTGTGAGCTGTGAACAAATGCAGAGCAGCATGAATATCGCAATGCAAGTCGAGTACGTAATCGGCATCTGTACTGAGCTTTTGCATTTCTACGCGCAGCGTTTGAAGTTCATTGGCTGGCTTCATTTCTTTCAAAGCTTCTAAAGCGGCCTTGCGAATCAGCTTCACATTGGCTTCAGGATTGGCGCCAATTTTTTTCCATACTTTCTGCGCCACGGGCTCTGACAAATCAATCCAATTGCGATTGAAGTTCTCGTTGCTGAGGTGGTTGTAACGACCGGCATGAGAATTGCCTACAAGTTGTGACTGCCCAATGGGATTGACCGTTGGCACCAAAATGATCTCTCCCTTGATCAAGCCCTTTTTGTCGGCTTCGGCCAGCATAGGCATCAAATGGTGGAGCGCCATGGTGCCAGGCATTTCGTTGGCATGAATAGCCGCTTGCATGTAGACCTTGGGTCGTGCACCAGTTTTGCCAAAACTGAGCACAGAAACAGTGCGATGACTGCCAGGGGTCATGCTGGGTAGTTGGACGATTCTTTTCTTGATAGCCATGAAGGATCCCTTTTTTGAATCTTTTGTAGAAAGAAATTAGTTTATGCGCAGTCCATCTAAAGCAAAACCCTAATGTTTGATTTATAGATTAGAGTTAGTGTGTGAGATGTTTTTACAAAGTCCATTTAAATTTTCAGGAGAGCACCATGAACGAAAGTGAAATCCGCGGTCTGATCGATCAAGTTCGCGACAATGGCATCAGCCGCAAACAGTTTATTCGCCACATGATTGGCGCTGGCTTGACAGTGCCCATGGCAGCTCAAATGCTGCTCACATCAGGTTTGGCTCAAGCCCAAACTGCTTCGACATACAAGCCCACCAAACGTGGCGGTGGCGGTGCCCTTAAGGTGCTTTGGTGGCAAGGAGCCACTTTGCTTCAGCCCCACTTTGCCAGTGGAACCAAAGACCAAGAAGGCTCACGCATCTTTTACGAGCCATTGGGCGCATGGGATCACGATGGCAACTTGGTCCCCATCTTGGCGGCAGAAGTGCCCACAACGGCCAATGGTGGCGTATCCAGAGATGGCAAAACAATCACTTGGAAACTCAAGAGAAACGTTCAGTGGCACGACGGCAAGCCTTTCACGGCCGACGACGTCGTGTTTACCGCTGCTTATGCCGCCGATCCTGCCACTTCTGCTTACACCAGCAATACCTACAAAGACGTGAAGATCACCAAGGTAGACAGCCACACTGTTAGGGTCGAGTACCTTAAGGCTTCGCCATTTTGGGCAGACCCCTTGGTCAGCGCCGCTGGCATGATCATTCCTAAGCACATTTTTGAGGCTTACAAAGGTGCGACATCTCGCGATGCGCCTGCCAACCTCAAGCCCGTTGGCACTGGCCCTTACAAGTTTGTTGATTTCAAACCGGGTGACATGTTGCGCGGCGTGATCAACACCAACTACCACGAAGCCAATCGCCCCTACTTTGACAGCATCGAAATGAAGGGCGGCGGCGATGCCGTGTCTGCTGCACGCGCTGTCTTGCAAACAGGTGAATACGATTACGCTTGGAACTTGCAAGTTGAAGACGAGCTTCTCATGCGTTTAGAGCAGGGCGGTAAAGGCAAAACCAGCATTGTCCCTGGCGGCAACATTGAGTTCATTCAGCTGAACATGGCCGATCCCTGGACTGAAACAGAAGGCGAGCGTTCGCATCCCAAATCCAAGCACCCCATCTTGTCAGAATTTGCAGTTCGCCAAGCCATCAGTTTGTGTGTCGACCGCGACGGTGTGCAAAAGTTCATTTATGGCCGTACCGGTATTGCAACTGCCAACTTCTTGAACAACCCACAGCGCTTTGTCTCCAAAAATACAAAATTTGAGTTCAACCCAGACAAGGCAGCCCAAGTGCTTGAAGCTGCGGGTTGGAAAAAAGGCGCCGATGGCATCCGTGAAAAAGGTGGCAAAAAACTCAAGCTGGTTTTCCAAACTTCGATCAATGGACCGCGTCAGAAAACACAGCAAATTATCAAGCAAGCCGCGCAAAAGGCTGGCATTGACATGGAGTTGAAAGCGGTGCCCGCATCGGTCTACTTCTCTTCAGACCCCGCCAATCCAGATACCTACACCAAACTGTTTGCAGACATGCAAATGTTTACCACCACCATGCCTCAGCCAGATCCTGAGGTGTTCATGAACCAGTACCTGAGCACTGAGTTTGCTAGCAAAGCCAATAAATGGCTGGGCCGAAATTCAACCCGCTACAGCAACCCTGAATATGACAAGGCCTATTTGGCTGCCCAATCCGAGATGGACCCTGTCAAACGTGCTGCTTTGTTTGTCAAGATGAACGACTTACCCGTCAACGACATTGCCATCATCCCTGTGGTTTACCGGCCCCGTACCTCGGCTGCAGTTCACAGTTTGGTTGCACCTTTGTCGGGTTGGGACAACGATTTGTGGCTGTTGAAAGACTGGTACAAAAACACGTAATCAAGCTATATGTTTCGTTACGTTCTACGGCGATTGATGATCGCCGTGCCCAGTCTTTTGGGCATCAGCTTGGTGTTGTTCTCTGTTTTGGCGCTGGCGCCAGGCGACCCCTTTTCTGAGTTGGTTTCCAATCCAAACATTCCCGCCGAAGTGGCCTTGGCCTTAAGGGCGAAGTTTGGGTTGGATGATCCTCTCATGGTCCGCTACTGGAACTGGCTGACGGCCATGGTCCAGGGCGACTGGGGTTATTCTTTCATCAGTCGAATCAATGTCGAAACGCTCATCATGCAGCGTATTCCGGTCACTTTGTTGGTGATCGGATCTTCTCAGGTGTTGGCACTTTGTATTGCGATTCCTGTGGGCGTTTATGCGGCCACAAGGCCTTACTCTTTGTTTGACCAAATTGCCAGTACATTGGCTTTCATTGGTTTTTCATTGCCTACATTTTTCACAGGTATTTTGCTTATTTTGTTTTTCAGCATTCACCTTGATTGGTTGCCGTTTGTTTACAGGGCAGACATTCCCGATACAGGTTGGCGTTTTTTCTGGGAGCACTTTAAGCAAATGATCATGCCGGTCACGGTACTGGGCTTGTTTCAAGCGGGCGCTTGGACACGTTATGTGCGCTCTGCCGTGCTCGACGTCATTCGCTTGGACTATGTCACCACGGCACGCTCTAAAGGTTTGTCAGAAAAAGTTGTCATTACCAAGCACGTTCTGCGCAATGCACTCATTCCCGTTGTCACCTTGGTCGCGCTTCAAATGCCTGCCATTTTTGGCGGCGCCATTGTGACAGAGCAAATTTTCCGTGTCCCCGGTATTGGTTCTCTCATCATCAGCTCCATGCTGGCCAATGACACTCCGGTGGTCATGGCGGTGACCTTTGTGTTCTCCTCTTTGGTGATTGCTTGTAATCTTTTAGCAGATATTTTGTATGGCTGGCTCGACCCTCGCATCTCCTTCAACTGACAACAAGGCCATGGCGGCCAAGTCGTCAGCGCAGTCGCCAGGACGCGAGTCGTGGCGTCGGTTTAAACGCCACAAACTGGCCGTTGTTTGCACCATTGTTTTAGGCTTCATTGTGTTGGCCGTTTTGCTAGGACCGTTTGTTTGGCGAGTGCCCATCAATGAAATTGATTTCACGGCCCGCATGCAAGGCCCATCCTGGGCCCATCCTTTGGGCACCGATGATCTGGGGCAAGACATCTTGGCGCGTGTGCTCTACGGCGGCCGTATCTCCTTGGCTGTAGGCTTGGCAGCGATGCTGATTGCCATCAGCGTGGGAGTGGTTGTAGGTGCCGTGGCTGGCATGTCAAAGGGGCCTGTTGATGTGTTCCTAATGTGGATCACGGACTTGTTCTTGTCCTTGCCACAGTTGCCTTTGCTGCTGTTAATTTTTTATTTGTTCAACGACACTTTGAAAAAATTAGTGGGGCCCGAGGCAGGCGTTTTTATCTTGGTTGTTGCCGTCATTGGCGGCTTGCGTTGGATGCCCGTTGCCCGATTGGTCAGGGCCCAATTTCTCACATTGCGTGAAAAAGAGTTTGTTGAAGCGGCGCGCGCTTTGGGGGCCAGTCCTTGGCGACAAGTGACAGTGCATATCTTGCCCAATGCCATGGGGCCGGTCATTGTGGCGGCTACCATTGATGTGGCTGCAGCCATCATTGCAGAATCTACTCTGTCTTTTTTAGGCCTTGGATTCCCACCAGACATTCCTACTTGGGGGCGCATTTTGTTCGACGCCAAAGATCACATGGATGTGGCGGTTCACTGGGCCTTATTCCCCGGAGCCTTGATTTTCATCACTGTGCTCACCATCAATTACATTGGCGACGGCTTGCGGGATGCCTACGATCCACGCCGCGTGCTTTAAAGAGATTTCTGGATGTCCACCAACCCCTTGTTGAAAGTTAAAGACCTTCAAGTTCATTTTGATACCGACGACGGTGTTTTGCATGCCGTTGATGGCGTCAACTTCCACATCGACCGGAGTGAAACCTTGGGCGTAGTGGGTGAGTCTGGTTGCGGCAAAAGTGTCACTGCCATGACCATCATGAAACTCTTGGCCATGCCGCCCGGACGAATTGCCAACGGTCAGATCTTGTTCGAGGGTACAGACTTGGTCAAAGCAGATGCGCAAACCATGCGCAATTTGCGAGCCAAAGAAATTGCCATGATTTTTCAAGAGCCCATGACCTCGCTCAATCCGGTATTGAGCGTTGGCGAACAAATTGCCGAGTCGCTTCGCCTGCATGAAGGTCTCTCGCCCAAACAAGCGCTGTTGAAAGCCACAGAAATGCTGCGCTTGGTCAATATTCCAAAGCCTGACCAGCGACTGCATGATTATCCGCACCAATTTTCTGGTGGTATGCGGCAGCGTGTGATGATTGCCATGGCATTGGCCTGCAAACCCAAATTGCTCATTGCCGATGAACCCACCACCGCTTTGGATGTGACCATTCAAGCGCAAATTTTAGATTTGTTAAACGATTTGAAATCGCAAATGGGCATGTCCATCATGCTCATCACGCACGCCATGGGCGTGGTTGCCGAGACCGCTCAGCGGGTTGTGGTGATGTATGCCGGTCGTGTGGTCGAAGAGGCCAGCGTCGAAAAATTATTTGCTTCGCCTGCCCACCCCTATACGAAAGGTCTGATTCGTTCAATACCGCGTATAGATTTTGACAGCGATCACAAACAACGGCTTGAAGCCATACCCGGCTCTGTCCCCAAATTGATCAATCCGCCCAAGGGTTGTCGTTTTGCCCCGCGCTGCCAATACGCCAGCGATCGTTGTACGCAAGAAATGCCAGAACTTCGTGAAATTTCGACTGGCCATTTAGTGGCTTGCCACTTCTCTCTCTAAATCAAATGTCAGATACGCAATCAATGTCTTCCAGTTCTACGCCGCTTTTAGAAGTCAAAGGACTGACCAAGTACTTTCCAATCAAAGGCGGTATCTTTGGGCGTGAAGTTGATCGTCTTCATGCCGTCGATGGCGTCAACTTCGACATTGCACCTGGTGAAACTCTGGGCATGGTGGGAGAGTCGGGCTGCGGTAAATCAACCACAGGACGCTGTATCCTTC
The DNA here is from genome assembly GCA_903961095.1 of uncultured Burkholderiales bacterium. Taxonomy (GTDB): domain Bacteria; phylum Pseudomonadota; class Gammaproteobacteria; order Burkholderiales; family Burkholderiaceae_C; genus Limnohabitans_A. The sequence continues at coordinate 44,700 of CAJCDH010000034.1, read as the reverse complement.
GCTTGATTGAGCCAACTTCTGGCGAAGTCAAATTCAATGGTCAAAACGTCACGACCATGGGCTCTGATGCTTTGCGTGAGGTTCGACGAGACATGCAAATTATCTTTCAAGACCCATTTGCATCTCTGAATCCGCGCATGACCGTCGAAGCCATTATTGGTGAAGCTCTGACCATTCACAAACTGACCCCAACGCCTGAAACCTATCGCGCTCGCATTGTTGAGTTGTTAGAAACCGTCGGCTTGAACGCCGATCACATGAAGCGTTTCCCACATGAGTTCTCGGGTGGTCAGAGACAGCGAATCGGCATTGCTCGTGCTTTGGCTGTGTCGCCAAAGTTGATCGTGTGTGATGAGCCCGTGTCGGCACTCGATGTTTCTATTCAGGCCCAAGTCATCAACTTGCTAGAAGACTTGCAAGCCAAGATGGGTTTGACTTATTTGTTCATTGCCCACGATTTGTCGGTTGTAGAGCACATTAGCAACCGTGTTGCAGTGATGTATTTGGGCCGCGTTGTCGAAATTGCACCATCGCGTCAACTGTATACGCAGCCCAAGCATCCTTACACAGAAGCCTTGCTGTCAGCGGTGCCCATCCCTGACCCCACGGCCAAGAAAAAGCGCATCGTTCTCACCGGCGATGTTCCTAATCCTGTCAACCGACCCAGTGGTTGTCATTTCCATCCCCGCTGTCCAAAGGCTACTGAGCGCTGCCGAATTGAAGAGCCTGTTTTGAAATCTGTTGGTGATCAACACCAAGCCGCCTGTCATCTAAACGATTGATTTTTCTAATGCAGCAATGCTGCAAGGAGTCCTGAGATGTTGAATTGGCTTGATCAGCGTATTCCTGTCAGGTACCTTAGCTTCTTTGCTATTGTGGCCCTTTGGGTGTTGTCGGCTTTGCAATTGGCAGTGGGTCAGGCTAGTCTCATTTGGGTACTGCTTTTGACTGCGCTGGTCATCGTGGGTGTGCATGACCTGCAGCAATCCAAGCATGCCATCTTGCGCAACTATCCCATTATTGGCCACCTGCGATTTTTATTGGAGTTCATTCGTCCAGAACTGCGCCAGTACTTCATTGAAGGCGATAGCGAAGCTGTTCCGTTCTCTCGTTCGCAGCGCTCCTTGGTCTATGCCAGAGCCAAAGGCGATTCTGACAAAAGGCCTTTCGGCACTCAATTGGATGTTCGCGAAGTTGGCTACGAGTGGTTAACGCATTCCATCAGTCCTTCTGTCATTGAGTCCCATCACTTCAAGGTGGCAGTGGGTGGCGCACAATGCAAACAACCCTACGACATCAGCCTGTTCAATGTCTCGGCCATGAGCTTTGGTGCATTGAGTGCCAACGCCATCATGGCTTTGAACAAAGGCGCTAAAAAGGGCGGTTTTGCACATGACACTGGAGAAGGCTCAATTTCTCGATATCACCGTGAGCACGGTGGCGATTTAATTTGGGAAATCGGCTCGGGCTATTTTGGCTGTCGCAACGAAGATGGCACTTTCAATGCCGACCGTTTTGTTCAAAATGCTTTGTCACCCCAAGTCAAAATGATTGAAATCAAGTTGAGCCAGGGTGCCAAGCCCGGCCATGGTGGTGTTTTGCCTGGGCCCAAGGTGACCCCCGAAATTGCAGAGGCCAGGGGCGTGCCAGTGGGCGTTGATTGTGTGTCTCCCGCTGCGCACAGCAGTTTTTCTACACCTATCGAGCTTTTGCAATTTGTCCAAAAATTGCGAGAGCTCAGCGAAGGCAAGCCGGTTGGCTTTAAGTTGTGTGTGGGACATCCTTGGGAGTGGTTTGGCATCGCCAAGGCCATGCAAAAAACTCAAATTTATCCAGACTTCATTGTGGTTGATGGTTCTGAAGGTGGCACGGGTGCAGCCCCTGTCGAGTTTACCGATCACATGGGTATGCCCATGCTGGAAGGTTTGCGCTTGGTGCACAACACGCTGGTCGGTTTGAAGTTGCGCAAGCAAATTCGTTTGGGAGCCAGCGGCAAAATTATCAGTGGTTTTGATGTGATGCGAACTTTGGCATTGGGTGCAGACTGGTGTAACAGTGCAAGGGGTTTTATGTTTGCATTGGGTTGTATTCAAGCTCAAACTTGTCATACAGGCAATTGTCCAACTGGCGTAACCACTCAGGATCCTAAGCGTCAAATTGCCTTGGTTGTTCCAAGCAAGGCTGATCGCGTTTTCAATTTTCACCTTCAGACTTTAGAGTCCGTCAAAGAAATGCTTCAAGCAATTGGTTTGAAAGCGCCGTCCGAATTGCGCTTGCATCACATCATGCGCCGTGTGAGTGAGCACGAAATTCAAAACCTATCTGACCTCATGCAAAGTGTGCCAGGCGGTGCTTTGCTAGATGATCAAGCCCTGGATGGCTTGTTTGCCAAATATTGGCAAGCTGCCAGCCCTGAGAGCTTTCAGCTCGCAGCTTAATTGAGCCTTGTACCAGTCAACAATTGAAGGGGCTTTCTTCAGCTTTGCCAACTTAACAGACATTGCGCTTGATGCATGTCAAGCCTTATGACCCAGCCTTCATGTATATTCAAGAGTGCTTATTTCTGCAAAGTGTGAGGGCCTGTATGTCGCATATCAACGTATTGATTGCCGTTGTAGCTTTCTTCATGACAAGTGTGTTCAACGCGCAAGCTCAGGCCAACACAGTCAAAGTAAGCAGTGCAGGCACTGTTGCACAACCCAATATCGTCAATATTTGGCCCCAAATTCCGTTTGTTCGGGGCAAAGATTTGTGTCAGTACCATGATGCCTATGGTCGAACAAAAAGCGATCAAATGGCCGAGATCACACGCACTGTTCGTGATTTGTTGCGTGAGGGTATTGACTCTCGCAGCATGGTGGGCTTGCTCAATGTCATGGATGGCCAAATCAATCAACAAAGAACCATTGCTGGAAGCAGCCCTGGCATGGATGTGATGCTGGCCAGCACACTCAAAGCTTCCCTTGACAGGGTATACCGTGATCGCAATCCACAAATTCGGAAGTTTGTTTTTTTTAACACTGCGCCATTGAATGAGCTATTGCGCCTCATGAGAGCACCCCAATCGCAGCTTGCTTGGGATCCTAAACTCTTGAAATCTTTGTCGGGCGTTGCCTATGGAACTTATTCCTACGCGCCTTCATGCAAAGGTGATTTGTTGGTCACAGTGCATGTCGATCTCAGTTGTGGAAATACCTATCATTTTCAAGCACAAGGCTTTCCTGAGCAAGTGATGCAGAGCATTGGGGTACAAATTTTTGAGACATTTCAACAAACCCAGTTTCCATCCAAATTGAAAATTGGCAACAAGCAATTGGAGTTGGTTGGAGCGCCGGGTTCAGGCGTGAGCGTTGCGCCCACACCGCGCTCTGCCGAAATGGCTTGCAAGGCCATTCAAGCCAGACTGCCTACTGAGGATGAATACGAGTATCTGTCCAATGTGGGAGATTGGAACGGCGGAGTCACTTGCTCACGCAATAAATTGTGGGCCATGGAAAACAACATGGTGATGGCCCCCGATCTTCGCAACCCATCGCCTGTGAGGTCTGTTGCAGAATTTCCAGGACAAGTGTTCAGCTATTACTGTGTTCGTTAAAGAAATTCATTCGAAAGATTCTGTGATTTACAAATTCAAATCTAAAGTGACAGGTGATCTCATCATGCTAGAGCCTGATGCAAAGCGGCTGCTTAAATTGATGGGAAAGGAAAATCAAACCAAGGGTATTTTGGTGGCAGATCAAATCGCATCTGCCATTGCCTTGCTAGAAGCGGCAGTTGCGCAAGAAGAAATAGACGGCACGCCAGACCCTAAACAAGTGAGCTTGCGCCAGAGAAGCATGCCCATGCTGAAAATGTTAAGGAAGTGCCTTGATCAATCGGAAGATGTAGTTTGGGGCGTTTAGTTCAAGCGCATCTGAGATTGATTCAATCAAACTGAATCTAGACATGCCCATTCATTTGACAAACATGGGCCCTGTTAGCTTAAAACCTGCTTGCAAATTGCGTTTGGCAAACCAAGCCAGGTTCATTTCTAAAACAAAACGAACAGGTTTTTTAGAGCAGTGTGAATCATCGCTCATGGGTTTCATATCGACCAAGTTGACGATAGTGCCATCGTCTGCGACAAAAGCTGCAGTGAGTGGCAATAGCGTATTGCGCATCCAAAAACACTGAACGGCGGGCTCATCGAATACAAAAAGCATGCCCTCGTTTTGGGGCATTTCTTTGCGCCACATGAGGCCGATTTGTCGTTGTTCAAAGTTTTGTGCCAACTGAACTTGGATGAGGTGCATGCCTGCACTCAAGCTTGTTCGAGGAAGTTGGGTCTGAGGATTGCCCTGCGCGAATACAGAAATAGACAGCATGCTGACGAGCATGCCAGCCAAAAAATTTCTCAACATAGGCGGTAATTGTTTGAATTTAAAGAGGCGTTCAGGTGTCATGGGGCTGCTTGCCAGAAACATTTGCATACCGAATTGTGACTGATTTTGTCCTAGAATGAAACAACGGAGATTCTGACCATGTACCAACACATTCAAGTTCCACCTCAAGGCTCCAAAATCACTGTCAATGCTGACAACACATTGAATGTGCCTTTCAACCCCATCATTCCCTTTATTGAAGGCGACGGCACGGGAGTAGACATCACGCCCGTCATGATGGCTGTTGTGAATGCGGCTGTTGAAAAAGCATATCAAGGCACACGCGCCATTCACTGGATGGAAGTTTATGCAGGTCAAAAAGCACGCAAGCTTTATGGTTCAGATGAATATTTGCCCGCAGAAACTTTAACCGTTTTAAAAGAGTATGTGGTCTCAATCAAGGGGCCTTTGAGTGCGCCGTCTTCGGGTCATATCCGCTCATTGAATGTCGCCATTCGTCAAGCACTAGACCTGTATGCCTGCTTAAGGCCACTGCGATATTTCAAAGGCGTTCCATCTCCGGTTCGGGAGCCAGAGAAAACCAATATCACCTTGTTTCGTGAAAATTCTGAAGACATATACGCTGGCATCGAATACGCAGCGCACAGTGAAGCCGGTCAAAAACTAATTGCCTTTTTAACTCAAGAGTTGGGTGTCAAAAGCATTCGTTTTCCAGAAACATCTGGCATTGGCATTAAGCCGGTTTCTAGCGAAGGCACGCAGCGCTTGATGCGCAAGGCAATTCAATACGCCATTGATCACGATAAACCCAGTGTCACCATTGTGCACAAGGGCAACATCATGGTGTTCACAGAAGGTGCTTTTCGAGATTGGGCTTATCAATTGGCGCAGAAAGAGTTCTCGGCACAACTCATCGATGGCGGGCCTTGGTGCCTTGTTCAAAATCCTAAAACGGGTAAGAACATCACCATCAAAGACATTGCCATGGATGCGTTCTTGCAACAAATTTTGATGCGACCACAAGAGTTTTCTGTCGTGGCCACACTTAACCTCAATGGCGACTACATTTCAGACGCGGTGTCAGCTCAAGTGGGTGGCATTGGCATTGCGCCAGGTGCCAACATGTCTGACAGTGTGGCTTGCTTTGAAGCTACCGTTGATCCTTTGTCAAAGTTTGCCGGCAAAGATTATGTCAATCCTGGCTCTGAAATTTTGTCAGCAGAAATGATGCTGAGGTACATGGGTTGGACGCAGGCTGCAGACCTCATCATTCAAGCCATGGAAGCTGCAATTCAAAGCAAACGCGTGACCCATGATTTTGCAAAGCTCATGGATCGCGCCTCGCAAGTGAGTTGCTCCGGGTTTGGCCAAGTCATCATCGATCACATGTGATGAAGACTGTCAATTTCACAAAGTTTGCTCGTCATGTATGAAGAAAATCAAAGCTTCGTGCCTGAGTCATTCGTGGCCTTGTATGTCAAGCCTGGCCAATACAAAACCAGCTTGCCTAAGGCCGAAGTGATGCAGCGCTATGAATTGTGCGAAGACTTGGCCAATATGCTCCAGGACCCCATCAGTGCCCAACAATTTCAACTTGGAATTACAGAGGACGATGCTTTAAAAACTTGCTGGCAAGGCCTCTTGGTGCAGCCAGATTTGGTGCAGCCTGCAGAGGCATTTTGGGTGGTTTGCAGATTGGCAGAGCTTTTGTCTTGGCCTATGCCAGCCTTAGCTTGGGAGTAACAAGCATTTTTGCCTCACTCACGCATCAGCAAGATTTTGCAAGCTTAGTTAAGATCGGTGTATGAGAAAACTTCCACCATTGAACGCTGTCAGGGCTTTCGAAGCAGCTGCGCGTCACATCAGCTTCACAAAAGCAGCCAAAGAGCTTTTTGTCACGCACGGAGCAATTAGCAAACAGGTCGCAAGCCTAGAAAATTGGTTGGGTACTGCGCTCTTCAATCGAGCGCAATCGCAGTTAAGTTTGACGGAAGCTGGCAAAACTTTTTTGGCGGCAGTCACACCTGCTTTAGATCGAATTGCAATTACTTCGATGCAGTTGTTGGAGCATACTGAGCCTACAGCATTGAGAATCAGTGCACCGCCCACTTTCACAATGAGATGGCTCATTCCTCGAATTTCTGCGTTTCAAAAAAAGCGGGGTGGTGTTGAAGTTAAATTGACCACCTCGACTGCGCCCGTTAATTTTGACGATCGCATTTATGACGTCGCCATTCGAGGCTCGCACCAACCTATTCCCGGCATGCTCTCTGTTCCATTCATGACCGAGACCATTGTGCCGGTTTGTCATCCCGACTTGATGGAAAACGGGCAGTTGGATTACCCCAAGATGCTTGCAAACCAGACACTCATCAGTTATGACACAGAGCCCATGGCTTGGTCTGAATGGTTGTCGATGGCATCGCAGCCCGATTTGCGTGTCTTTCACACCTTACAGTTTGAGCAAATGTATTTCGCATTGCAGGCTGCGGCGGAAGGTCTGGGCGTGGTGCTTGTGCCTTTGTTTTTAGTGGCAGATGAAATTATTGCAGGGCGCATGTGTGCGCCCTTTGGGCTACTGGGTTCAAGGCAACGTCGCTATTACGCCAATGCATCGCTCAGCAATCATGAAAGTCCCATCATTGCAGGTTTTTGTGAGTGGCTTTTGAAAGAAGGACAAGACACTGAACAATCGATTGATCAGTGGTCATCCGCAATGGGTTGGACGCCATACATTCCTTCCTGATTTTGCCAATTGTTCTTGCACAGTCTAAGATGCTAATTTCTGAGATTACGCCACCCACAATTCCTCCTAATGAATAAGCATTCCATTTCATGCAACAAGATATCTTAATTAATTGGTCACCCCAAGAAACTCGGGTTGCAGTTGTCGAGCAGGGCGCAGTTCAGGAGTTGCACGTCGAGCGATCCCTTGAGCGCGGCTTGGTTGGCAATGTCTATTTGGGCAAGGTGGCTCGTGTTCTTCCTGGCATGCAGTCTGCATTCATAGACATTGGGCTGGAGCGTGCTGCATTCTTGCATGTTGCCGATGTGTGGCAACGTCAGCCTGAAGGCGAGCCACCGCAAGTGGCTCGCAGTAGCCAAGCTTTGGTGCCCATCGAAAAACAAGTTTTTGAAGGACAAGCCCTGATGGTGCAAGTGGTGAAAGATTCCATTGGAACCAAGGGTGCAAGGCTTTCAACGCAGATCAGCATTGCAGGGCGGCATCTGGTTTTCTTGCCACAAGACGATCACATTGGTGTTTCCCAAAAAATCCCATCCGATCAACGTGATGCTCTGAGAGAGCGTTTGCAAAATTTAGTGGGGCAGCAGGGCGGCGGCTTCATTTTAAGAACCAACGCAGAAGACTCTAGCGACTCCGAATTAGGCGAAGATATTTCCTATCTTCGCAAAACTTGGTCGCGCATCAAAGATGCATCTGTTCGCTTGCCAGTGCAGTCTTTGTTGCATCAAGACCTCACTCTTTTGCAGAGAGTTTTGCGTGATTTGGTGGGCGAAGGTACTCAAACCATTCGCCTGGACTCAAAGGAGCAGTTTGAACATTTGTCGGCTTTCGCAAAAGAGTTCATGCCTGCCGCAGCAAACCGCTTGCAACTGTACAAAGGCGAGCGGCCTATTTTTGATCTCTATGCCATCGATGAAGAAGTAGCCAAGGCACTGGGTCGCCGAGTTGATCTGAAGTCTGGGGGATACCTCATCATTGATCAAACAGAAGCCTTGACCACCGTTGATGTCAATACAGGTGCTTATGTGGGTGCGCGCAACTTTGACGATACTATTTTTAAAACAAATTTAGAGGCAGCCCATGCCATCGCAAGGCAATTGAGGTTGCGCAATCTAGGTGGCATCATCATTGTCGACTTTATTGACATGAGCCGCGAAGAACATCAAACCGCCGTGCTCGATGAGTTTAAAAAGCAATTGAGCCGTGACCGTGTCAAAACAATGGCAGGTGGTTTTTCCCAACTGGGCTTGCTAGAGATGACTCGAAAGCGCACGCGCGAATCTTTGTCTCACATGTTGTGTGAGCCTTGCCCTGCTTGTGAGGGCAAGGGCAGTGTCAAAACGTCACGCACTGTTGTATACGACATTTTGCGCGAAATTTTGCGTGAAGCAAGGCAGTTCAATCCGCGTGAATTTAGAGTAGTCGCTGCGCCTGCAGTCATTGAACTTTTGCTTGATGAGGAGAGCCAGCATTTGGCCGCCTTGTCCGACTTCATCGCCAAACCCGTATCGCTACAAAGTGAAACTGCAATGGGTCAAGAGCAATACGACATCGTGTTGCTTTAATTCACTCTGATTGCCCCTTGTGGTGCAATCGTGAATAGGTGCCCCCAGCTCTGAGGAGTTCCTCGTGGCGCCCTTGCTCCACAATTTCGCCTTTTGACATCACCACCACTCTGTCTGCGTGTTCAATGGTGGATAACCTGTGCGCAATGATCAAGGTTGTGCGACCCTTCATCAGATTGAGCAATGCTTCTTGCACCCAACGCTCTGACTCGTTGTCCAGTGCCGATGTCGCTTCATCCAAAATCAAGATGGGTGCATTTTTGTAAAGAGCGCGGGCAATAGCGAGTCTTTGTCGCTGACCGCCCGAGAGTTCTACAGCGTTGTGACCCAGCACAGTGTCGATGCCCAATGGCAGCTTGGCCACATGCTCTGCCAAGTTGGCGGCATCCAGACAGGCTTGTACCTTGGCGCGATCCATTTTCTGTCCCAAAGAAATATTGGCAGCCACGGTGTCATTGAGCATCACGACATCCTGGCTCACCATGGCAAATTGCTGACGCAACTGATGCAGTGGCCACTCTTGAACAGGTGTGCCATTCAAACGAACTTGACCAGCGCTGGCCTGAACAAATCGAGGGAGTAAATTGACCAGTGTGGTTTTGCCTGAGCCGCTGCTCCCAACAAAGGCCACCGTTTCACCAGCTTGGATGCTCAGATTCAAGTTTTGGAGAGCAGGTGAAGCCTCTGCGTTGTAACGAACATCGATGTTTTCAAACACAATGCTTGGGCCTGTCTGAGATGCAGATTCGCCCATCCTTTGAGCGCCATTGCGGCTCACTGAAGTAACTTCGGATTCAACTTGAACGTCTTCCAAAAGGCGTAATCCCCTTTCAAGGGCTGCCAAACCTCTGGTGATAGGCGTTGCAATGTCTGCCAGTCGTTTGATAGGAGATACAAGCATCAACATGGCCGTGATGAAAGCAACAAAACCACCTACTGTGGCGCCTTGCGCACCCGTTCTACTTTGAACCAAGGCTACCACCAAGACGGTCGACAAAGCCACTGCAGCCATCAACTGCGTGAGGGGCGACATCGAAGCAGAAGCTATCGTTGATTTGAGCGCCAAACTTCTGAGGCGCTGGCTTAATGTATGGAAGCGTGAAAGTTGGCTTTCTTGAGCCCCATGCAGCCGGATGACCCGGTGAGCCAATACATTTTCTTCGACCACATATGCCAAGTCGTCCGTGGCTTTTTGGCTGTCCTTGGTTAATTTGTAAAGTCTTTTTGAAAGCTTCTTCATGATCCAAGCAGTGCCTGGAACCACGATGAAGACCAGCATGGTGAGTTTCCAGTTAAGGAACATCAGGTAAGCAACAAGGGCCAACAAAGTAAAGCCGTCTCGTGAAAGGCCCAAAAGCGCAGAAATGAGTTGGGTTGCACCAGTTTGAACTTCGTACACCAATGTGTTTGATAGAGCACTGGCAGACTGTTGGCTAAAGATGGACATCTCCGCCTGGGTCAAGCGTTTGAAAAGTGCCTCTCGCAGGGCTTGCATGCCATCATTGGCAATGCGCGCGAGGGCATATTGAGACACAAAAAAAGCCATTCCTCGCACCAAAAATATACCAATGACAGCGGCAGGTACCGACCAAAGAGGGAGTTTGTTTTCAGCAAAACCTTCATCAAGCAGCGGTTTAAAGAGGGCGGGAATGAGGGGCTCTGTGGCTGCGGCTACCAGTGTTGCTAAGAAGGCAAGAGCCCAAACCCCCCGTTGTTTGCCAAAGTAGGGCCAAAGACGGCGCATCCGCTTCAGGTAACTTAATTCCTGTTGATTACTGTCTTGGGCGGTTTGTGTCATTGAAAAGATTTTACTGCGTGTCAAAATGCTAAATTAGAGGTGTACAGACTAACATTCCATATGAATAAGATCTCATTTTTGACCTATTTCTCTTCTTTAAAGCGGTTTTTCAGCGCTTTGTTGCTCTGTTTACCCTTGGCATCCAACTTGGCTTGGGCTCAGTTCAAAGTGGAGGTTTCAGGCGTTGGATTAACGCAGGTTCCAATTGCCGTTGTCACCTTCAAGGGGGAAGAAACCGCGCCTCAGAAAACATCAGCCATTTTGACTGCCGATTTAGAGAGAAGCGGTCAGTTCAGAGTTGTGTCCAATTTGGGCTTATCGATGGACGAACTATCCCGCCCAGATCATGCAATGTTGCGGCAGAAAAGTGCCGACGCGCTGGTCGCAGGAAGTTCTACCCGCTTGGCTGACGGCCGCTATGAAGTACGTGCCAGATTGTGGGATGTGGTGTCAGGTCAAGAGCGAGGCGATTATCGCGAAACTGTGGCAGCAGCAGATTTGCGCTTGTCAGCCCACCGCTTGGCCGATTGGGTTTATGAAAAGCTCACAGGCGAGAAGGGTGTTTTTGCGACGCGCATTGCCTACATCACCAAAACCTCAAGCAGGTACAACCTGTGGATTGCCGACTCTGATGGTGAAAACGCACAATCTGCACTCACAAGTGCCGAGCCCATCATCTCGCCTTCATGGTCACCCAAAGGAACTCAACTGGCCTACGTTTCCTTCGAATCTCGCAAACCAGTGATTTACGTGCATGAATTGGCAACCGGTAAACGAAAAGTGATGGCCAATTTCAGAGGCTCTAACAGTGCGCCTGCTTGGTCACCCGATAGCCGTTCTTTGTTGGCCACTCTGAGCCGCGATGGGGGCTCGCAGCTTTACCAGATTGATGTTGCTTCAGGTGAGGCGCAGCGTCTCAGTCAAACCACAGGCATTGACACCGAGCCAAGCTATACACAAGATGGCTCTAAGATTTATTTCGTTTCTGATCGGGGCGGCAGCCCCCAAATCTACAAAATGAACGCCAACGGCTCAGGGGTTGAAAGAGTCACATTTGGTGGAAGTTATAATATCTCACCTTCACTTAGCCCAGATGGGCGGTGGCTAACTTACATCTCACGCATTGGGGGGCAGTTCAAAGTTCAAGTCTTGAACTTGAGTACCGGCCAGACCAGCGCCATCACTGAAACTTCAGCCGATGAGCGCCCTAGCTTTGCACCCAACAGCAAGTTGATTGTGTATGCCACCGTGCTTCAAGGTCGTGAGGCGCTCATGACAAGCACATTGGACGGCAAAATCAAAGCTAAATTGTCTGGCCAAAGTGGTGATATTCGTGAACCTGCTTGGGGTCCATACCGGTAATTTTTTTGGAGTTTTTATGATTAAACGTAGTCTTTGGATTTTGGCGCTCACCGCCGTACTCAGTGCCTGTTCTTCAGGTGTTAAGTTAAGCGATGTACCTGTCGAGGACAAGAATGCCTCCGCTGCAACGGCTGCCAATGACTCTAATGCAGCTGCCGCGCCGGTTTCTGGAGCGGCTCAAAGCAGTGTCGCTGCGGTAGTGGGTGCTAAGGCAAGCGCCCAAGGTGTTGCGCCTGCAGGGGTCAATGTGGTCTATTTTGACTATGACAGCTTCACATTGTTGCCTGAAGCTCGTGCAGTTTTAGAGCGCAATGCAGCACACCTTCAAGCCAATAAGCAATTTAAAGTTCAACTCGAAGGCCATACCGATGAACGAGGCGGTCGTGAGTACAACTTGGCATTAGGGCAAAAACGTGCAGAGACTGTTCGCCGCTCATTAACACTTTTGGGTGTGAGCGATGCCCAACTTGAGGCCGTTAGTTTTGGCAAAGAAAAGCCTGCAGCACAGGGCTCTGATGAAGCAGCTTTTGCCAAGAACCGCCGAGTTGAAATTAAATACTAATCAATGCGTCTTATGAGCTCTTTTGTTAGTCCATCCATCTTCAAATTGACTTTGGTCATGGCTTTGTCGAGTCTCAGTTTTGTGGCCAACGCGGCCTTGTTCGGAGATGACGAAGCTCGCAGGGCCATCTTAGACTTGCGCCAAAGGTTGGAGGCTACACAGAAAAATCTAGAGGCTACCCAACAAAAGTTGGAGGCTACCCAACAAAAACTAGAGACTGCACAGCAATCGGTTAAATCTCAATCTGATGAGAATGTCAGCATAAGGCGGGCCATGCTTGATCTGCAAAATCAAATTGACACATTGAAGAGCACTCAGGCAGGTATGCGTGGTTCATTCGAGCAGTTTTTAAAAGAACTGTCTGAAGTCCAGCTTAAGCAAAAAGATGTCTTGCAAACCGTCGACTCCAGATTGAGCAAGTTTGAGCCTATCAATGTTGTTTTAGACGGCCTTGAATTTCAGGCTGACCCTGCAGAAAAAAAACAATTTGATGCGGCTTTGGCGGTCTTCCGAACGGGCGACTTTGCTGCTGCACAAAACAGTTTGTTGTCTTTCTTGCTCAAATACCCCACCAGTGGCTATGCCTCTTCTTCCTTGTTCTGGCTTGGTAATGCACAGTACGCCACCAAAGATTACAAAGAGTCAATCGCCAACTTTCGAAAGCTGCTCACTATCGCTCCAGAGCACTCCCGTGCGGCTGAGGCCATGCTGGCAATTTCAAATTGTTGGGTAGAACTCAAAGACTTGAAAGCTGCAAAAAAAGCCATGGAAGACTTGGTGAAACGCTATCCAGCCAGCGAAGCGGCACAAACTGCCAAGCAGCGCTTATCCCGCTTAAAGTAGTCCTTGATGAACGAGCTTGAGCTGGCCCATTTACAGTGGATGGTTCTCACAGCGGCTGCGCTGGTGTCTCTATTTTTCGGTGCTTTATTGCATCGCACTCACTTCTGCACCATGGGCGCTGTCAGTGACGCGGTGGTCATGGAAAATTTTGACCGTTTGCGGCAATGGGCGCTTGCCTTGGCCGTTGCAGTTTTGGGTTTTGGCTGCATGACTTATGCCGGCCTCATCAACCCCCTCCAATCGATCTATGCCACAAAAGATTTGTTGTGGCTGTCAGCCTTGCTCGGGGGTTTGCTTTTTGGTTGGGGCATGGTTTGGGCTTCGGGCTGTGGCTCAAAGTCTTTGGTCAGATTAGGCGCAGGTAATTTGAAATCCTTGTTCGTTTTGCTCGTCATGGGTTTTGTAGCGCTTTCAGCCATGAAGGGCGTGCTGGCAGTTGGAAGAGTTCAATTCATTGATGTTGTGAAAATCGAATTGCCTCAAGGCATGTTTCTTGGAGAATGGCTTAGTCATTATTTCAAGGTTTCGCTTCAAGTGGGTAGTTTGTGGGCAGCCTGCCTGGTTTCTGCTATTTTGTTTTTCTGGGCTTTGAAAGACAAAAATTTCATCAATTTCAACAATCTGTCTACAGGCATTTTGGTTGGCCTCGTTATTTGCGTTGTTTGGTGGATTTCTGGTGTGCTGGGCCACGGCATGGAGCATCCGGAAACATTGGAAGAATTTTTTCTGGCAACCTCAAGTCGCAAAATGGAAGCGCTGAGTTTCACTGGGCCTGTTGCTTTAACCATCGATGCGCTCGCTTATTTCAGCGATGGCACCAAGCGATTGACCATTGGTTTGATCAGTGTCTTAGGTGTTTGTGCAGGCGCATCCATCAGTGCCTGGCAACAAGGCACATTGAGGCTAGAAGGATTTACCAATGTGGCAGACATGAGGCGCCATCTTGTCGGTGCAAGCATGATGGGTTTGGGCGCAGTACTCGCCATGGGCTGCTCAATTGGACAAGGTCTAAGCGGATTTTCAACGCTCAGCCTAGCCAGCTTGATTGCAAGCATGGCCATTCTGGCTGGCGCTTATGCTGCATTGCAATACGATTTGCGACAAGCTTAAGTCGGCATCTCATTTTTAAAAAATGACAGTGAATTCAGAGCCTATCTCCGGTCGCAGGTTTGGTGGGATGGCCAGACTGTATGGCGTATCAGGTGCGGCTCAAATTGCCAACGCACATGTTGTGATTGTTGGCATTGGTGGCGTTGGCTCTTGGATCGCAGAAGCCTTAGCCCGAAGTGGCGTTGGTCAACTGACATTGATTGACATGGACCACATTGCTGAATCAAATATCAATCGACAAATTCATGCTTTGGAAAGCACTTTGGGACAAGCCAAAGTTGTGGCCATGAAAGAGCGAATTGCTCAGATCAACCCTGATTGTTTGGTGCATTTGGTAGACGACTTTGTGACACCCGAAAATTGGCTGGATCTTATTTCTGTGACCCAAGGTTTGCCTTGTACTACTGCACCAGTTAGCGCAGTTGTTGACGCGTGTGATCAAGTGAAAGCCAAAGTGACGATGGCAGATTGGGCCATTCGGCAAAAGATATTCTTTGTCGCATTGGGCGCAGCTGGTGGTAAAAGACAAGCCCATCTTGTTGAACAAGCTGACCTTTCTCAAGTGACGCATGACCCTTTGTTAGCGCAACTTCGATACAGACTTAGGAAGGAAAAGGGCGCCCCTAAAGAAGGCAAAAAGATCGGCGTGCATTGTGTGTTCAGTCGAGAGAATGTGGCGCCGCCAGACGCATCTTGCCAAGTTGAGGGGGATGGCTCCTTGGGCTGTCATGGCTACGGCTCTGCCGTGACAGTGACGGCCACCTTTGGTTTGGTGGCCGCCTCCATGGTCGTAAATTTTCTTGCGACCAGGTTGGCAAACATAAAAAAATGACGCTATAATTTAAGGCTTGGGTATTTGGGTCGGTAGCTCAGTCGGTAGAGCAGCGGACTTTTAATCCGTTGGTCGCGAGTTCGAATCTCGCCCGACCCACCAAATACTCAAACCCCTTATCAAAAACCCCGCGAAGCCTCCGCTTCGCGGGGTTTTTTCTTGGACTTAAAAGTTTCAAGCTTTGGGCTCTTGCATCACGGCCCTTGCATCAAGACTCTTGCATTAGCTTTTCGAGTTCTTCGGACCAAGCCAGCCACTGCGCCTCAAGCGCTTCCAATGCATGATTTGCTAACTTCAATTGTTTGCCAGTTTCTGCAATGTCAGCAGGGGCAAGGGCTTGAGTTAACTTTTCTTCGAGGGCAGTTTTTTCAGCATGCAGCAAAAGTAATTGTGCATCGGCTTTTTCAATCGATTTTTTCAAGGGTTTTGTGAGTGCAGACTTTTGCTGTCGCAGCAAAGCATCCCCCTTCTTTTGTTCTGAGCTTCGATTCTGCGGTGGCACGATGGGCTTGGCAATCACTTCAACCAGTGCCGACATCTGCTGTATTGGCGCAGCAACATCATTGGCTTTGGCTTCTTCTCGCAAGCGCTTTGACTCTTCCAATAGGTAGCGCTGGTAATCGTCAAGGTCGCCATCAAAAGGTTTGATTTCGCCGCGACCAACCAGCCAGAAGTCATCACACACTGCACGCAGCAAAGCGCGATCGTGGCTCACCAGCATCACGGTGCCTTCAAATTCATTAAGGGCCATCGACAAGGCTTCGCGAGTCGCTAAGTCCAAATGATTGGTTGGTTCATCAAGCAGCAATAAGTTGGGACGCTGCCAAACAATCATGGCCAAAACCAATCGGGCTTTTTCGCCGCCGCTCATTGAGCCTACACTTTGTTTCACCATGTCTCCGGTGAAGTTGAAGGTGCCCAAGAAATTTCGCAAGTCTTGCTCGCGTGATGATTGTCCTTGGATGGTGCCCAGTTCTTTGACCAAACGAATCATGTGCTCCAGAGGATTGTCGGCTGGATGCAATACATCTAATTCTTGCTGCGCAAAGTAACCAATGTTCAGTCCTTTGCCTTCTGTCAATTCACCAGACAAGGCTTTGATGCTGCGCGCAATGGTTTTCACCAGTGTTGATTTGCCTTGACCATTGGCTCCCAAAATGCCAATGCGTTGCCCTGCTAGAACAGATTTATTGACTTGTCTAACAATGATCTTTTCATCGCCATCGATGGTGTATCCCAAGTTAGCATCAGATATGGCCAACATGGGGTTCGGCAAGTTTTGTGGCTCTTTGAACTCAAATGTGAAATCAGCATCGGCCAAAACAGGCGCAATTTTCTCCATGCGTTCTAGTGCTTTGACTCGACTTTGTGCCTGCTTGGCTTTGCTGGCTTTGGCTTTGAAGCGGTCAATGAACTTTTGCAAGTGCGCAATCTTGTCTTGCTGTTTTGAGAAAGAGGCTTGTTGCAATTCAAGTTGCTGCGACCGCAAGGTTTCAAAGGCACTGTAATTGCCACCATAGCGGTTTAGTTTGGCATGTTCAATGTGCAGCGTCACGTCAGTGACTGCATCTAAAAATTCACGATCGTGGCTAATCACAATCATGGTGCCCGAATAGCGTTTGAGCCATGCTTCAAGCCAAACCAAGGCATCCAAGTCCAAGTGATTGGTGGGTTCGTCCAGAATCAATAAATCGGAGGGACACATTAAAGCGCGCGCCAATTGAAGACGCATTCGCCAACCCCCTGAAAAGCTGTTGACGGCTTGGTTTAATTCGGCTGAACGAAAACCCAAACCCAAAATCAGAGCCTGAGCTCTAGGGACTGCATCGTGTTCGCCGGCGTCTGCCAAGTCAACGTGGGCATGCGCCATGGCCATGCCATCTTCTGCGAGTTCTGCGGCATTCAGAGCTGCACGCAACTCGGCCAATCGAGTGTCGCCACCCAGCACAAAATCTGTGGCGCTTTCTTCTGTCTCCGGCATGTTTTGTGACACTTGGGCTAAGCGCCATTGCTTTGGCATGGAGAAGTCGCCGCCATCTTCGTGAAGTGTGCCATTGAAAAGGGCAAAGAGGGTGGATTTGCCTGCGCCGTTGCGACCCACCAAGCCTACTTTCTCGCCAGGGTTTAAGGTAACGGAGGCTGCATCGAGTAAAACTTTAGCGCTTCGACGCAGAGTGACATTTTTCAGTTGAATCATGAATAGGCTTTGTTTGTGAGCAAGCTGAAATATTGCCAATCAAGCAACATTTCAGCGTATAGATTTTGATGCGGTATTGGCGCAGGGATGCTTGTCATTGATTGGCAAAGACCTGGAGCAGTGCTTCTTTGGTGAGCAATAAAACTTGGTCTTCACCTGCGCTGGTTTCTAACCAGACAGCTTCAAGTCTTGGAAATGCCGTTTCAAAGTGCTCGCGTTCATTGCCTATTTCAAGTACCAAGATCCCTTGATCGTTCATGCGCTGTGCTAAGTCTTTGAACATCTGACGTATGAAACTCATGCCATCAGTGCCTCCGGCTAAAGCCAATTGAGGCTCGGCTTTGAATTCGTCTGGAAGCTCCAGCATGCTAGCCTCGCACACATAGGGTGGATTGCAAACGATGCAATCGAATTTCTGTGAGAGGCCTTGAAGCCCATCGCTTTGCACAAGCTGAATGCGATCGCTCAGATGGTGTTTCTCAATATTGATTTTGGCGACGGCCAGGGCCTCTGCTGAAATGTCAGCACCTGTCACTTGAATATCGGGATAGGCTAGGGCACAAAGAACCGCCAAACTGCCATTGCCAGTGCAGAGATCTAAGAACGTGTGAGAAGTTTCAGAAAGCCAGCCGTCAAATGCACCATCGGCAATGAGCTCAGCAATGAAACTGCGCGGCACAATGCTTCGCTCATCCACATAGAAGGGAATGCCTTGGAGCCAAGCTTCCTGAGTGAGGTAGGCCGCAGGTTTTCGAGTTTCTATGCGTTGAGCTATAAGCGCTTGACATGCATTGAGATGGGCTGGGGCAATGTCAGTCACATGGAGGCTTGAATTCAATGCAGAAACTTGACCCTGAATGCGCAAAAGGTCTTCTGACAAGTCTAAGTCCAATGGCAATTTGAGTTGCCACAAAATAAGCCAAGCTGCTTCGTCTTGCGCGTTGAAGGTGCCGTGGCCATAAGCAAGTTTGGCCAGTTCCAGCTGAGTCGCACTGGTCTTTATAAGTTGTTTCAAATCCATTGCAGTAGAGCCTTAAGGCATTTGGCCTTTGTCTTGCTGGCAGGCTTTGTTCAAATTCATTAAAACCATTTTATAAATATTTTTCAACGGCTCAATGTCTGCCAATTCAACATGCTCATCTATTTTGTGAATCGTGGCATTGGGTGGCCCCAGTTCTATGACTTGAGGACATGTTTGCGCTATGAACCGGCCATCACTGGTGCCTCCCGTTGTTGACAGCTCTGTTTGAAGTCCTGTGACCGCATGAATGGCCTCTTGTACCGCCTTCACCAAGCTACCGGGTGTTGTGAGAAACGGAAGTCCACCCAGCGTCCACTCAATGTCAAATTTCAAATGATGTTTTAGAAGAACATCGGTGAGTCTCTTTTTCAAAGTGGCTTCTGTTGACTCGGTACAAAAACGAAAATTGAAGTCTATGACCATTTCACCTGGAATGACATTGGTGGCGCCAGTGCCAGCTTGAACGTTGCTGATTTGCCAGCTGGTGGGTGGGAAGAATTCATTCCCCTCATCCCAAAGCATGCTGGCCAATTCGGCCAAGGCTGGTGCAGCACGGTGCACGGGATTGTCTGCCAATTGAGGGTATGCAATATGGCCTTGGATTCCCTTCACGATCAATTTGCCACTGAGCGAACCTCTGCGGCCATTCTTGATCATGTCACCTGTTTGTTTGACAGACGTGGGCTCTCCCACAATGCAATACTGGGGTGTTTCGTTGCGCGAGTGCAGTATTTCACAGATGCGCACCGTGCCATCGAGGGCAGGGCCTTCTTCATCGCTGGTTAGCAAAAATGCAATGCCCAACGCAGGATTAGGACATTCTTGGTAAAACTCTTGGGTAGCCACCACCATGGCTGCCAAAGATGTTTTCATGTCGCTAGCGCCACGACCAAACAATTTGCCATCTCGATGTGTGGGTGTAAACGGATCGCTAGACCAATGCTGCAGCGGGCCAGTAGGGACCACGTCAACGTGCCCTGCAAAAGCCAATGTTTGACCAGAAGAGCCAGATCTTCGGGCCCAAAGATTGCGAACCCTAAAATTGTCTGGCCCTAGATCGATGACCTCGCATTGAAAGCCCAAGGGTTCAAGGTGCGAGTTGATCAAAGCTGTGCATCCGCCATCTGAAGGCGTGACCGAGGGCATTGAAATGAGTTGCTCGGCCAGTCGAAGTGTGGCGCTCATGATGGCCGTCCTAAACGAATAAAGCGAGCAATGCGATGTGCAGCCTCTAAACACTCTGCTGTTTCGGCGACCAAAGCCATTCGAACGCGGCCTTGTCCTGGGTTATGCCCATTCACAGTGCGACCAATGTAGCTGCCCGGCAAGACCGTGACGTTTTCTGCAGCATACAAATCGCGCGCAAAATTGGTATCACTGCTTTGCCATGCGGCTGGTACACCCGCCCACAAATAAAAGCTGGCATCTGGTAATTTGACGTCCATGACTTCAGCTAGCACGGGGGTCACTTCGGCAAACTTAGTGCGGTATAAATTGCGATTTTCAATGACGTGCGCTTCGTCGTTCCAAGCCGAAATGCTGGCTGCTTGAACCACACCGCTCATGGCGCAACCGTGGTAGGTGCGGTAAAGCAAAAAATCTTTGATGATGGCGGCGTCGCCAGCTACAAAGCCGCTACGCAAGCCTGGCACATTGCTGCGTTTGGACAAGCTGGTAAAGGCGATCAAGCGTTTGAACTCTTTGTAGCCCAAGAGGGATGCTGCTTCTAAACCGCCCAATGGGGGTTCATCTCTAAAGTAAATTTCGCTGTAGCACTCATCGGAAGCAATGACAAAGCCGTACTTTTCGCTGAGTTCAAACAAGGTTTGCCATTCAGCCAAAGGCATTATTTTTCCGGTCGGATTGCCAGGAGAGCAGACAAAGACCAGTTGTGTATTGCGCCAAACTTCATCAGGAACGGCAAGCCAGTCGGCAGAAAAGTCGTTTTCGGGCGAATTAGCCACGTAGTAGGGCTCTGCACCGCCTAAAAGCGTCGCGCCTTCGTAGATTTGGTAGAAGGGGTTGGGGCTGACCACGCGTGCGCCAATGTGCGTCGGATCGATGACCGCTTGAGCGAGTGAAAACAAGGCTTCTCTTGAGCCATTGACAGGCAAAATCTGGGTGCCAGCTTGAATTTCGATGCGATATCTGCGCTTGAGCCATTGCGCGCAGGCCTCCCGCATGCGCAATTCTCCAGCCGTGGCTGGATATCCAGACAGTGCTGTGTCTAAAGACGCCTTTAAGGCGTTTTTGATGAATTCGGGTGTGGCGTGTTTGGGTTCACCGATGCCAAGACTGATGTGCACGCGGTCTGCCGGTGGCGTTGTGCCAGCAAACAATTGGCGAAGGCGCTCGAAGGGGTAGGGTTGGAGGGTGGCCAGTAGGGGATTCATCCTCCAATTATCCGGGATTGTGATGCCATTTTCGGCCTCAATTTGAAGCGATTTCTGGCCTGATTGGGCCATTGGGTCGGTTAACATGGCAACTTCGGGCACAA
Source organism: uncultured Burkholderiales bacterium (assembly GCA_903961095.1). GTDB lineage: Bacteria > Pseudomonadota > Gammaproteobacteria > Burkholderiales > Burkholderiaceae_C > Limnohabitans_A. The sequence goes on along the minus strand of CAJCDH010000034.1, from coordinate 23,785 downwards.
GGTGTGCCCCTCGACCCTATTTCTGACTGCTGTGCGCCTCAATTCCATCAAATTATCTGGATTCAAATCCTTTGCAGAGCCCACCAATTTTGTCTTGCCCGGACAGTTGGTTGGTGTTGTCGGCCCCAATGGTTGCGGTAAATCCAACATCATGGACGCCTGCCGTTGGGTTCTAGGCGAGTCCAAAGCCTCCGAGTTGCGTGGCGAATCCATGCAAGACGTGATCTTCAATGGCACCAACACCCGCAAAGCAGCAAGCCGAGCCAGCGTTGAATTGCTATTTGACAACGCAGACCATCGTGCTGGTGGTCAATGGGGGCAGTTTGCAGAAATAGCCGTGAAACGTGTTTTGACACGTGATGGCAACAGCAGTTATTTCATCAATAACCAGCCTGTTCGCCGGCGCGACGTGCAAGATGTTTTCTTGGGTACCGGCCTCGGCCCCCGCGCTTACGCCATCATTGGTCAGGGCACCATCAGCCGAATCATTGAGTCAAGACCCGAAGAGTTGCGTTTGTTTCTTGAAGAGGCAGCGGGTGTTTCAAAATACAAAGAGCGTCGACGCGAAACCGAAAATCGATTGTCCGATACACGTGAAAACTTGACGCGTGTAGAAGATATTTTGCGAGAACTGAACGCCAACTTAGAAAAGTTGGAAAAGCAAGCGGAAGTGGCTCAGCGCTTCAATGCTTTAAAAGCCGACAGCACTCTCAAGCAACAACAACTTTGGTTTATCAAACGCGCTGATGCTGAAACCGATCAGGTCAAAATTAAGGCCGATGTCGACAAAGCCGTCATTGATTTAGAAGCCCGTATTGCCGATTTGCGACATGTTGAAGCGGAGCTAGAGACGGTTCGCCAAGCCCACTACGCAGCAGGCGATCAAGTGAACCAAGCACAAGGGCATTTGTATGAGGCCAGTGCAGAAGTTGGCCGCCTAGAGGCAGAAATTAGATTTGTCGTTGAAGGACGTCAGCGTGCCGAGCAGCGCTTGGCCCAATTGCAGGCGCAAACCACAGACTGGTCCGACCGGCAATTGCATGCCCAAGCAGAACTCGAGTCCTTGGCTGAACAAGCATTGCAAGCAGAAGATCAAACGCTCACACTGGCCGCACAGGTTGAGGACCAAGCGCAAGCTTTGCCCGAGCTTGAAGAAGCTTTAAGACTAGCCCAAGCCAAGGCCAATGAGCAAAGAAGCAGCGTGGTCCAGGTTCAGCAGCAAATTCAAGTGCTCGCTGCTGATCAAAGGAATATTGAAGACCAAACTCGTCAGCTCACCCTTAGAAGCGAGCGCTTGGTGGCTGATCGAAATGCTTTAGATGCACCCGACGAGCAGAAACTGATTCATTTGCAAGAGCAATTAGCGCAAGCTGATGCTTTGGCCAAAGAGAGCCATGTTCGACTTCAAGCCTTAGAGACTCAAACGCCCCATTTAGATCAGGCGCGTCGCGATCAACAGCAGGCGGTCAACGATGAATCTGCCAAGTTGGCAGATCTCACTGCCAAAATTGAAGCTCTCAAATCACTTCAAGAAAAGGTGAAAACCGACGGCAAGTTAAAGCCTTGGTTAACCAAGCACGGCCTGCAAGAGTTACAGGGCTTGTGGAGCAAAATCCACATGGAACCCGGTTGGGAAAATGCCATGGAGTCAGCGCTTCGGGAGCGTTTATCTTCCCTCGAAGTTTCTCGTTTAGACATGGTGAAGGCATTTGCCAACGACGCGCCGCCCGCCAAACTCTCTTTTTATTCACCCCCCAATGCCAGTCAATCGACTGCTCGTAAAGGCTTGCCTGCAGCATGTCGCCCGCTTTCAGATTTGCTCAGGCTTTCTGATGCAGGCCTCACAGCCTTATTGACCGATTGGTTGCAAGGCTACTTCACTGCACCTTCCTTAGAAGATGCCATGGCTTGGCGTGATCAACTCCAGGGCTCTGAGAGCTTGGTGGTGCAAGCTGGCCATGCCATTGGCAAGCACAGTGTCAGTTTTTACGCCCCCGATTCAGAACAAGCCGGTCTCTTGGCGCGAGCTCAAGACATCGAAAACTTTGAAAAACAATTGCGTGCTCAAACCTTGATTGCTGAAGAGACACGATCTGCTTCTGTGCGTGCAGAAGCCGCCTATTCAGATGCGGCTCAGCGCTTGGTTGCTGTGCGTCAAGAGTCTTCAGTGGCCCAATCTAAGGCACATGAACTCCAAGTGGAAACACTTCGACTTTCGCAATGGGCTGAGCAAACGCGTGCTCGAAGCGAGCAAATTGCCAGCGACATGTCTGAAGTCGATCTCGGCTTGGAAGATTTGCAAGAACGTCGAATGACCGCTGAGGGTCGTTTCGAAGAACTCGATATGCAATTGGCTGACAGTCAAGAACGCCATGCTCAATTGGATGAGCGCGTGATTGAGGCCGAACGCAAGCTCTCCGAATGCCGTGAGCAACAGCGATCCCTTGAACGCTTGTCTCAAGAAGCTACTTTCTCACAACGCAGTCTTGAAGCTAGGCGCTCTGAATTACAGCGGGGGCTTGAAACTGCGGATCAGCAAATTCAAAGTATTGCAGCCGAACAAGAGCGTGCCATAGAAGAGTTGTCGCGTCTGACCGATGCAGCTGCCCAAGCTGGTTTGCAAAATGCGCTGGCCTTGAAAATGGAGCGTGAAAAAGTCTTGGGTGCCAAGCGCAGCGAGTACGACGACCTGACTGCTCGATTGCGCGCCAGTGATGAGCGCCGCATGAGTTTTGAGCGTGAGCTTGATCCATTGCGACAAAGAATTACAGAATTGCAGCTGAAAGAGCAGGCTTTCCGCTTAGGACTTGAGCAATACACCCAGTTGCTCATTGACGCTGAGGCTGATTTACAAGCCTTGGCCAAATCGATTGAAGAGGGCAATGTCAAATTGCCTGGAATGCAATCTGAAATTGATCGACTTAATCGCGAAATAGCAGCCTTGGGCGCTGTCAACTTGGCAGCTTTGGATGAGTTAACGGTTTCCCGTGAACGCAAACTTTTCCTTGATGCGCAAACGGCCGACCTGACCGAAGCCATGACCACTTTGGAAGATGCCATCAAGAAAATCGACGCAGAAACCCGAGATCTCTTGGCGGGCACATTCAAAATTGTGAACGAACATTTTGGACGCATGTTCCCCGAATTGTTTGGTGGTGGTCATGCTCGTTTGGTCATGACGGGGGAGGAGATTTTGGACTCAGGCGTCCAGGTCATGGCGCAACCGCCAGGCAAAAAAAATCAAACCATTCACCTTTTGTCAGGCGGCGAAAAGGCGCTGACAGCCATTGCCTTGGTGTTTGCAATTTTCCAACTCAATCCAGCACCGTTCTGTTTGCTCGACGAGGTCGATGCGCCGCTTGACGATACCAACACCGAACGCTATGCCAAGTTGGTGAAGAGCATGGGCAAAGAAACCCAGTTCTTGTTTATCAGTCACAACAAAATTGCCATGGAAATGGCAGAGCAATTGATTGGTGTGACCATGCAAGAGCAGGGTGTTTCACGCATTGTGGCGGTCGACATGGAGGCCGCAGTGTCGATGGCCGAGTTGACTTAAATTAACTGTATTTTTATTCACATACCCCGTTTGCATCCCCATCATGAGTTCATTGCAAAACAGTTTGTTAATCGTTGGCGGTCTAACCCTGGTGGGTGTCGTTTTGTACAACCTCTGGACCGCTCGGCAAAATTCTCCACGCCAAGCTGCGCCCGAATCGTCTGGTTCGGGTCTCGATTCTTCCCTCAATTCTTCTTTGGCAGATCGCAAAGACCCGCAAGATCCTTCTTTTTTGGACGATGCGCTAGACATTCTGCCTGTGCCAGAAAAGAAACCGCCTCTTGATGCACTGATTGATGTGATTGCTGCCATTGAGGTTGATGTTCAGGTTTCTGGTGATGCTGCTTTGGCGGCTTTGCCAGCCACGCGACGTGTCGGCACCAAGCCTTTTGCAGTGGAAGGTTTGAATGACACAACGGGTGAATGGGAAATGCCAGTGGCTGGTCGTCGGTATCACTTGTTTCAAGCGGGGGTTCAATTGGCCAACCGTGTTGGCGCTCTGAATGAAATAGAGTTCTCGGAGTTTGTCATCAAAGCGCAAGCCTTTGCCGACTCTATTGGCGGCTCTCCAGAGTTTCCAGACATGCTCGAAGAGGTGGCCCGGGCTCGTGAGTTAGACCAATTTGCCAGTGCACACGACGCGCAACTCAGCTTTACTTTGTGTGCCACATCGGCAGCTTGGAGTCCTGGTTACATACATCAACATGCAGCACGTTGGGGTTTTGTGGCAGGGGTGATTCCGGGACGCATGGTCTTGGCTGCTGCTGTTCAAGGACTGCCACCCATTTTGTCTTTGTCTTTCGATACACAGGCAGCCATGGCAGATGACCCCGCTTTGTCAGCCATCCGTGAATTCACACTCAGCCTTGATGTGCCTCAGGTGCCTCGAGAAGAGCAGGCTTTTGCGAGATTGCGAGAGGCCGCGCGTATCTTGGGCAAGGAGATGGATGGCGTCATTACTGATGGTGCAGGTCATGCTTTGAACGAGTCCGATTTGAATGCCATCGCCCTAGATTTAGAGCAACTCTACGATGCCCTTGACCAGCGAGAATTGTCCGCTGGGTCACCACAAGCACGTCGCTTGTTTTCATAATTGAGTCAAGCTTGCCCCAGTGAACTTAGATTTGTTTTCAGATTCGCCAGGAGACAAGCCGCAAGCGCTGACAGCCTTAGAACTTGCCAGTCAGCAAGCTTTGCAACTTCGCAAAATCTTGCACCGCTATGCGCATGCCTATTACACATTGGATGCGCCAGAAATTCCTGATGCAGAGTACGATCGCTTGTTTCGGCAACTCCAAGAGATTGAAAATCAATATCCTTCCCTAGCATCGGCCGACTCCCCAACTCAGCGTGTCGGCGGTGCAGTTTTGCCTGAGTTCAGCACAGTGCGGCATCGAGTTCAGATGCTGAGTATTCGGACCGAAACAGACACGGAAGATACGGGTGCAATTGCTTTTGATGCGCGAATCAGAAAAGAATTGGGTTTGACGGAAGACGCGGTTCAAGTGGACTATGTGGCAGAACTCAAATTTGACGGGCTTGCCATGAGCCTGCGTTATGAGCATGGCGTTTTGGTGCAAGCAGCAACGAGGGGTGATGGTGAGCATGGTGAAGATGTCACTCACAACATCCGAACCATTGGACAAATTCCTTTGCAATTGCCAGTAGATGTCCCTGCGGTGTTGGAAGTTCGCGGCGAAGTTTATATGCGTCGAGACGACTTTGAGTCACTTAACCAACGTCAGTTGCATAAAATTTCTGAAGGCATCAAGGGTGAAAAAACGTTTGTCAATCCTAGAAATGCAGCTGCAGGTGCCGTAAGGCAACTCGATTCAAACATTGCTGCTCAGAGGCCCTTGAGTTTTTTTGCTTATGGCTTAGGTGAGCTTGCAGGTTGGCCAAAAGGTGTGCCACCCTTTGAGCATCACTATGCTTTGTTGCAAACGCTGAAAACTTGGGGCTTTCCTATTGCAGCTCAAACCAAGTGCGTTTCAGGTGCAACTGGACTCATTGCCTTCCATCGCGACATAGCCCAACAACGCGACTCATTGCCCTACGACATCGACGGTGTGGTTTACAAGGTCAATGAGCTAGCCCTGCAAGAAAAGCTGGGTTTTGTGACCCGAGAACCGCGCTGGGCTGTGGCTCATAAATACCCAGCACAAGAAGAGTTAACCACTGTTCTGGCCATTGATGTTCAAGTGGGACGTACAGGCAAGTTAACGCCTGTGGCCAAATTGGCTCCCGTGTTTGTAGGGGGGGTGACCGTGACCAACGCCACCCTGCACAACGAAGACGAGGCTCGCCGCAAAGATGTTCGAGTTGGTGACACTGTCATTGTGCGTCGTGCCGGTGATGTGATACCTGAGGTGGTAGGCGTTGTCTTTGAGCGACGCCAACTCGGTGCAGAAATTTTCACGATGCCGCACATCTGCCCTGTGTGTGCAAGCCCTGCAATGCGTGATGAGGATGAGGCTGATTACCGCTGTACAGGGGGCTTGTTTTGCGGTGCCCAACGCAAGCAAGCATTCTTGCATTTTGCTCAAAGAAGAGCTGTCGAGGTTGATGGCTTGGGTGAGAAACTTATTGATCAGTTGGTTGACGCTGGTGTCATTAGCAGCTTGCCTGATCTGTACAAATTGGGATTGACGGCATTGGTGCAACTTGACCGTATGGCGGAAAAGTCTGCGCAGAATATTTTGAAGGCATTAGAGGCCTCCAAGGAAACCAGCTTGCCAAGGTTCATTTATGGTCTTGGGATTAGGCATGTGGGTGAGGCAACCGCAAAAGAATTTGCGCGTCATTTTGGAAACCTAGATGCATTGATGAATGCTTCACTCGATGAATTGCTGCAAGTCGCCGACGTAGGTCCCATTGTGGCTCAGAGCGTCATCACTTTTTTTGCCCAAGCACATCACCAAGAAATTGTGGCTCAACTCAGGGCTTGTGGTGTCAGATGGGAGGAAGGCCCTCCTGCAGAAAGAACTGCTTTGCCATTAACGGGTAGAACGGTCGTTTTGACAGGCACTTTGCCAAGCTTAAGCCGCGAAGACGCCAAAGCCATGTTAGAGGCTGCGGGAGCCAAAGTAGCAGGCTCGGTCAGTCAAAAAACAAGTTATGTGGTGGCAGGTTCTGAAGCAGGCAGCAAGCTTGAAAAAGCCTTGACTTTAGGTGTTCCAGTTTTGGATGAGGCTGGTCTTTTGGCATTGTTAAAGGGAGATTCGCATGACGGTTCGTGAGATATTGAAGATGGGAGATGAGCGTCTTTTGCGCCACGCACAAGCAGTGACTGCATTCAACACGCCTGAATTGATTGAAGGCATTGCTGACATGAAAGAAACCATGATTGCAGCCAGTGGTGCTGGGCTGGCTGCTCCCCAAATTGGCTGGGACATTCAGCTGGTTATTTTTGGTACGGGTCAGGTTATTTCTAGGTATCCAGATGCTGCACCGATTCCATTCACAATTTTAATTAATCCAGTGATCACGCCCCTCAGTGATGAGCTCCAGCATGATTGGGAAGGGTGCCTGTCGGTGCCGGGTTTGAGAGCCGTTGTGCCAAGGTGGCAGCACATTCGATACACAGGGTTTGATGAAACGGGACAACACATTGAAAGAACAGCAAGCGGCTTTCATGCCAAGGTTGTCCAGCATGAGTGCGATCACTTGGTGGGCATTTTGTACCCACAACGTGTTCGTGATTTCTCCAAATTTGGCTTTAACTCTGTTTTGTTTCCCAACTTAGCGCCAGAAACTGACGATTAAAGTTTGGCAAGTCTTTCAATGGCAGCTTGCAAGGTGCTGTCTTTCTTGGCAAAACAAAAACGGATCACACTTTGGTCAAATGAGCTGCCGTAAAAGGCCGACATGGGTATGGCGGCAACGCCAATTTCGCGTGTTAACCATTTGCAAAACTCTGCTTCACCCAAATCTTTTTCCGGTACCGAAAGATTGGAGATGTCGGCACATTGAAAATAGGTTCCTTCACCTGGCAGAAGTTTGAACTTGGTTGTTGACAGTCCTTGTCTGAAGAGATCCCGTTTGCGTTGGTAAAACTTTGGCAAATCTAAATAAGGTTTGGGGTCTGCCATATAGCTTGCCAAGCCAAACTGCACCGGTGTATTGACTGTAAAAACATTGAATTGATGGACTTTGCGAAATTCAGCGGTGAGTGAAGCGGGCGCAGCAACGGTGCCAACTTTCCAGCCAGTCACATGGTAACTTTTGCCAAAACTTGAGACGACAAATGCACGCGCAGCAAGGCCTTTGTAGGAACTTGCGCTGTGATGCTGAAGTGGTTCATAAACCATGTGCTCATAGACTTCATCACTGATGAGCAATATGTCAGTTGGTGCCAAAATTTCCTGCAATTTAAGCATGTCTTCGTGCCGCCAAACCATGCCACTTGGGTTGTGCGGTGAATTGATCAAGATGGCGCGAGTTTTTGAAGAAATGGCGGCTTGAATTTTGTCAAAGTCTGGCTTGAATGTGCCGGGTGTCAAGGGTGCTCGAACGACCACTCCTCCTGCCATTTCTACGTTGGGTACATAACAGTCGTAACAAGGCTCGAGCACAATGACCTCATCACCAGGATGCACAACTGCCAGCATGATGGTGATCAAAGCTTGCGTCGCACCTGCTGTGATTGTGATTTCTGTTTGGGCATCGTAGCGGTGGCCATACAGTTTTTCAATTTTGTCTGAAACAGCAACGCGCAAGGGCATAACACCTGGCATAAGCGGGTATTGATTCAGTCCTTCCTGCATCGCTTTTGTCACGGCGTTGACAAGGACTGGATCGCATTCGAAGTCGGGAAATCCTTGACCCAAATTGACAGCACCCGTTTCGGCGGCCAACCCAGACATGACTGTGAAAATAGTAGTCCCCATTTTGGGGTGTTTTGAAATGAGTTGTGGCGTCATGATGGCTTGTGGTGTGTCTTCAAAGTTCGTAGTCATTGACATGTCCCGTCATGGCTTTGGCAACCAAAGATGCGGTCAAACGGTCGCTCAATAATTCTGCAAACTGATAGACAAAGTTTCGGAGATAAGCGCCGCGTTTGAAAGCAACCCTGGCGACATTTTTCCCCAACAAATCACCTAAAGGACGTGCCATTAAATCGCTCACAGGGTCGTCTTTCATGGCCATTTCAGCCACAATTCCAACGCCTAAGCCTAAGCGCACATATGTTTTGATCACATCGGAGTCAATGGCCTCAAGCGCAATGCGGGGGTGCAACTTTTTGCTGGCAAAGGCTGCATCAATCTTGGTTCGTCCGGTAAACGAAGGGTGGTAAGTGATGAGCGGCTCTTTGGCAATGTCTTCTAAATGCAGCTGTTTTTTGTGAGCCAAGGGGTGGTCTGGCGGTAACACCAACATGTGTTGCCACTCATAACAAGGCAGGGTGACAAGATCTTCGTAATTGGCCAAAGATTCGGTTGCCATGCCAATTTCTGCCGTGTCATCCAACAGCATTTTTGCCACTTGATCTGGCGAGCCTTGATGCAAACTGATGTTCACTTGTGGATACAGTTCGCGCAATTTGGCCACTGGCAATGGCAACACATAGCGTGCTTGGGTATGGGTGGTTGCAATCGAAAGCGTGCCATTGTTCTGGGCACTGTATTGATCGCCAATTTTCTTCAAGTTCCCAATTTCTCGCATGATGACTTCAATGCTTTTCAGAACAAGTTGCCCAGGTTCAGTAATGCGTTTAAGTCTTTTGCCATGTCGGGCGAAGATGTCGATGCCCAGTTCTTGTTCCAGCTCAATGATCGCTTTTGAAACCCCAGGCTGCGATGTGTGAAGCGCCTTGGCTGCTTCAGTCAGGTTCAAATTGCGACGTGCAGCCTCTTGTACAAATCGAAATTGATGTAAGTTCATAACAATATGCCCAGTAAGAATGGGTTCATTATGCCTTATTGATCTAAGGAGCCGTTTTCAGGCTCAGCCCCTTGTTGAATGTGAATCGCTGAATTTCAGAACTAACGCAGAGCAATCGCTGCCATGGCATGAACGAGCTCATCTTCCTCGCCAATGGCCTGACGCAACTCAAAAGAGACATGGGGGTACTGAATTTTGAGTTCTTGTACCAGCAAGGGAAGGTCTTCTCTGGCGTGTTTGCCTACCCCTAAAAACATGGGAACAATTCGAACGGAGTGAATACCTGTTTCAACCAAGAGTGCAACTGTGGCTGCCAAATCGGGCTCGGTTAACTCTAGATAAGCGCAAGCCACCACAGTGGCGGGCGAGAGTTGCTTGATGCGTTGGGCCACAGCCTCAATTGGACGGCGCCAAAGCGTGTCGCGTGAGCCGTGAGCAAACAAAATGACAGCATGTTGGGTGACAGTGGTCGACATGAAACGCAAATCCTTATTGACGCAAGACCAGCCACCAAAAAGTAGCCAGTGAGACCAAACTGTAAATGATGGCTGGGGCGGCGGCGGTTAGCCAAGGCTGCCAGTTTTGCAAATTGCCCATGAAGCCAAAAACGTTGTTCAATAAATAAAAACTGATGCCTGCCATGACACCGCCAAAAACATAGCCTGCAATATTGCCAGATCGAAAGTGCAAGTAGGCAAATGGCAAAGCCAATGTCAGCATGACCCAGCAACTTAAAGGGTAGAACACCTTTCGCCAAAATTCAATTTCGTAGCGTTGCGCACTTTGTCCATTTGCCGCTAAATGCCGCATGTATTGAAATAGGTCGATGGTCTTCATGCGATCTGGACTTAGCAAAGCGGCTGAAATCATCTCAGATGTAATCTCCGTTTTCCATGTCCATTGTGGAAGATTGGCCATTTCAACTCGAGGTTCTTGGGTGTTGGTGCTTTGAAAAATTCTGCGATCAACAGCTTGCAAAAGCCAAGCGCCATCAGCCATGATTTGCGCTGTCGGTGCAAGTGTCATGGATTTAAGCCGTCCATCGATGTCAAACTCATGAATGCGAATGTTCTCGGGTTGGCCTTCGCTGCTCATCGATTTGACATTGACCGCGAACTGCGAGCCCTCTTGTTTTTCCCTCAACCAAGCACCTGTCTGCCCAACCGTAATCTGACCTTGGTAATGGGCTTTTAAAAGTTGCGCTTGCTTGTCAGTCCAAGGCGAGATGTAGTCGCCCACAATGAAAGTGACAGTCACGAAAATAAGACCCAACTGAAAGAGGGTATGAAGGGCACGCCATGGCCCTAGTCCGCCCGTTCTTAAGATGGTGAACTCAGAGCTTTGTGCAAAGCGCGCCATGACAAAAATAGAGCCAATTAGAACGGAAATGGGCAGCAATTCGTACAAATGACTTGGCATGAGCAGGGCCACATACATCAAAGCGTGCTGAAGTTGGTAGCCCTGAAATTTGCTTCGGCTTAGCGTTTGAAGTTGGTCGACCAAGTCAAAAAAAACAAACAGCGCTAAAAAACCCAAAGCCACGAAGCTAACCGCCCGAATAATTTCACCGTGAATTAATCTTCGAATTGTCTTCATGCTGCACCCTTTGAATGACGAGGTACAAGGACCGACCAAACATTGCGCCAAGATAAATTGAAATGCCTGAAAAGAAGCCATGTCAGGGCAAAGCAAAATGCGCCGCCATGAAGCGTCATCATGAAAGCAGGGAGGGACGTTCTACCCGAGCCAATCCAGTTTTGACCCACATTGACCATGTTGTAGTAGCCTACGAAGCAAAAGAGGGCGAGTGCCAAGTGATAGCTTTTTCCGATGCGGGGATTCACACTCGCTACGGCAAGGCCCATGATCAGTAAATTGAACGCCGCAAGTGGCAGGCCCAAGCGCCAAGACAATTCGCCAAGATGAACAGGGGTCGGTGCTTTGATGAGGCCCAGTGTGCTCACCAAGCGACTTTGCGAATCACTGGCTGTCATTTTTGATGAGGGGTCTATGAGCAGTTGATAGTCTTGAAACTCTGTAATTCGAACGTCACCGGTTTGTTGATTGCGCAACATTTGTTGACCGCGCTGCAAACTTAAAAAGCGCTCTCCTTCGTGAATTTCAATTTGACCCTGCTGCGCTGTGGTGACCGACTCAATCATGCCATCCACACTTGAAACAAAGACGTTTCGACCTGTTTGGTTGTTGGGACTGTCTTTGTCTATGAAAAAAACTCGTTTGCCGCCAGACGACTCTTGAAATTGGCCTGGTGCAACTCGTTCAATGTCGTTGCGCTGCTCGTATCTGTCTTTGAGAACTTGAATTTGCTTGTTGCTCCATGGCCAGATAAAGAGGGCCAGTAATGCGATGGCCAATAAAATGGGCGCAGCAAACTTAAGGAGAGGTTTTGCAAATGAAGTTAGGCCCCTTCCGCTTGAAAACCAGATGACCATTTCGCTGTCGGCATACATGCGCGACAATGTTGAGACCACCGCTATGAACAAACTCAGTGTCAAAATGGTGGTGAGGTGACCAATCACGGTCAATCCCATTACCTGCATCACTTCTGAGGGATTGACAGAGCCTTTGGTAGCTTGGCCCAAAGTACGGATCAAAATAATGGTCATCACGATTGTGGCCAAAACCACAACGGTGGCACCAAAACTTCGCGCCAGATCTTTTTGAATGGAAGAATGGAATAACATTGCTACGTTAGAAAACCTCAATTATGAACTTCGAATTAAAAGCCCTTAGCCTGGCCAATGCCAGCAAACTCGTGACGGACACACTCATTGTCCTCATTTCTGATCAATTTCAAGCCGCTAAAGACCCACTTTCAGCGCTGATTGCCAAAGCCTTGAAGGCCAAGGACTTTTCCGCCAAGTCGGGTCAAATGCTTCAAACCTACTCAAGCCCAGGTGTTTCTGCATCCAAAGTGGTTTTTTTAGGCATCGGATCTGCTAACCCTCAAGACCTGAAATCGGCTATTTCAACCCTGATTCCAAGCTTGAAGTCATCCGAAACCAAAGACATTTGCATCTTGTCTACCGACGCGGGCAGCGCCCAAAGTGTGCAAATTTTGCTAGTGGCCTTGGCCGACGGTACCTATGTGTACGGCACAACCAAATCAAAGCCCACTGCACGCAGTTTGCGCCAGGTCACATTGGGTTTGCCAAACGTTTCAGCCACATTGGAAAATGCTTTTAAAACCACTGTGGGCACGATTCGAGGTATTGAATTGGCCAAGGAATGGGCCAATCGACCCGCCAACCATGCAACGCCCAGCATGTTGGCCAAAGCCGCGCAAGCCTTGGCCAAATCAGCCGCCATCAGCTGCGAGGTTCTAGGCCCCAAAGAAGTGGCCAAGCTGGGTATGGGCTCCTTCATGGCTGTAGCGCAGGGCTCGGCTGAGCCGCTTCGCTTCATTGTTTTGAAATACCAAGGTGGCGCTAAATCTGAAGCGCCAACCGTGTTGGTCGGCAAGGGCATTACTTTTGATACCGGCGGTATTTCCCTCAAGCCTGCCGCCGAGATGGATGAGATGAAATTTGACATGGGCGGCGCAGCCAGTGTCTTAGGCGTTTTCCAATCTTTGAGCCTGATCAAACCCAAGATCAATGTCGTGGGCCTCATTCCAGCTTGTGAAAACATGCCAGACGGATTGGCTGTCAAGCCAGGTGATGTGGTCACCAGCATGAGTGGGCAAACCATCGAAATTTTGAACACCGATGCTGAAGGGCGTTTGATTTTGTGCGATGCCCTAACCTACGCTGAGCGCTTTAAGCCCAAAGCTGTCATTGACATTGCCACACTCACGGGCGCATGCGTGATTGCATTGGGCGCCATTCGTTCAGGCATGTTTGCAACGGAAGACGATTTGGCGCAGAGCCTGCAAAAGGCCGGCGACGATGCCAATGATCTCTGCTGGAGAATGCCACTCGACGATGCTTATTCAGAAGCCTTGAAAAGCAATTTTGCTGATGTCGCCAATGTGGGAGGCCGCGCAGGGGGTGCCATTACAGCAGCCAAATTTCTGCATCGTTTTACCAAAAAGTATCCTTGGGCGCATTTGGACATTGCCGGAACAGCTTGGAAAGGTGGCGCGGCCAAAGGCGCCACAGGTCGACCTGTGGGCTTGTTAGTGCACTACTTGCTATCGCAGCCTACAACGCCGTCAAAAAAATCGACTCCGCTTAAGCATGCGGCAAAATCTGCGCCTCAATCGACAAATTAATTGGATCCCTCCGCTTCGCACGGCTCACAATGACGCAAGTTGATTTTCATTTCAATGCGCCGGAGAAGTTGCCTTATGTTTGTCGCTTGTTGCGCAAGGCCTGCGGACAAGGTAAAAAAGTGGGCGTGTTGGCCGATCAAGACACGTCTGACTTGCTTAACCAAGCCTTGTGGAACCTGAATGCATCGGATTTTGTCTCGCATTGCGCCCTAACCGACCCGGCCCATTTGCTTGAACATTCAAGTGTCATTTTTTCCTCCAACTGGGCCCTTTTGTCCCAGCTTCCGCAATTGGATTTTTTCCTCAATATGAACGATTTGGCACCTGAAAACCTTGATGGGGTGAGCCGATTGATTGAAGTGGTAGGTCCTGAGGAGCGTGACAAATCGAGCGCCAGGCAACGCTGGAAACAGTATTCACAACTTGGTTTTCAAATCAACCGATTCGATTTGGCCGTTCCAACTCCAAACTAATCGGTATTTTTCTCATTTTTTTTGCGCCAGTGCGGCCCATGCCTCTTTAATGTGATTCAAATTTGCGTTATCGTTACGGCTTGCTTGATTGAAGCAAAACCCCATTATTTCGGAGCTCTTCATGAAATTGTCTTCTCTTAAGACCCCTCTCACAGCGGTTGCAGTGGCCGCAGTTGTTTTGACAATGGTTGCCTGTGGTAAAAAAGATGGCGGTGGCCCCCAAGTGATCAAAATTGGTCACGTTGGTCCCACCAGCGGTGCCATTGCCCACTTGGGTAAGGACAACGAAAATGGCGCAAAAATGGCCATTGAAGAATTGAACGCTGCTGGCATCAAAATTGGCGACAAACCCGTCAAATTCGAATTGTTGGCTGAAGACGATGCTGCCGATCCTAAGCAAGGCACTGCCGCTGCTCAAAAATTGGTTGATGCCAAAGTTCAGGGCGTGATCGGTCACTTGAATTCCGGCACCACCATTCCAGCTTCTCAGTTGTACAACGCAGCTGGCATCCCCCAAATTTCTCCCTCTGCAACCAATCCCAAGTACACCCGTCAAGGTTATGCTGGTGCCTTCCGCGTTGTGGCTGACGATGTGCACTTAGGTGGCACTTTGGGCAAATATGCTGTTGAAACTCTCAAGGGCAAAAGCATTGCAGTCATCGATGACCGTACAGCTTATGGCCAAGGTGTAGCAGAAGAGTTTGAAAAGGCTGTTAAAGCTGCTGGTGGCAATTTGGTTGCGCACGAGTTCACAACAGACAAAGCCTCTGACTTCAAAGCCATCTTGACAACACTCAAGGGCAAGAAGCCCGATATCGTTTTCTTCGGCGGTATGGATGCCATTGCTGGCCCTATGCTCAAGCAAATGAAACAACTTGGCATCACCGCCAAATTCATGGGTGGAGATGGTATTTGTACTGCAGAGTTGGCCAAGTTGGCCGCCGAAGGCATGTCTGACGACAACGTTTACTGCGCTGAAGCGGGCGGTGTTGAGGGTGAGCAAAAAGCAGGCATGGAAAAATTCCGTGCAGACTTTAAAACCAAGTACAACGCTGAAGTTCAAGTTTACGCACCCTATGTCTATGACGCTGTCAAAGTGATGGCACAAGCCATGGTGACGGCAGGTTCATCAGATCCAGCCAAGTACTTGCCAGCTTTGAAGTCCATCAACTACAAAGGTGTGACAGGCAATATTGCTTTTGACGAAAAAGGCGACATCAAAAACGGCGCTCTGACTTTGTTCACTTACAAAGGCGGTAAGCGCGAGCAAATCGCTGTGGTCCGTTAATCACTCGATTGCACAAACTCAAAACCCCGCTTCGGCGGGGTTTTTGTTTGGATCGACAAAAGCGATTAGGCGTTGAGTCCTCGTTTTGTGAGCAAGGGTGTGACGGTGGGCTCTCTGCCTCTAAAAGCGATGTAGGAAGCCATAGGTTCTTGAGAATTGCCTGCCGAATAGATGTGCTCGTAAAGTTTCTTGGCTGGTTCAGCAGCAAACAAATCGCCAGCTTCTAAGAAGGCATCAAAGCCATCTGCATCCAACACCTCGGCCCACATGTAAACATAGTAAGCTGAGGCGTAACTGTTGGATGAAAACAAGTGCGAAAAATGAGGCAAGCGGTGGCGCAAGCCAATCGCTGCTGGCATTTGAAGAGCTTGAAGCGTTTGAGCTTCAAACTTCTGAAAATCTAATTTGTCTAAATCTGTGTTTTCATGCAAAGCCAAGTCGACCAAAGCGCAAGACACATATTCAACTGTTGTGAACCCTTGATTGAAGGTTTGTGCTGCAAGAATTTTTTCAATCAGTTCATCGGGCATAGGTTGCCCCGTTTCTGCATGCAAGGCAAATTCCTTCAAAATTTGGGGTTGCATTAACCAGTTTTCATAAACTTGCGAAGGGAACTCTACAAAGTCACGAAGAACACTTGTCCCAGAAAGGCGAGGGTATTTCACTGTGGACAACAAACCGTGCAAACCATGGCCAAATTCATGGAACAAGGTTCGCGCATCGTCGATGCTCAGAAGGGTTGGCTTGCCTTCTTCTGCTTGCGAAAAGTTATTGTTATTCACAACAATGGGACGGACTTCTTGGGTCAAGTTCATTGGATCACGGTAGGTACTCATCCAAGCACCAGATCTTTTGCTGCTCCGAGCAAAGTTATCACTTAAAAATAGACCGACATGCTTGCCTTGGGCATCAGTCACTTCCCAGCCAGTGACTGAATCGTGGTATTTGGAGATGTTGCTAACTTGCTTGAATTGAACACCAAACAAACGGCTTGCCACTGTGAACATGGCTTCCATGAGTTTGTGAAGTTGCAAATACGGCTTAATTTCTGCTTCATTCAAGTCAAATTGTTCTTTTCGAACACGTTCTGTCCAGTAGTGCCAGTCCCAAGCGGCCAGGTCTGGTAGCCCTGATAGTTTTTTCAGGTCGTGCCCTTCAGCGATGGCTTTCAATCTGGCTGGGGTCCAAACTCGCATGAGCAAATCTCTTGCTTTTGCGGCGCTACCTGCCATGGTGTCAGCCAATGCATAGTCTGAGAAATTTTGGTATCCCAAGAGGCGGGCTTGCGCCAACCGGATGCTTAATATTTCATGCATCACGGCTTCGTTGTTGTGAGCGCCAGAGTTTTCGCCGCGCTTGCACCATGCAGTCCACATGGTTTCGCGCAAGTCACGTCGATCTGAAAAGGTCATGAAGGGCGTGATGGACGACCTAGATAGCGTGAAGGCATGCGCGTTGGCTTGAGTCAAACCACGATCTTTGGCCAGTTGCTTTGCGGCACTCCTCACAAATGCAGGGAGACCTGCGAGTTGATCTTCTTCTGTGAGGGTTAAACAAAATAAAGCTTCATCGGCCAAAACATTTTGTGAAAACTGGGTAAAGCAACTGGCCAGTTTTTCGGAATAGTCTGCAAATGTTTGACGATCTTTGTCCTTGAGTTTGGCGCCTGCACGGACAAAGTCCAAGTGGTATCTTTCAATGAGACGAACCCCCACCTTGTCTAAGCCCAGGTCTTCTCGCTTTTGATGCAAGTTTTCAATGCGTTCAAAAAGTGCTTCATTCAAAAACATGGCCGCATTGTGTGCGGCCAGCTTTGGCGCAATGTCGCGCTCTATGCTTTGTATGTCAGGTGATGTGTGAGATGCGCTGAGGTTAAAGAAGATAGCAGCAGTTTGATTGAGCAATGCGCCACTGGCCTCAAGTGCAAGCAATGTGTTTTCAAAGCTAGGCGCAGCAATTTGCTGGGCGATGTCTTGAATTTCAGATTGGTGCTTAGCCAGAGCCAGTTTAAAGGCTTCAGGAAAGTGATTGGCTTGAATCTCTTCAAAGGGAGGCATCTCAAAGGGTGTCAACCATGTTTGGAGCAATGGATTTGTCATCGGTATAGAAGATGGATAGGATGTTGATGTTTTCACTTTAAGGGTTTACCTGAGGCTATGGCCTTCATGCTAGTAATAACCCTTCAAGGTGTCGATTTGCAAAGAATTTGGATGAAGTTAGATTATTCTCCAAGCTTGGAACAGAAGTGTAATTTGTATCACTAACGATTGAGGATGAATGTGCATTTTGTTGTTGGTTCAAAAATAAGGCCTAGCTCATCAGCCATGCAGATGTTGGCAAAACTTGCTTGTTTGGTTTTGGGCTTGTCGGTCACCTTGGCCATGGCCAGTCCAAACCCCAAGGCCAATCCGGCAGACCCAGACAAGGTATTGAAGGTCGCTTTTCCGGTGCCAGAAACAGGGTTTGATCCTGTTCGTGTTAACGACCTGTATTCCAACACCATCACTGCGGTCATTTTTCAGCCGCTCCTCACCTACGACTGGATGGCCATGCCCACTCGGATCGTACCGAATGCCGCAGAATCGATGCCAGTGGTTTCGGCTGACCAAACAACTTTCACATTCAAAGTGAAAAAAGGTTTGTATTTCACGTCCGACGATGCCTTTAAGGGACAAAGACGAGAGCTCACAGCACAAGATTTTGTGTATACCTTGTTGCGTCATGCCGACCCCAAAAATCGCAGCCCCCAAGTTTCAGATTTTGATGACAAGATTTTTGGTTTTGCTGATGCTCGTAAAAAGGCAATAGCCTCTGGTCGTTTTGACTATGACCAAAAGCACCCAGGCATCTATACCCTTGATCGTTACACCCTTGTCATTCAGTTGATTCAACCCGATCGCAATTTTTTGACATTGCTGACCAATCCTTTTTCGGGTGGCATGGCTCGTGAAGTCGTTGAGAAATATGGCTTTGAAGGCATTATGTCCAACCCTGTGGGCACCGGGCCTTACATGCTCGAGAAGTGGGTTCGAGGGTCCAAAATTATTCTCAAAGCCAACCCAGAATTTCCTGGATTTACATGGGACTTCCAAGCCCCAAGCAGCAACCCAGTTGAAATTCGAATCGCCAACCAAATGCAAGGCAGAAAAATGCCTCAAATTGGGCGAGTTGAAGTGAGCATCATTGAGGAGCCTCAATCAATGTGGCTGGCATTCAGTGGCAAAGAAATTGACGCGGTGGCCGTGCCACCTTCGTTCATTGAAAAGGCGCTGACCCCCACCAACGACTTGCTTCAAACATGGGTTGCTCAAGGTGTCAACATGTACAGAAGTGTTGAACCAGATATTCGATACCAATTTTTCAACATGAAGGACCCTGTCATTGGCGGCTATACCCCTGAAAAAATTGCACTCAGGCGGGCCATCATCATGGGCTTTGATGTCGATGAAGAAATACGAGTGATTCGAAAGGGTCAAGCGGTTAAAGCGCAACAGATGGTATCGCCAGTTGTGGCAGGCCATGACCCCAACTACAAAAGCATTGTCAAATTCAGCCCGCTTTCTGCCAATGCCTTGCTTGATCAGTTTGGTTATAAGAAAGATGCAAAGGGCTATCGCAGCATGCCCGACGGAAAACCGCTTGTCTTCACCATTTATTCCTCAACATCTTCTGTCGACCGCGAAAGGGATGAGCTTTGGAAAAAATCGATGGACCGTTTGGGAATTCGGCTTAAAGTTAAAAAAGACAAATTTCCTGAAATGCTCAAACAGGGTAAGCAGTGCGCCATTCCTTCTTGGGCTTTGGGATGGACGCGTTCTTCTGAAGCCGAATTTGTCATGAAGTTGTTGTACTCCAAAACAATTGGTCAAAACAATTACGCTTGTTTTGAAAGTGCCGAATACGATGCCTACTTCGATCAACTCAAGCGACTGCCAGACGGCCCTGAGCGTACTCGCGTTTTGCACAACATGTACCGCTTGATGGAAGTCAATGGCGTATTGGGCTTAAGTTCGACAGGAATTGCCACACGCCTGAGTCATCAGCGATTAGAAGGTTTTCGCAAGCACCCTCTCATTTTGGGTGACTGGATTTACTATGACATTCAAAAACCATAAGGGGCATTGAAGTATGAGTGCCTATATTCTTCGCCGCATATGGCAAATGATTCCAACCCTGGCTGGGGTTATCTTGCTGGTGTTTTTTCTATTCAATTGGATCGGTGGTGACCCCGCCTATGTGTTGGCAGGCTTGTTTTCAAATCAAGAGCAGATTGACAGCATTCGGGCAGAACTGGGATTGGATCAACCGCTGGCAGTTCAGCTGTGGATTTTTGTCAAGCAGGTGGCCACCTTTGATTTTGGCAACAGTTGGACAACCGGTGAGTCGGTAGCAGACATTTTTGCCACGCGCTTACCTGCATCACTTACTTTGATGGCACCCTTGCTTATCATTGAAACACTGGTTGCTTTGGTTCTGGCAGTGGGCCTTGCCTGGGTCAGAGGTTCCTCTATCGATCGAGGCACCATGGTTGTATTTACGGCCCTCATGTCTGTCAGTATTTTGGTCTTCATCATCTTGGGTCAATACGTTTTGGCATACCGCTTGGGTTGGTTTCCAGTACAAGGGTGGAGCGAAGATTATTGGAAAAATATCAGTACCTATGCACCCTTACCCATCTTGTTGGGCCTGTTGGTCAGCATTGCGCCAAACACGCGCTTGTTTAGAAGTTTTGTGCTGGATGAAGTTGAGCAGGACTATGTCCGAACAGCCAGGGCCAAAGGGCTTTCTGAACCCCGTGTGATGTTTGTGCATGTGTTGCGCAACGCGCTCATTCCAGTCATCACATTTGTCATCTCCAATCTGCCAGGCCTTTTGTTGGGTGCATTCTTGTTGGAAAGATTCTTTGGTATTCCGGGTGTTGGCCGCGAAATTATTTTGGCCGTAGAGCGAAGCGATTTTCCGGTCATCAAGGCGGTCACCGTCTATGTTGCCATTGCCACCATGATTTTCAATTTGATTGGTGATGTGCTTTATCGAATCACCGATCCTCGCGTTCAATTGCGCTAAGAACCGTTTAAGAATATGCAAAGTCATTCAAATATTGACAATTCGGTGGCCGCCACTTCAACCGCTGCCATCCCATCCAGTGCCTTGAACAATGTGAGTGAAGGTGCTTGGGCGCTAGCGTGGCGTCGCTTTAAATCTGACCGCGTGGGCGTCTGGAGTGGCATGACAGTCATATTCAGCCTGCTTGTTGTCTTAAGCACCTTGCTAGGCTCCTTGGCTTCTGATTGGGAGAAAGAAGTGGCTATCAGCCACGCACCACCTTCGTGGGCCATGAGTGGTTTCAAAGGTGATGATGCCAGCACAGCCATGCCTGAGGTCGTTCTTTATGAGCCCACACCCACTGATGTTGTAGATCCAATTGCACCTCAATGGGAATTGGCTCAAAAAGCTGTCAAACCTGCTGGCGAAAAGCTGAATGCACTTGCAACGAGCCTGCCTATGGGATCTGACAAATGGGGCAGGGATGTATTGGCTAAAACCATCAAAGGCGCAGAGACCAGTATTTTGGTCGGTTTGGCAGCTGCGCTGATGGCCACACTGATAGGCTCCGTCTTGGGTGCGGTTTCGGGCTGGTACGGCGGTGTTGTCGATGATTTGAGCAATTGGCTTTACAACGTCTTTCACTCAATTCCAGGCATTTTGCTTATTCTGGCCATAGCGGCAGTCTTGAACACCAAGGGCACCTTGGCTGTTGTGCTTATTTTGGGAACCACTGGCTGGACAGGCACTTACCGCCTCATGAGGGGTGAATACCTTAAACACCGCAACCGCGATTACGTGAGGGCTGCTGACGCCATTGGCGCCTCCAACAACCGCCGCATGTTTGTCCACATCTTGCCCAATGTGAGCCACGTGATATTGGTTCAGTTTTCATTGCTCACAGTGTCATGCATCAAGGCTGAGGTCATTTTGTCTTTCCTTGGATTTGGTGTGCCGGTTGATGGCGTGTCATGGGGCACGATGCTGACCGAGGCACAAAATGATTTGCTCGTGGGTAAATGGTGGCAACTGCTATCAGCCACTTTGGCAATGTCTATTTTTGTCACCGGATTGTCTTTGCTCACAGACTCACTGCGGGATGCCTTAGATCCCAAAGTCATCAACTGAGCTTTTTAGATTGAATGCTTCAAATGGCGTCACGCAGACCACCTCCACCTATCGCTCAAATTTCTGACAATTTGTTGGAAGTTAAAAACCTCACTGTCGATTTCATCAGCGCGTCCAAAGCACCCGTTCGGGCTGTTGAAGAAGTATCTTTTGTGATTCCCCGTGAAAGAACTGTGGCCTTGGTCGGCGAGTCTGGCAGCGGCAAATCTGTCAGTGCCTTGGCGATCATGGGTTTACTCCCTCCTCAAAATGCCAAAGTAGCGCTTCATTCCTCGATCGAGTATGACAACCGCTCTTTGTTAAATCTTTCAAGAGCTGAGTGGCAATTGATCCGGGGATCACGCATTGCCATGATTTTCCAAGATCCCATGACTTCGCTAAATCCTGTTTATACCGTGGGTTTTCAGCTGGCAGAGATGCTGAAAATTCACAAAAAAATTGCCAGCAAAGAAGCAGCTCAGCGGGCCTGTGAACTCCTTGAAGAAGTGGGTATTCCAGAGCCCCACAAACGCGTCAATGCTTACCCACACGAGTTGTCTGGCGGTCAACAACAAAGGGTCATGATTGCCATGGCGCTAGCGTGTGAGCCCGAACTTTTAATTGCAGACGAACCCACAACAGCTTTGGATGTCACTGTGCAAAGGCAGATTTTGTTGCTCCTTGCAGAGTTACGCGAGAGGCGCCGAATGGCCATGTTGTTCATTACGCATGACCTTGGTTTGGTCAGCGAAGTGGCTGATCATGCGGTGGTCATGCGCAAGGGCACAGTTCGTGAGGCTGGGCCCGTTAAAACTCTTTTTACGCAACCTCAAGACCCCTACACCAAGGCACTTTTGAGTTGCCGTCCAAGTGTTGAGCGTCAAGGAAAAAGGCTTTTGACCATTGACGATTGGATGTCTGCCAATACCGCCAACATTCAAGCCACCGCATCTGCCGCTCCTGTTGAGCTAGCCCCATCTGTTGCCCATGCAGCAGTTACCGACAAACCTTTGTTGGAGGTTCAGGGCTTGCGAAAGGTTTTCAAAAGATCCGGGCCTTGGTTTAAAAATGATGACTTTGTAGCCGTAGAGAATGTCAGCTTTCAATTGATGCGAGGTCAAACGGTAGGCCTGGTGGGCGAGTCTGGTTCTGGTAAAACCACAGTGGGTCTGTGTTTGTTGAAGCTTCACGAAGCGACAGCCGGCAAGGTGCTTTACGAAGGCAAAAACTTGCTTGAAATGTCCAATACTGAGTTTGCAACTTACAAGCGCAGGTTGCAGATTGTTTTTCAGAATCCTTATGCTTCTTTAAATCCTCGCTTCACGGTGGGCGAAATTTTGAGTGAACCCATGCAGCTCCATGGCATTGGTCTCAACAGCGCAGACTGGGAGAAAAAATCCTTGTCCTTGCTCGACAAAGTAGGTATGCCAGCATCAGCACTCAAGCGGTATCCATTTGAATTTTCGGGTGGTCAGCGTCAACGAATTGCCATTGCTCGGTCTTTGAGTTTGTCGCCCGAGGTGGTGGTCTTAGATGAGGCTGTTTCTGCCTTGGATGTATCTGTTCAAGCCCAAGTACTCAACTTGTTGAAGGATCTTCAAAAAGAATTGGGACTTAGTTATTTGTTCATCTCGCACGATTTGGAAGTGGTTAGATACATGTCTGACTCTTTGCTTGTGATGAACAAAGGTCAAGTGGTGGAGCAGGGCGATGCTGCCCGTATTTACTTGCAACCCCAACATGCCTACACGCAAACTTTGTTGGCAGCAGTTCCAAAAGTTCAAGAATCATTCATTTGATTCCAAACCGACCACGGCCCATCGGTTCAAACCTTGCTTTGATTCAATTCTGGCAATTGCCTGATTGATTTCAGTTGAGGTCTGGCAAAGGCAATCGCTGCAACGGCCAAGGTGCCTAAGCCAGCACATAGCAAAGAACTTCGCATGCTAATGTGCTCCGCCATCCACCCCCCCAGAATGGCACCTGGGCCTGCTGGCAAGGTAATTAACCAACGCATGGTGGTTGTCATTCTTCCCAAAAGCTCTGTGGGTGTGTACGACTGCCGCAAAGACAAAAAATTGACGAACAACAAAGTTGCACCCCAACTGAAACAGAGCAACATCCATGCAAAAAGGACGACCGCAGGTAAAAGTCCTTCAAGCAATAGCATACTTAGCCAGCCGACGGACGTGATG
>CAJCDH010000033.1 GCA_903961095.1 uncultured Burkholderiales bacterium | reverse complement strand
GGCAGTGGCTGCCACACGGCAGGCAATTTCGCCGCGGTTGGCAATGAGAATTTTTTTGAACATGATCGGCCTGCTAATTTTTAAACTTCAATAATTCAATCTGCATGCAATGAGACCCTGCGGCTTAAGACCCCGTGGTCCACTGCGCGGGTCGCTTCTGCAAAAATGACTGCAAACCTTCTTTGCCTTCATCACTCGCCCTGATGTCTGCAATGCGCCTTGCGGTTTCTGAGCGCAGTGCTTCGTCAATGGTCTTGTTGCTTACATCTTGTACCAAGCGTTTGCAGGCACGCAAAGCTTGCGGGCCATTGCCACACAAGGTGTTGACGATGTCGGCCACTTTGGCATCTAAGTTTTCGGTGGTGCAAAGTTCATGCACCATGCCCATGGCATGCGCTTGCGCAGCACTGAATCTTTCTGCGGTCACCATGTAGCGTTTGGCAGCTTGCGCACCCATAGCGCGCACCACATAGGGGCTGATGGTGCCGGGCAACAAACCCAAGCGCGCCTCTGACAAACAGAAGGTGACATTGTCAGAGGCAATGAGCACATCGCACACCGAGGCCAAGCCCATACCACCCGCATAGCAATCGCCTTGCACTCGGCCCACGATGGGCACGGGGCATTGGTCCAAGGTCCACAGCATGTCGGCCAATTTTTGTGCATCGGCAAAGTTTTCTGCCCAGCTGTAGCCCGACATGGCACGCATCCAATTTAAATCTGCGCCCGCACAAAATGCTTTGCCATGTGCACTGAGCACAATGGCGCGCAAGTCATTGTCTTTTGACAAGGTCTGAAATGCTTCGGTGAGCTCGGCAATGACAGAATCGTTGAACGCATTGCGCACATCGGGTCGGTTGAGCCACACCTCGGCCACCCACTTCGAGGGTCGGCGAATGTCCAGTGTTTTTTCGTTAGCGGTCATGTCTTGGCTTTCTGAGCTTCGATGGCGTTTGTCGTTGTTAAACAATCAATGCAGGTGAATGGCCAATGCATTGAGTTAGTAGCGCTTGGCGACTTCATCAAGCATCACCTCTGTCGCACCACCACCAATGCCCAAAATGCGCGAGTCGCGCCACAAACGCTCGATGGCCGTTTCGCGGATGTAGCCCATGCCACCATGGAACTGCTGGCAGGTTTGCACCACTTCATTGACCAACTCGCCTGTGAGTGCTTTGAGCATGGACACTTCTTGCACAATGTCTTTTTCCTGCGTGACACTCCACGCGCAGTGGTACATGAACTGGCGGGCTGAGCGGGTCTTGGCATCGAGCATGGCCAAGCGTTGACGGATGACCTGCTTGTCCCACAAGGTGCCGCCAAACGCGGGACGTTGGCGCACATAGTCGAGTGTGAGTTCCAAGGCGCGCGTGCAATGGCCAATGGCCATGGCGCCCAAAGCAATGCGCTCGGTCTGAAAGTTTTTCATGACGGAGTAGAAGCCTTTGTTTTCTTCACCCAACAAGTGATGGTCGGGAATACGCACGTTGTCTAGCACCAACTCTGCCGTGTCAGACGACAGCCAGCCTGTTTTATTCAACGCACGGCCCACGCTAAAACCAGGCGTCCCTTTTTCTACGATAAACATCGACATGGCATGTCGTGCGTCGCCAGTTTTGGCGGCAATGAAATACAGATCGGCATGCACGCCGTTGGTGATGAACATCTTGGTGCCGTTCAGCACCCATTGATCGCCATCGCGTTTGGCAGTGGTCCGAATGCCCGCCACATCTGAGCCAGCACCAGGCTCTGATACGCCCACTGCGGTAATGCATTCACCCGACGTAATGCGCGGCATGTACTTGGCTTTTTGCGCGGCAGTGCCTGCATGGTGCAAGTGCGGGCTGGCCATGTCGGTGTGCACCAGCACAGTAATGATGAAGCCCGCAAACGTAGACTGCGACAAGGCTTCAGCAAAAACCAAGTTGGCCATGGCATCGGCGCCGCCGCCGCCCAACTCGGGGTCGTACATCAATCCGAGCAAACCAGCCTGACCCATCTTGCGCAGCACTTCGCGAGGCACCATGCCCGCTTCTTCCCAGGCTTGCGCACAGGGCTCTACCTCGCGCCCAATGAATTTGGCTACTTGATCGCGCAACAGCGTGTGCTCGGGGGTGGTGTAAATGTTGTCAAAGGTGTAAGTCATGGCGTGCCTTTTAAATACTGTGCTTTCTAGATGCTTTGCTTTCTAAAACATCACATGCGGAATATGCCGAACTTGGTGTCTTCAATGGGTGCATTCAAAGACGCCGACAAACCGAGTGCCAATACACGGCGTGTGTCTGCGGGGTCTATGACGCCGTCGTCCCACAAACGTGCGCTGGCGTAATAAGGGTGCGACTGCGCGCCAAATTGGTCAAGAATCGGTTGTTTGAAAGACGCTTCTTCTTCGGCACTCCATGCACCGCCCCGCGCTTCAATGCCATCGCGCTTCACGGTGGCCAACACGCCAGCCGCCTGCTCGCCACCCATCACGCAGATGCGTGCGTTGGGCCACATCCACAAGAAGCGGGGGCCAAAGGCGCGGCCGCACATGCCGTAGTTGCCTGCACCAAAACTGCCGCCAATGATGATGGTGAACTTGGGCACCTTGGCCGTCGCCACAGCGGTGACCATTTTGGCACCATTGCGCGCAATACCTTCGCTTTCGTACTTGCGGCCCACCATGAAGCCCGTGATGTTTTGCAAAAACACCAAGGGCACTTTGCGCTGGCAGCACAACTCAATGAAGTGCGCACCTTTGAGGGCCGACTCTGAAAACAAAATGCCGTTGTTGGCAATGATGCCCACGGGCATGCCTTCAATGTGCGCAAAGCCGCACACCAAGGTGGCGCCAAAGCGCGCCTTGAATTCTGCAAACTCGCTGCCATCGACTATGCGCGCAATGATTTCGCGAACATCGTAAGGCTTGCGACTGTCGGCAGGTATCACGCCATAAATTTCTTGGCTGTCGTACAAGGGCGCAACAGGTTCGCGCAATTGCACTTCAATGTTTTTCTTTCTGTTGAGAGAGCCAACAGCCTGACGCGCCAAGGCCAAAGCATGTGCATCGTTTTGCGCCAAGTGATCGGCCACGCCCGACAAACGGGTGTGCACATCACCGCCGCCCAAGTCTTCGGCACTGACCACTTCGCCAGTGGCCGCTTTCACCAAAGGCGGGCCGCCTAAGAAGATGGTGCCTTGGTTTTTAACGATGATGGTTTCGTCGCTCATGGCAGGCACATAGGCACCGCCTGCCGTGCAACTGCCCATGACCACCGCAATTTGCGGAATGCCCAAAGCGCTCATGTTGGCTTGGTTGAAAAAGATGCGGCCAAAGTGATCGCGGTCGGGAAACACATCGTCTTGGTTGGGCAAGTTAGCACCACCCGAGTCGACCAAGTAAATGCAGGGCAAGTTGTTTTGCTGTGCCACTTCTTGCGCGCGCAAATGTTTTTTCACGGTCATCGGGTAGTAGGTGCCGCCCTTTACAGTGGCGTCGTTGCACACAATCATGCAATCTACGCCATTGACGCGGCCAATGCCGGCAATCATGCCAGCGCATGGTGCGTCTTCCATGCCTTCTTTGTTGAGGTACATGGCGTGTGCGGCCAAAGGTGCCAATTCTAAAAATGGCGTGCCTGGATCGAGCAACATTTGCACGCGTTCGCGCGGTGGCAACTTGCCACGGGCCACGTGCTTGGCGCGGGCTTTCTCGCCACCGCCTGCGGCAGATTTTTGAAGTTGCACGCGAAGGTCGTCAACGACCGCCTGCAAGGCTGCCGCGTTAGTCAAGAAGTCTGCCGAGCGGCTGTTAAGTTGGGTTTGAATCACCGACATGATTGAATTCTCCTGATGCGCAAGGATAGACCTAGGGCGCCATGAACGGGAAACTCAGAGGTTGCAAATTGTGCCAAAAATGACGCAGAATCAGTCATGCGCCAAAGCCCCCTCAAAAGTCCCCCCGTTGCCGCCACGCCCATGGCCTTTGTGCAAGCCATGCTGCAGGCCTATGCAGCCCAAGGCAAAAGTCCCAACAAGGCTTTGGAGTTTGCACAAATTACGCCAGCGCAAGCCAAAAAATCCAAGGCACGCATCACAGCCCTGCAAATGGAACGCATCTCCAGTTATGCCATGCACGAACTCAATGACGAGGCTTTGGGCTGTTTAAGCCGGCAACTGCCTTGGGGCACGTATGGCATGTTGGTGCGGGCCTCTTTAACTTCACCCACCTTAGGTGTAGCCCTCAAACGTTGGTGCCGACATCACGGTTTAATTACCGATGACGTTGAACTGTCAGTCGATGAGCACGATGGCAAAGCGCACATTCGGCTGCGCGAACTTAAAGACTTAGGCGCGCAACGTGAGTTTGGCGTGCTGTCCATTTTGCGCAATTTGTATGGCGTGGCTTGTTGGCTGATCGACTCACGCATCACGCTTGAGCGGGTGCACTTTGCGTTTGAAGCGCCGGCGCACCACGCTATGTACCCCTTGATGTTTCAAGGGCCGGTGCAGTTTGGCAACTCAAAATTGGATGGCCTCAAGCCAGAAGGCCAGCTTGTGAATGAAGATGCGTTTTGTATTTCTGAATTGGTCATGAACGCCAGTTACTTGAACCTGCCACTGCGCAGAGACGAAGCCGCCTTGCAACGCATGCTAGAAACCGCACTCACTTTGACAGTGATGCAATACCGCAAAGACCGATTGCTGCTGACACAAGTTAAACAAACTTTGGCCATGCACCCGCAAGATACTCACAGCGCAGAAGACTTGGCACCGCTTTTGAATTTGTCACCCCGTAGCCTTCACCGGCAACTCAAAGAAGAAGGCACCAGCCTGCAGGTTTTAAAAGACGAAGTGCGACGCGAACGCGCCATTGAGCTGCTACAAAGAACCCGAAAACCCATTAAGCAAGTGGCCGAAAGTGCAGGGTTTCAAAATGAAAAAAGTTTCATTCGGGCCTTCAAGCAATGGACCGGTCAAACGCCTGCTGCTTTTCGAGATGCCCGCCAAAGTTCGGGCAAAGCTCCCATGTGAGGAAACAATTGCGATGCGCCAGCCGCCAAGAGTGCCGAGGCCATGTCGGGCTCTGGGCAGAGAGCCCACACTGTGGCCCCCGCTGCCACGCCGGCTTGTACACCGGTGGTGCTGTCCTCAATGACCAAGCAATGCGCAGGGTCGCGTTCCAGATGAGCCGCTGCTGCCAAATACACATCGGGGGCGGGTTTGGTGCGCGGCATTTCATGGCCACTGAAAATGCGGCCTTCAAAGTGCGGCATCAAATTGACATGGGCCAACTGCATTTCTACTTTGAACCGGTCGGCACCCGATGCGCAGGCAATGGCACCTTGTGTAATCTCATAAGCCGCAGCCACGGCTTCGTGGGCGCCCGGCATCACAGTTAAGTTGGCGGCCAAGGCATCGTTGCGCCTCAGTCTGAAAGCGTGCAACCACTCTTCGGTTAAGGGCAAACCGGTTTTGGCTTCAATGGTCTCTTTGTGATCTTTGACGGCCTTGCCGACAAAGAATTTGAAACACTCTTGCGGTGACATGACCCAGCCGCGCTCTTCCAGCATGTCGCGCAAAACGCCATTGGTAATGGGCTCGCTGTCGACCAGCACGCCATCACAATCGAATAAAACCGCTTGAAAATTCATGCGCCAATGTTAACCGCATCAAACGGCTTGCACATAAAGCCACTGCCCGTCTTCACACACAAAGCGACTGCGCTCGTGCAAGCGATTGGCCCGGCCACCCACGCGAACGCGCGCCACAAATTCAACTTCGGCGGTTTGATGCCCTTCTTGCAAACCTGTGCTGACAAAGTCTTTGATGTCTAAGCCCAACCACTTGGCACCTGTATCAAACTCAAGCTGCTGAGGCCGAACCGCTTCTTGCCAAGTGTGTTTTAAATACGCTTCGTTTTCTAAAACAAACGCGGTGTATCGCGAGCGCATGAGGTGCAAGGCATCGGGAGGCAGTTGGCCTTGGTCGATGAACCGACCACAGCAATGGGCATAGATTGCTTCCGCACCTTTGGCCTTAAGCGCAGTGGGCGAGCCACCGCAAGGGCACACGGAAGGCGCTGGCAGGGTCAAGCCAGGGCCCTTTGAATGATGATTTTTTGTACGTCACTGGTGCCTTCGTAAATTTGGCACACGCGCACATCGCGGTAAATTCTTTCCACCGGAAAGTCGCTGACCACACCGTAGCCGCCCAAAGTTTGAATGGCCGCGCTGCAAACTTTCTCTGCGGTTTC
>CAJCDH010000032.1 GCA_903961095.1 uncultured Burkholderiales bacterium | reverse complement strand
GTGCAGGCGCACAAGTCAGCAGTATGGCTTCAGGCAACGCCAAGGGTTTGCCAGCCTGGCCCACTCACGTTCAAAAGATTATTTTTGGCTCTTGCATTGATCAACATAAACCTCAGCCCATTTGGGAAACCATTTTGGCCACAAAGCCCGATCTGTTTATTTTTGGCGGCGACAATGTTTACGCGAGCAGCCAGCCTTGGCAGTTGCAGAATTTAGAAAATGCCTATGCGGCCCAAGCAGCGCAGCCCGGATTTGCCGCATTGCGTGCCAGCATCCCTCACTTGGCCATTTGGGACGATCACGACATGGGCTTGAACGATGGCGGTGTTGAGTTTCCTCACAAGCAAGACGCTAAAAATGCTTTTGTCGACTTCTGGCAACTGCCGTCTGACGACCCCCGCAAAACACGCCCCGGGCTTTATCACGCACATGTTTTTGGCCCGCCGGGGCAGCGCGTCCAAGTTGTTTTGTTGGACACCCGTTGGTTCAGGTCCAAGCTACGCGTCACCGATCAACGCAATGCGCCAGGCAAAGAACGGTATGTGCCAGACTCAGATCCCCAAAAAACCATGTTGGGAGAGGCTCAATGGGCCTGGCTTGAAACGCAATTGAAAGAGCCTGCGGAAGTCCGCTTGATCGTCTCAGGTGTTCAAGTGATCGTGGAAGGCCATGGTTGGGAGGGCTGGGGCAACTTCCCTCGCGAACAAGAGAAGTTAAAGCGACTCATTCAAAAAACAGGTGCAAAAGGTGTCGTGCTTTTATCCGGTGACCGGCACATTGGCGCCATCTACAAAAGCAGTGGCACAGAAGGCTATCCCTTGTACGAAATCACCTCTAGCGGCATGACACATGCTTGGGCGACGGCCAAAGAAGACGGCCCCAATCGTTTGGGTGAACTCATTACGCAAAATCACTTTGGTCTGATTGAAATGGATTGGTCCAAACAACAAATTCAATTGGGCTTCCAAAATACACGCGGCGAATGGCTCAAAAAACAAACCATTGCCTTGTCTGAATTGCGCTAAAGACAAACTGCCTCACAAAGCCCGATAATCTCTTTTTTGATTTTTTAGACACCTCCATGCAAACCCCTCCCATGATTCAAAGTGGCGCTATCGCCTTCGGCTTAGCCACCATCGCCAAAGACGGCACCGTGTTAGACACATGGTACCCAGCACCGCAACTGGCTGAAGGCGTGCAAGAGAGCGGCAGTCACGTTCTCAGCGAGGCTGATGCCCGCACCCATTTGGGTGCGGCCTTTGTCAAAACACTCGGCCCTTGCGAATTGCGCGGTGTCAATGTGGTGGCCGTCAAAACCAGCATTGCCACTTTGGCAGAGCCGGCAAAAGACACACACGACGTGTTCTTGCGTTTGCACTTGTTGAGCCACCGTTTGGTCAAACCACATCAAGCCAACTTGGCAGGTATTTTTGGCATGTTGGCCAATGTGGCATGGACCTCCATGGGCCCTTGCCCCTTAGACCAATTGCAAGACGCTCGACTGCGTGCACGCGCAGCCCGTGTGGTGTTCGATGTGAAGGCGGTCGACAAATTCCCTTACATGACCGACTACGTGGTGCCCTCCGGTGTGCGCATTGCCAACGTCGACCGCGTGCGCTTGGGTGCACACTTGGCCTCTG
The DNA here is from genome assembly GCA_903961095.1 of uncultured Burkholderiales bacterium. Taxonomy (GTDB): domain Bacteria; phylum Pseudomonadota; class Gammaproteobacteria; order Burkholderiales; family Burkholderiaceae_C; genus Limnohabitans_A. The sequence continues at coordinate 45,693 of CAJCDH010000032.1, read as the reverse complement.
GCACTACCGTGATGCACGAAGGCTTTTGCAACTTCAACGCAGGCACCTTGGGCGCCTCCATGGTTGAGGGCCGCATCAGTGCGGGCGTGTTGGTCGACGATCAAAGCGATGTGGGCGGCGGTGCTTCCATCATGGGCACTTTGTCGGGTGGTGGCAAAGAAGTGATCTCAGTGGGCAAGCGTTGTTTGCTGGGTGCCAACTCTGGCATTGGCATTTCATTGGGTGACGATTGCGTGGTGGAAGCGGGCTGCTACATCACGGGTGGTACGCGCGTCAAAATGCCCGATGGCAGTGTGGTCAAGGCGCGTGAGTTGTCTGGCCGCAATGGCATCTTGTTCCGCCGCGATTCACAATCAGGCGCCGTGCAGGCTATTCCTCGCACCGAGAGCTGGGGTAGCTTGAACGCAGATTTGCACAAGAACTGATTTTGAAATTGCGCTTGCTGCGCATTTATTCAGGCTACAAAGCCAGTGTGTTTTCACACTGGCTTTTTTCTTGTCATGCCGTTTTGGCCAAATGTTTTTTTGCCAAATCAACATACCAATCTAAGCATGCCGGATTGGCCATTGCATCTTTGTTGACGACTTTTTCTAAGGCTTGCCCCAGCATGAGTTTTTTGATGGGCAACTCTTGTTTTTTGCCAGACAAGGTGCGCGGGATTTCAGACACTTGAAAAATTTCATTGGGAATAAAACGCGGGCTCAAGGCGGTTTTGATGGCGTTGTTCAAAGTGCCTTTTAAGGCGTCGTCCAAAGTCAGTCCGTCTCTTAAGACCACAAACAAGGGCATATAACTTTCGCGGCCTAAGTATTCCAAATCAACCACCATGCTGTCGATCACTTCAGGCAAAGCCTCAACCGCGCTGTAAAGTTCACTGGTGCCCATGCGCAAGCCGTGGCGATTGATGGTGGCATCACTGCGGCCAAAAATAACACAGCCTTCACCGCCGTTTTGGCCTTGCTCAGCGGCGCCAATTCTCAACCAATCGCCGTGTCGCCAAACACCCCCAAAAGCGGCATCTGCATCACCACCACCTGGTTTTCGGCCATGGCCAGCGGGGTACATTTCAAAATAACTGGCTAAGTAGCGTGCGTTGTTTTGATCGTTCCAAAAATACAAAGGCATCGAAGGAATAGGCTGCGCGCACACCAGTTCGCCCACCTCGCCATGCACGGGCTCACCCGCTTCATTCCAGGCCTCCACGGCGCAGCCCAACAAGCGGCATTGCATGACGCCAGCCTCTTGCGGCAATTCACGATTGCCACCAATGAAGGCGCCGCAAAAGTCTGTACCGCCCGAAATATTGCACCACCAAATGTCGCCGTCTGTTTCACGGTGAAGGTAAGGTGACTGTGCGTGCTGCGCTTTGATGCGTTGAAATTGCGCGTTGCCCCAGTTTTGCGTCTCTGGCGAAAGCGGTGAGCCTGTGGTGCCCAATGCGCGCACACGAGACAAGTCGCCACACTGCGTGAGATCAATGCCGGACTTCTGGCAGTTGGCAAAAAATGCAGCGCCAGCACCAAAAAATGTCACTTTGTTTTCTGCCGCAAAACGCCACAGCGTGCTCCAATCTGGATTGTCTTTGCTGCCGCCTGGGTTGCCGTCATAAATGACGCATGTGGTGCCATTCATCAGCCCGCCCACTTGCGCATTCCACATGACCCAACCTGTTGAGCTGTACCAATGAAAACGCTCACCCCAGCTGTTGCGGTGATAACTGCAGCCAACATCGTTGTGCAGAATTTTAAGCGCCAAGGCCACAATCAGGGTGCCGCCATGGCCATGCACAATGGGCTTTGGCAAGCCCGTGGTGCCGCTTGAATAAACAATCCAAAGTGGATGATCGAACGGCAATGACATCGGCTTGAAAGCATCGACCTGCGGCCCATGCTTTGAGGTGGTTTGAGACATGCGAATGGCAGACGCCACCTCATTGCTGGCCAAATCTGCAACGCCCAAGTTGTCATGCAAAATCACATGCTGCACCGAGGGCAATGCATCCTTGAGTTCTTGCACCACGCTCATGCGGTCGTAATCCTTGGCACCATACGTCACGCCATCACAGGCAATCAGTATCTTTGGCTCTATCTGTCTAAAGCGATCCAATACCGCCAAGGTTCCCATGTCGGGTGCGCAAATGCTCCACACACCGCCCACACTCACGGTGGCCAAGAATGCCACGATGGCCTCAGGAATATTGGGCAAGTAAGCCGCCACCCGATCGCCAGGTTGAAGGCCCAGTGCTTTTAAATGCAAGGCCATGGAGGCTACTTGGCGCTGTAGTTCGGGCCATGAGATTTCTTGATGCTGACCTTTTTCGTTTTGCGCAATCACGGCCGGAAAGCCTGCTGCGTGGGCCTGGTCAACATGCCTTAAGACTTGGCTTGCATAGTTAACTTGTGCGCCAGGAAACCAGATGGCGCCTGGCATGGCATTGTTGGCCAACACGCTCTCGTGCGGCGTGGGCGATTGAATGTCAAAGTAGTCCCAAATACTTTGCCAAAATGCATCGAGCTCCGTGATTGACCATTGCCAGAGGTCTTTGTACTCTTCAAATGCAATGCCTCGGTTGTGTTGCAACCAGTCTTGATAAAGACGAATTTGCGGCAGGTAGGCATGCGGCGCTTGCGGCGCAGACTTGGGCAAGTCTGCAAGCGAGCTGCGAAACGGCGATAAGAATGGTTTGGGGGTGCTTGCGTTCATGGCCATAGCCTAGCCTGCGCCATGCTTGCTGTCACCCTGAAAACCCCCAATGCTTGCGCTTTGGTGACAGTTTCGTCAGAGCTTAGCTCGCAAGCCTTTTATTTCAGGGCGGGTTTATTTTTCGTGCGCTCACTTTTTCATGCGCTCACTTTTCCAATACACATCGGTTCCGCCGTCCATTCGGTTTAAGACCCTTGAGAGGACAAACATCAAATCGGAAATTCGGTTTAAGTATTGGCGTGGAGCCTCGTTCAGCGCCTCCTCATTGCCAAGTGCCACAGTGGCCCGCTCTGCGCGTCTGGCCACTGTGCGACAAATATGCGCTTGGGCTGCAGCACGGTTGCCAGCGGGCAAAATGAACTCCTCCAGCTTGGGCAGTTGCGAGTTGTATTGCTCGAGCGCTTCATCTAAAACCAGCACGGCTTCGACCTTCAACAACTCAAAGCCGGGAATGGACAATTCACCACCCAAGTTAAACAGCTGATGCTGCACTTCAATCAACAAGTTGCGCACGTCTTCCGGCATGTTTTCGCAGAGCAACAAGCCTATGTGCGAATTCAACTCATCCACATCGCCCATGGCATGAACACGCAAGCTGTTTTTGGACACCCGCTGGTTGTTGCCCAAGCCGGTGGTGCCTTCGTCACCTGTTCGGGTGGCAATTTGTGTCAGTCTGTTTCCCATGGTGTTTTCCCTGTGCATGGTGGTCTGCAAAAATGCGGGTCTCAGCGTAAACTCTGATTTTGACCGAGTTTGGGAACATTTCTCCAAGCATGGTCAATGTGCATTGTCACACCTTAAATTTTGACTGCCCTTCAACTTGGAGCCGCACCATGAACGCACCGACCCCAGCAGCCCATTTAGCGCCCGTTGTCACAGCACGCGCTGTTCCGCAGGTCTTTCTAGATGCTTTGAAGGCTCGTTTTGGTGCCAACTGCTCAACCGCACTGGTCATTCGAGAACAACACGGCCGCGATGAGTCGGCATTTGCGCCAGTTCCCCCACCCTCCGCCGTGGTATTCGCCGAGTGCACACAAGATGTGTCCGATGCCGTCAAATTGGCCAGCGAATACAAAGTACCGGTCATTCCTTTTGGCGTTGGCTCATCTTTAGAGGGCCATCTGCTGGCCGTTCAAGGCGGCATCAGCATTGACCTGACGCGGATGAATCAAGTTTTGTCAGTGAATGCAGAAGACCTGACCGTGACCGTTCAGCCCGGCGTCACGCGCAAACAATTGAATGAAGAAATCAAGTCAACGGGCTTGTTTTTCCCTATCGACCCTGGCGCAGATGCCACCCTTGGCGGCATGAGTGCTACACGCGCTAGCGGCACCAATGCCGTTCGCTACGGCACCATGCGTGAAAACGTGTTGGCCCTTGAAGTGGTCACCGCTTCAGGCGAAGTCATACGGACTGGCACACGCGCCAAAAAATCGAGCGCAGGCTATGACCTCACACGTTTGTTTGTAGGCAGCGAAGGCACCTTGGGCGTGATGACCGAAGTGACGGTTCGTCTCTACCCTTTGCCTGAGGCCATTTCAGCAGCGATCTGCTCCTTTCCCAGCATTGAGGCTGCTGTGCAAACGGTGATTCAAGTCATCCAATTGGGTGTCCCCATTGCGCGGGTCGAGTTGATCGATCACAACTCGGTGCGCATGGTCAATGCATATGCCAAGTTAAGCTTGCGTGAAGAGCCCATGTTGTTGATGGAGTTTCATGGCTCGCCTGCTGGTGTGAAAGAGCAAGCCGAAACCGTTCAAGAAATTGCCAGCGACCATGGCGGCAACGCTTTCGAATGGGCCACCACACCCGAAGAGCGCACACGCCTTTGGACGGCGAGACACAACGCTTATTTTGCGGCGCTTCAAAGCAGACCAGGCTGCCGAGCCATTAGCACCGACACGTGTGTCCCGATCAGCAAATTGGCAGATTGCCTGCTTGACTCTGTGGCTGAAACTGAAGCCAGTGGTTTGCCCTACTTTTTGGTGGGTCACGTGGGTGATGGCAACTTCCACTTTGGCTATCTGATCGACCCCGAAATTCCAAGTGAGCGTGAAATTGCAGAAGATCTGAATCACAAACTCGTCAGCCGTGCCTTGCGCCTAGGCGGCACATGCACTGGCGAGCACGGCATTGGCCTGCACAAAATGGACTTCTTAGTGACAGAAGCTGGCATCGGCGCAGTCAACATGATGCGCACCTTGAAGCAGGCACTTGACCCTCACAACATCATGAATCCCGGAAAAATCTTCCGCTAAAAAAAGGGCCTGAATTGGCCCTTTCTTCATTGCATCCAGACTGGCAAGGTCTGGTCAAGTTTTGGTCAAGTTTTAGTCATGGCCTGGCTACTTTAGGCGCGTAATTTTTCAATCAGACCATTGAGCTCATCCATGGATCCAAACTGAATTGACAACTCACCCATTTCTTCAAATCGGCCATGCCGCTTCACTCGCTTTTTGATTCGCACTTCCACCTGCGCTGTGAGCAAGTCGGAGAGTTCTTCCTCTACGCGTTTGATATCGCGTGACTTTTCTTTTTTCGGCTTTTGTTGAACCAAAGAAAACTCTGCGCTAAGTTTTTTCACCAAGCTCTCTGCTTCGCGCACCGACATTTTTTTAGCGCTAATTTGATTGGCCGCTGTAATTTGCGTCGCCTTGTCTAAGCCCAACAAGGCGCGTGCATGTCCCATGTCGATGTCACCTGCAATGAGCATGGTTTGCACGGGCTCTGCCAAATTCAACAAGCGAAGCAAATTGCTGGCGGCACTTCGCGAGCGGCCCACGGCTTGCGCTGCAGTTTCATGGGTCAGGCCAAACTCTTTGATTAGGCGCTGTAAGCCAAGCGCCTCTTCCAGTGGGTTGAGGTCTTCGCGTTGAATGTTCTCAATCAAGGCCATGGCCGCTGCCGCCTCGTTGGGTACATCCCGAACCAAGACCGGCACTTCGTTCAAGCCGGCCAGTCGGGATGCGCGAAAACGACGTTCTCCGGCAATGATTTCATATTTGCCCGCATTGGGGCCGTCACTTAATTTGCGAACCAAGATGGGCTGCATGATGCCTTGCGCCTTGATAGACTCTGCCAACTCGTAGAGTGCGCCTTCGTCCATTCGGGTTCGCGGTTGGTACATGCCTGGCACCAAGTCGCTCAAAGCCAAGGTGTTGGGGGTTCGATTGGCTGCCGCTTCAACGGCTTGAGGCGAACTGGGTTCGTTCTGAACCTTCGGCCCCAACAAAGCCTCCAACCCTCGTCCTAAGCCCTTTGGTTTTTTAGTGACCATGTTCTGTATCTTTCATCAATTCATTCAACAATGCGTGGCCTTCTGGCCAATCACCCAAATTTGATTCAGCATTCACATGCCCCATCTCGCCCAAGTTCACGAACTGGGAACCCCATGCCTTTGCAAAGAATTCTGCGCGTGCAGGGCTGCAAAAAGGATCGTTTTGACTGCCAATCAAGCTTGATTTGAAGGGCAGTGCCGTCAATGCAATCGGCCGCCAAGTTGAAAACACATCTTGCAGGTGAGAGGCCTCAACGTCGCCGGGGGCGACCAAAAAAGCGCCTTTGACTTTGTGGCATTGTTTAGAAATTTGTGCCCAAGCAGCGATTTGAATGCAGCCCAAACTGTGTGCCACCAAATAAACAGGCTCCTCCAGTTCAGACACGACATCTTCAAGGCGTGCTAGCCAATCGCCTCGAAGCGGGCGCATCCAGTCGTGTTGTTCAAGCACCTGGTAAGCCCATTGACTCACCCAGCGCATTTGCCAATGTGAGGGCCCACTTCCTTGCCAACCAGGTAAAATGAGGACTTTTGGATTTCCCATGATGAGTGCTTGAGTCGTCAGAGTGTTGGTATGCGCTGTACCAACTCCTTGGCAAACTCGACAAAAGCTTGACTGCCTTTGGCCGAAGGGTCAAACACAACGCCAGGTAAACCGTAGCTAGGGGCTTCTGCCAAGCGCACATTTCGGGGAATCACGGTGTTAAACACTTTGTCGCCAAAGTGCGATTTCAGCTGCTCGCTCACTTGCTGTTGCAAGGTAATTCGCGGATCGAACATCACTCGCAGCAGGCCGATGATCTTCAAATCGGGGTTCAAGTTGGCATGAACTTGCTTGATGGTATTGACCAAATCTGTCAAACCTTCAAGGGCGAAATATTCGCACTGCATTGGCACAATGACGCCATGGGCTGCACACAAACCATTCAAGGTGAGCATGGACAAAGAGGGCGGGCAGTCAATTAAGACAAAGTCAAAGTTCTTGTCAGCCACTTCCAACGCAGCCTTCAGGCGCTGATCACGCCTTTCAAGATCAACCAGTTCAACTTCGGCTCCGGCCAATTCACGGTTGGCACCCAACACGTGATAGCCACATTTTTCTGAAAAAATAGCGGCCTCTTGAATGCTGGCTGACTCTAACAAAACGTCATAGACACTGAGTTCTAACTGCCGCTTGTCAACACCCGAGCCCATGGTGGCATTGCCCTGCGGATCAAGGTCAACCAATAAAACGCGCTGGCCCACCTTGGCCAATCCGGCGGCCAAGTTTACGGCTGATGTGGTTTTACCAACGCCACCTTTTTGGTTTGCAACACAGAAAATTTTTGCCATTTTTAAACTTCTTTTTTCAGCGAATGCGTTCATTTGCCTAGGGCCAATTTAATGCCGAAACCAATCAAGAACAAGCCGGCAACTTTTTGCAGGAGCCCAGAAACTTTGGGGTTGGCTCTGATGCGTTCAGCCATATTGTGAGTGATTAGCACCACACCAAAACAGTACAAAAATCCCAAAATGGCAATGGTGGCAGCCATGAATGAAAAAGTAATCATTCCTTGGTGAAGCTCTGGGTCTATGAATTGCGGAAAAAACGCAAAATAGAACATGATGGCCTTTGGGTTCAGCAAGGTAATGAACATGGTTTCTTTGAAGTACTTGCCTGGTGTAATTTTGATCGATGGCCCTTCACCTGGTTTGGCAAAAACCATTTTGGCGCCAAGCCACGCAAGGTATGCTGCACCCGCCCACTGCAATGCCATGAACAAATGAGGATAGGTTTGCAAAAGTGCTGCCACGCCCGCTACTGTCATCCACAACAAGATTTGATCACCCAAGATCAAGCCCATGACCGACGCAAAGCCGCCCTTCATACCCCCTTGAGAGGTAGAGGTGATAAGGGCCAGATTTCCAGGACCAGGCAGGAACAAAAGCAACACAAAAGCCGCCACAAAAGCACCGTAATCAGAAATTCCAAACATCAAAGGCCTTCATATTTAGCCCAAGTGTAATGGGCGAAACTCAAGTCACGCGAACCGCGGCAGACAAAGTTTGTGAATTTCTCATCCATATCATGCAGCGATCTGCATTCAGACCAGGAACTTTGAGTTGTTCCACGTGAAACACTTCTGCAAAAGAAGGCAAAGTCGCCATTTCCTCCTCGGGAAGCTTGCCTTTCATGGCCATCCAAATGCCGTGACGAGCCAACGCAGCTGACGACCAACGAACAAAGTCAGGCAATGACGCAAACGCCCGAGAACAAATCACATCAAACGGGCCCGTCAAGCTTTCAACGCGCGCATGAACGCCTTGCAAGTTAGATAGCCTTAAACTGGCGGCCACTTGCTGTACGAATGCCGCCTTTTTTGAAACGGTGTCGACACATGTCACTTGAATAGCAGGGCAACAAATTGCAATGACAACGCCCGGCAAGCCACCGCCTGAGCCAACATCCAACAATTTCGGTTCAGACGCCAATGCGTCGGATGCTTGGCCAAGATGTCGCAGCAAGGGCGTGATGGCAGACAAGCTGTCCAACACATGATGGGTCAGAATTTCCTGCGGTTTTCTCAGTGCGGTCAGGTTGTAAACCTTGTTCCATTTTTGAATCAGGGCCATGTAGGCCAACAACTGCTGCTGCTGCTGTTGCGTCAACAAGAGGCCCAAGGCATCAACGCCACGAGCAAGATCTTGAAGAACATTTGCCTCTGTCGGCTGATCAGTCATGACTTCACGTGTGCCGCACCCTCTAACACGGCCTCCTCAACATCAAGCTGCTCCGGCTTGAGCGTCATGAACTCCTTAAAACCACCCCGCTTAAGGTAAATCAAAAGCAAGGAGATGGTGGCAGGGGTAATGCCCGAGATTCGCGAGGCCATGCCCAAGGTTTCTGGCCGATGCTTTGACAGTTTTTGCCTCGCCTCTATCGACAAGGAGGACACCAGAAGATAGTCAAGCTTTGCTGGCAGCCTGAGGTTTTCAAAATGCGCAGCACGCTCTACTTCGACCTTTTGCCGGTCAATGTAGCCCGAATACTTGGCCGCGATCTCAACCTGCTCAATCACAGCACACGAAATATCGCCAAGTGTTTCACGTGAAACAGCGTCGGCCACAAATCGGTCGGAATCTAAAGACATCAGGCTTGCGTAGCCAACACCAGGGCGACGCAACAAATCAAACAAGTTGTGCTCGTGCTCAATGGCTTTCCCAAGAACTCGCTGCGACTCTGCAGCAGGCAAGTTTCGCGGGTTGACCCAGGTTGATTTCAGTCGCTCTGTTTCACGTGAAACAGCTTCGCGTTTTGTACAAAAAGACACCCACCTCTCATCGTCGACCAATCCCAACTGGCGGCCCATCTCGGTCAGGCGCATGTCGGCGTTGTCTTCTCTAAGTTGTAAGCGAAACTCTGCCCTGCTGGTAAACATGCGATATGGCTCGGTAACGCCTTTGGTAATGAGGTCGTCTACAAGCACGCCCAAATAGGCCTGATCGCGACTGGGCAGCCAAGCGCCGCCTAAGTCGTTGGCCAGTCCAGACATGCTGCGGCACTGGAGTGCTGCATTGATGCCAGCAAACAAGCCCTGCGCTGCGGCCTCTTCATAACCCGTGGTGCCGTTAATTTGACCCGCAAAAAACAAGCCCCCAATTTGACGGGTTTCAAAGTTGCTTTTCAAGGATCGTGGGTCAAAGTAATCATATTCAATGGCATAGCCGGGTCGCAGTATGTGCGCGTTTTCCAGCCCCTTCATTGACCTTACCAAAGCGTACTGAATGTCAAATGGCAGACTGGTAGAAATACCATTGGGGTAAAACTCGTGGGTTGTCAGGCCTTCGGGCTCCAAGAAAATTTGATGGCTGTCTTTGTCGGCAAAGCGATTGACCTTGTCTTCCACGCTGGGGCAATACCTTGGCCCAACACCTTCAATTTTCCCAGTGAACATCGGACTTCGGTCGAATCCAGATCGGATGATGTCGTGCGTTCTCTCATTGGTGTGGGTGACCCAGCAAGGCATTTGGGCTGGGTGCATATCAGCACGGCCCATGAAACTAAAAACCGGCACGCCCGCTTCTGGATTCAAGCCGCCTGGCATTCCGTCACCGGGCTGCTCTTGGCATTTTGAAAAGTCAATGCTTCGGCCGTCTAGGCGCGGCGGCGTCCCTGTTTTCAATCGTCCTTGCGGCAATTTAAGCTCTTTCAAGCGGGCTGACAAACTGAGCGCCGGTGGATCTCCCGCCCTTCCAGCGGCATAGTTTTCTAGCCCCACATGAATTTTGCCATCGAGGAAGGTGCCGGCGGTTAGGACCACCGTTTTGGCGCGGAAGCGAACACCCACTTGCGTTATGGCGCCCACCACACGGTCTTCTCCTCCACTAGACTCCACCATGAGGTCATCAACAGCCTGTTGAAACAGCCACAGGTTTTCTTGGTTTTCAAGGCGACTTCGAATGGCCGCTTTGTACAAAATACGGTCGGCCTGAGCCCGTGTTGCACGAACGGCGGGGCCTTTGGAGCTGTTCAAAATTCGAAACTGTATGCCGCCTTCATCTGTCGCGATGCCCATCGCGCCGCCCATCGCGTCGATCTCTTTCACCAGATGGCCCTTGCCAATGCCGCCAATAGACGGGTTGCAGCTCATCTGGCCCAGGGTTTCGATGTTGTGAGACAGCAAAAGCGTTTGACAACCCATGCGAGCAGACGCCAGCGCGGCTTCGGTGCCAGCATGGCCGCCACCGACAACGATCACATCAAATTCTTGTGGGTAAAGCATCAAATCACCAGTCTGTTACCTGAAGGCCGGCGCTGCTCGCGCCGCGAGAGGCCCATGGCCAAAGGGCTCGATTTTATCTGCATCAGGTGTTCCATGCGCGACTGATGTCAGAACCCTTCACAAGCTAAGCTTCGCCAAGATCACAAGGAGCCGCCATGAACACAAGCCAAACACAAGCAAGCCGTATGCACCCTGACGAATGGGCATTGCGAGTGGACCTGGCCGCCTGTTACCGTTTGGTCGCCTTGTATGGGTGGAGCGACTTGGTTTTCACCCACATCAGCGCCAAATTGCCTGCCACGGTGAGTGGTGAAGATCATCAGTTTTTAATCAACCCCTATGGCCTGATGTTTGACGAGATCACCGCGTCAAGCCTCGTCAAAGTTGACATGCAATGCAACAAGCTTGACGCAGAAAATCCACACCCGGTTAATCCTGCAGGCTTTGTGATTCACAGTGCCGTGCATGAGGCTCGACATGACGCCAACTGCGTTCTTCACACACACACAAGAGCTGGCGTGGCCGTGAGCGCGCAAAAAGAGGGGGTCCTGCCGATCAGCCAGCAAAGCACCTTTGTCCTCGCCTCTTTGGCCTATCATGCCTATGAAGGCGTTGCTATTCGTGACGATGAAAAGCTGCGCCTGCAAAAAGACTTGGGGGACGCCAATTATTTGATGTTGCGCAACCATGGCCTGCTCACCGTGGGCAAAACAATTGCAGATGCTTTTTTGCAAATGTACACATTTGAAAATACGTGCCGCATTCAAGTTGATGCCTTGGCCGGCCAGACAGGCGCCTCCGATCTGACCGCCATTGACCCCCAAGTTTTGACGGGCGTTGCACACGCGATGAAGGTACAAACCGGCGGCTTGGGTGGCAATTTTGTTTGGCCTTCACTCCTGCGAAAGCTCCATCGAGAAAACCCAGGCTACGACGTTTGAGTTGCCTTCAAATTGGCTTGAATTGGTTTTTGTTGCCACGCCAACAAGGCCCCGAGCAACAAGGCTGCGGCTGAGAAAACCAGCCCCCGCTGAAGGCCACCAGGACCATCGGCAATCCAGCCCACCACGGTTGGCCCCACGATTTGTCCGATGGCAAAAATAATGGTGAACACACTGATGCCCGCTGCCCACTGCGGCGGGGCTAAATTGTGTTTCACCATGGCCGTGGTAGAAGCAACCACCGACAAAAAGACACCGCCAAACAAAACCCCCGAAAGCACCATCATGGGCCAAGCCGATGTGATGGCGGGTATGACAGTGGCAACGCTCAGTAAAGCGTTCAAAATAGACAGCGCTTGGCCGCCTTGATAGCGATTGAGTAAACCCGCCCAAACTCTGGAAGAAGCAAGGACAGCCAAGCCCAGCAAGGCATAAAACAAGGTGATCTCGGATGCACTTGCGCCCTGCTCGCGCAACACAGCCACCACAAAGGTCATGTACCCGATATAGCCCACGCCAAAAAGGCCGTAACCCGCAAGGCCAAAGACCCATTGCGGCCAATGCATTTTGAGCACACCTGCATCGGTGTGCTGGTCACTTGTTGTCAATGCGCTCACCTCCGGCATAAAGCGCATCATTGGACGCCGAACGAGGAACAACATGATCGTCATGATGAAGCAAGCAAGCGCCAAGACCCACCACGCCCACGCCCAAGGGTGTGCTTGGCCATATTGGCTTGCTGATGTCAATGCCACTGGGACCAGAACCGCAGACAAAGAAATGCCCAAGCCAGTACCGCCGTAATAAAGGCCTAACAACAAGCCGGACTGCGCGGGCACGTGGGCGCCCAGCCTGGCAGCCAGCAAGCCGCCAGCAACAAACACCGCTGCACTGGCCATTCCTGCTAACAAACGCTGTGCCAAAAGGAGGCTGGTTTCAGAAAAAAACCCTGTCATGGCCATCAGCAAAGACGCCACCAAGGAGCCGCCAATCAAGACCGGTACAGCGCCCCAAAGCTTCAAAATGCGCGGCGTCATCAAGGCGCCCATTAAATAACCAAGGGCGTTGAAGGTGTTCATGCTCCCAGCCAAGGTGTAGGTCCAAGACAAGTCATCGCGCATGGGCGGCAGCAGCAGCGCATAAGCAAAACGTGTCAAGCCCAAAGAAACCGCGGCGGCCATAGAAATACAAACGGCCAAGCCAATTGCGGAAAAAAACCTTATGCTTTGCGTCATGAAAAACTTATTTGAACCCTGTCAGGCCGGCCAACTGCAACTGGCCTCACGCATTGTGATGGCCCCCCTTACTCGCAATCGGGCGCCTCATGCGTTAGCGAATGCACTGATGGCTGAATACTATGCGCAACGCGCCAACCCCGCAACGGGTGCTGGCCTCATCATCACAGAGGCAACCGCCATCAGCCATCAAGGCCAGGGCTATGCTGATGTGCCAGGCATTTGGTCTGACCAGCAAGTGCGCGCATGGCAAGCCGTCACGCAAGCTGTGCATGCCAAGGGCGGGAAAATTGTGGTGCAGCTTTGGCACGTTGGTCGCATCTCACACAACAGCCTCCAACCCAATGGGCAAGCCCCTGTTGCACCTTCTGCCATTGTTGCCAAATCAAAAACAGTGCTGATGCTTGATGGCGTTCCTAGCTTTGTACCAACGTCAGAGCCTCGCGCACTCGAGTTGGCTGAAATTCCAGGCATCGTTGCTGATTATCAAAACGCTGCAAAAAATGCGATTGCGGCCGGCTTTGATGGCATTGAAATACACGCGGCCAACGGTTATTTGATCGATCAATTTTTAAGAGCCGACAGCAATCATCGCTCTGACATGTATGGTGGCAGTACAGAGAATCGCTCGCGTCTTTTGAAAGAAGTGATGCTCGCCGTGTGCCAAGAAATTGGCAGTGCCCGTTGTGGCATTCGAATCTCGCCCGTCACCCCCGCAAATGATGCCAGCGACGCTTCGCCGCAAGCCCTGTTTGAACATGTCGCGAGTTTCTTGGGCACCTTGTGCTTGGCCTATGTCCACACCATAGAGGGCTCAACCGGTGCAGCGCGAGATTACCAGCAAGGAGAAAAAGCCTTTGACTATGCGGCATTGAAAAGTGCATATCGACAAGCCGGTGGCCAAGGCGCATGGATGCTTAACAACGGCTATGAGCACGATCTTGCCGATCAGGCTTTGAATGCGGGTGCCGACTTAATCGCTTTTGGAAAAGCCTTCATCGCCAATCCAGATTTGGCGGTCAGGTTAAAAAGCAAGGGCCCTTACAACACGCCCGACAGAGCCACCTTCTACGGGGGTGGCGCAAAGGGCTATACCGATTACCCGAGCCTCTAACTCTTCATGTTAGCAACACAAGAGCCTGGTCAATCAACTCCTTTTATCCTAGCCCGATAGGTGCCGGCGCGGTCGCGACAATTCGACTAAACAACTTTTCAAACATGGGCCCAGGTAAATGCTTGCCCGTGAGTGGGTCGGCGTTCTCCGCAAATGCCGCATCCAAGGAAGACCAGTCCTCGTCAGTCAACGCCATCTCTGCAGCGGGCAAAATGACGGTCTCTTCTAAGCGCATGTGTTCCAAATAAGCCTCTACGTAGGGCCCTAAGGCCTCTACAAACGCTGGCCTGCGCGTCATGCCCAACAGCTCCCACGCCAGCAACAAATGCAGCAATTCACGAACTGCTTTTTCACTTTGCAGATGATCTCTTTCTAAGCGGTCGATTGCGCCCATCACTTCAGGTGCTTTTTTAACAACTTTTGGAAACAGCAAGTTAGACTCTTTGGGGTGGTGCAAGCGTTCAGGAAACTCGTCTATATAGAACAGCATGGCACGCATCACATCAAAGAAGTTTTGCGCGTCTTGAGCAGGCCCTCTTTCTAAAAGCTGCATCATGGCCTGCAGCATGGCTGCCAGCGACGCGTGTTCATCGCGAATAATGTGCAAGCTTTGTTTTTTCATGCCCTTCAGTCTGCATGAATTAACACTCTCAAAGCATGATTCAAATCAAGAAACCGATGCAAAATCACAAACCATGAACACCTTAAAAATGCCACTTATCGGACGCCGTGTTGAACAGCAAGTGATCGGCCAAGCCACCCACGACGGAGATGGTGTCAAGCTCACACGTGTACTCACACAAGCCCATCAACATCGCCTCGACCCCTTCTTGATGCTCGATAATTTTGGCAGCGATGACCCCAACGACTATGGCGGTGGTTTTCCAGACCATCCGCACCGTGGTTTTGAAACGGTGACTTACATGATTGCAGGGCGAATGAGGCACAAAGACAGCGCAGGCAATGAGGGACTTTTACAAAATGGTGGTGTTCAGTGGATGACGGCTGGCAGAGGTGTTGTGCACAGCGAAATGCCTGAACAAGAGGACGGTGTGATGGAAGGCTTCCAACTTTGGTTGAATTTGCCCTCACAGCAAAAAATGTGCAAACCCGCTTATCAAGATATTCCAAGCGACGCCATTCCAGAATACCGACCCCATGAGTCCATCACGGTGCGTGTCATTGCAGGTGTGTCAAGCGGTGTTTTGGGTGCGGTGCAAAGGCCGCCAGAAAACTTTCCAACACAAGCGCTCTATTTGGATATTCACTTTGATCAAGAAACTTGTTTTGAGCAAACCTTAAGTTCAAGTCACAACGCTTTTATTTTTGTCTATCGAGGTGCTATTTCTGTGCTCAGTGAAAATCAAAAAACCGAAGTCGGCTTGCACAGAATGGCCATTCTGAAAAACGAAGGCGATGGTGTGGTCATTCAAGGCTCTCCTGGCGCTAAAGTATTGTTAATTGCAGGCCAACCACTGAACGAGCCCATTGCTCAATACGGCCCTTTTGTAATGAACACCAGAGAAGAATTGATCAAGGCTGTTGATGATTTTAGGGCTGGTCTTTACAATTCATGACAAAACTTGCAAAGAGCAGACACACGCCATTGGCAAACTGAGGTTTTTAGACCAAGGAATTTCAAATGACTTCATTTTCTCAATTTGCTGTCTCATCCGCACTCCTGTTAGGTTCTTTTCTTAGCACCCATAGCTTTGCTCAAGCACCCTCACCAAGTTCGCCAAGCCAGCAAGGCATGCAAAGTACGCCATCTCCCATGGGCATGGGAATGCACCCACACATGATGGGACAGGATCGCATGCCAGGCATGATGAACAATCCAAAAATGCAAGAACGTCGAGAAGCTAAGCGAGCCGAGCGGCATCAAAAATATCTGAATGAAATGAAAGTCTATTTGCAACTTCAAGCCAATCAAGAAGCAGCTTGGCAAGCTTTTTCGGGTGCAATGAAAACACCCATGAAACGCCCTACACCCATCAACACCTCGGAATTGGAAAAAATGACCACACCCGAACGGATTGACAAAATGATGGCTCTGAAGACAGAGAGGGATATAGAAATGACAAACCGAATGCTTGCAAGCAAAACTTTCTATGGCAGCTTAACGCCAAGCCAACAAAAAGTATTTGATACACATACCCAAAATTTGTTTGCACACAAGCCAATGGATCACCATCCAAAAATGCGCCCATAATTTGAAAATGACTCAAGACCAGATGGGGTCATTTGTCAATGTACAAAGATGTGGATAATTTTTGGATAACACCTTAGTTATCCACAGAAAAATTGATTTTTGAAAGTTGTTCATGGTTTGAAGACAGCACAAAAGCACACTCGTGCACATGCTTCAAAATGATTCAATACATTGATCTATAAAGAAAAAAGAGACTTGTCCACAGAACAAGCCTCCCCTTATCTACTACTACTATGTATTAATCTATATAAAAGAAGAATACAAAGACAAAGTCAGAATTCAAATTAAATTGTTTTTCTGAACTCGCTCATGCAGTTTTGCCACTGAACCATGACTGCAGCCAAGTGTTTTTCTTTCACATGACCAAAGCCTTTAATTTGCTCAGTGACATTGGCCATTTTGACAGCGAGGCTGTGATTTTCTAAATTCAAGGAAATCAACAACTCATCAATGGCATCTTTGTATTCTTGAATCAAGGCACGCTCTGTTTGACGCTCTTCTGTACGACCAAAGATATCAAGAGATGTACCGCGTAAAAATTTCAAAGGTGCTAGCAACTTAAACGCCAAAAGCATGTGAGGGCTCATTTTTTGTTTGAGGAGCTGGCCCTTCTCAGTGCGTTTTGCAAGGAGGGGTGGGGCTAAGTGGTAGAAAACCTTGAAATCACCCTCAAACTGCGATTTAACGCGTTCTAGGAACTGTTTATCGGTGTGCAAGCGAGCCACTTCATACTCATCTTTGTAAGCCATCAGTTTGAACAACTGGCGCGCTACAGTTTCTGAAAGCAAGCTGAGGCCCAGCGTGCTTTCTTTGGCTCTGACCTTGAATACAAAGTTTTCGTACTGTTTGGCATAACTTGCATTTTGATAAGCGGTCAAAAACTCGACGCGTGTTGTGACAAGTTCTTCTAACTTTTCACGCTTTTTCAAAGAAATCACTTGAACAGGCGTGATGAGTGCCTGAACGGAAGCCAATTGATGTGCCGCATGACGACCCCACTCAAAAGCAGCTAAGTTTTGTGCAACAGCAACTTCATTGAGTTCAATGGCTCTTTTTAAAGCATCAAGGCTCAAAGGAACCCAACCCTTTTGCCATGCATAGCCCAAGATCATTGGGTTGATGTAAATCGTATCGCCCATCAACTGAGCAGAAAGATGATCGGCATCAAAGGCTGCCAGCCCACTGACGCCCACAGCTTCTGCAATGTCTGCTGCGCAACTGTCAGCAGGGTTTTGCCATAGGGTATTTTTAACAAACGCAGCGGTTGGTGTGCTGTGTGAGTTCAGTGCGACGCGCGTTCTGCCTGCAATCATGCGAGACAAAGTTTCTTTGCCTGCACTCACAATGGGATCGCATCCCAAAATCAAATCGGCAGCTGCCATGCTGACACGTGTCGTTTGAATTTGAGTTTGATCTTTTGCCAACAACACATGGCTCCAAGTGGCGCCCCCTTTTTGAGCCAAGCCAGCTGAATCTTGGGTCACAATGCCAAGACCATCTAGATGTGCTGCCATGCCCAAAAGCTGACCAATGGTAATGACACCGGTGCCGCCAACACCTGCAACAACAATGCCATAAGCCTGGCTTGCATTAGATAAATTTGGAATCAAAGGCAATGGCAATGAAGGCAAAGCATCCAAGCTAAATTTTTGAAGCTTCGATTTCTTTTTAAGTTGACCACCTTCAATTGAAACAAAACTTGGGCAAAAGCCTTTCAGACAGCTGGTGTCTTTGTTGCAAGTATTTTGATTGATCGTGCGTTTGCGACCAAACTCTGTTTCAAGTGGTTCAACAGACAAGCAATTAGACTGTACGCCGCAATCACCACATCCTTCGCAAACCAATTCATTGATCATGACACGCACAGCGGGATCGACCATGGTGCCACGCTTGCGACGACGGCGCTTTTCAGTGGCGCAAGTTTGATCGTAAATGATAACGGTACAACCCTTGACCTCACGCAATTCGCGCTGAATTGCATCAAGTTCATCACGGTGATGAACCAAAACACCATCGGCAAGCGCAACACCGTTGTACTTTTCAGGCTCATCTGTCACGACTTTGATGACCACAGCACCTTCAGCGCGCATGCTTTGAGCAATTTGAACCACTGAATGACCTTCAGCTCGCTCACCCACGCGTTGCCCACCGGTCATGGCGACAGCATCGTTGTACAAAATTTTGTAGGTGATGTTGACGCCAGCCGCAATGCTCTGCCTGATGGCCAAGATACCGCTGTGAAAATAGGTGCCATCGCCAATGTTGGCAAACACATGTTTTTCGTGGCTGAAATGCTGTTGCCCAATCCATGGTGTGCCTTCACCACCCATTTGCGTAAAGCCCACCGTGCTGCGGTCCATCCAGACACTCATGAAGTGACAACCAATACCGGCCATGGCACGTGAGCCCTCTGGAACCTTGGTGCTGGTGTTGTGAGGGCAGCCAGAACAGAACCATGGCATGCGATCTGCAGAGGGGTTGAAGACCAAACTATTTTGCGCGCGCTCCTTGGCATCAATGATGCTCAATTGAGCATTCATGCGTGCCAAGACATCAGCTGGCAAGTCTAATTTTTGCAAACGCTTGGCCAAAGCCTTGGCAATGAGTGTGGGCGTGAGATCTGCATTGGCTCTTAACAATCGGTAAGCCATTGGGTTGGGCACAGACCATTCGCCGCCTGAGTCGTTGCCTTCGAGCTCATCGAACTTGCCTACAATTCGTGGCCGCTGTGAGTCTGGCCAGTTGTACAACTCTTCTTTCAGTTGGTATTCAATGATTTGGCGTTTTTCCTCCACAACCAAAATCTCTTTCAAACCCTTTGCAAACTCGCGCGTGCTTTGCGCCTCTAAGGGCCAAACGACAGCAACCTTGTGAACACGAATGCCAAGGCGCTGGCAGGTTTCAACGTCTAAACCCAGATCTAGCAAAGCTTGACGTGTGTCGTTATAGGCTTTGCCGCTGGCCATGATGCCGTAGCGATCGTTGGGGCCTTCGATGACGTTGTGATTCAATCGATTGGCACGAATGTAAGCAAGCGCTGCATACCATTTGTAATCAAACAAACGTGCTTCTTGATCAAGTGCAGCATCTGGCCAGCGAATGTGCACACCCCCTGGAGGCATTTCAAACTCAGGCAAAACGATCTTCACACGATCGGCGTTGATATCGGCGGTGGCGCTTGATTCAACAACCTCTTGAATGGTTTTCATGCCAGACCAAACACCCGCATACCGGCTCATGGCGATGGCATGCACACCCAAATCTAAAACCTCTTGGACTGAAGAAGGAAAGAAAACCGGCAGGCCACAAGCTTTAAAAATGTGGTCACTTTGGTGGGCAGCAGTAGAGCTTTTGGCAACATGGTCATCGCCTGCAACAGCTAGCACACCGCCCCAAGGGGTCGTGCCCGCCATGTTGGCGTGTTTGAACACATCTGAGCAACGATCGACACCTGGCCCTTTGCCGTACCAAATACCAAACACGCCATCAAACTTTTGAGTTCCTGGTGGTGCAAAGCCCATTTGTTGGGTGCCCCAAAGAGCGGTGGCTGCCAACTCTTCGTTGACCCCCGGCTGAAAAACAATGTTGTGTTTTTCTAAGTAAGTCTTGGCTTTCCAAAGCGCTTGGTCATAACCACCCAAGGGCGACCCGCGATAGCCGCTGATCAATGCGCCCGTATTCTTTCCTGCCAAAGCATCGCGCTCTTGTATCAGCATGGGCAAGCGCACCAAGGCTTGAACACCACTCATAAAAGCCCGACCCGATTTCAAGCTGTATTTGTCATCAAGGGTGACAGTGGCTAGCGCTTGGCGCAAGTGATCAGGCAAAGGAGCGTTCATGGTATTTCACTTTCATCGGCATGAAGCCACAGTGTAGAGCGACAAGGCTTATCTTGGAAGCAAAACCCATGCTTTCATGTCTTGTTTGAGACGACCGGCCAACTCTCCTGCAGCGTCCCCGGTCCCAGCAAAAAAGTCAGCTCGCACAGCACCCACAATAGCGCTGCCCGTATCTTGCGCAAAAACCAGGCGGTTTAAAGGCGTTTGCGGACCATTGCTCGATAGCCAGATGGCAGAGCCGTAAGGAATACTGCCAGGGTCAACGGCAATAGAGCGACCAGCCGTGAGCGGAACACCCATGGCGCCCTTGGGGCCTAAATGGACTTCTGGGCCGTTGAGGGCCTCTTCTTTGAAGAAAACAAAGCGCGGATTGCGCCACATCAACTCCTGGGTTCTTCTAGGGTTTTGTGCAAGCCAAGCTTTAATGCCTGGCCAAGTAGCGTCTTTGGTGAGGTTTTGGTCAAGAAGCCACCTGCCAATGCTTTGATAGGGGTGGTCATTGGTGCCGGCAAATGCCAATCGAATTTGTTTTCGGCTGCCATCGTTTTGCGTCACCCACAACCGGCCAGAACCTTGAATATGGAGCACCATGGCATCAACGGGATCAGCAAGGTAGGCAATCTCTTTGCCCTTGAGAGCCGCTTTAGCGGCTGGCAGCCGGTCTATTTCTTCTCGGCTGTACCAAGGCGCGCTTGATTTAGGCTTGGCAGGCAGGCTGTACAAAGGGACTGAAAAACCAGCTTTTGCACTTCGAGAGGCCTCAAAAATAGGCTCGTAATAGGCGGTTAAAAGCCCCGTTGCGGGTGCCGTTGATGCGCTCAAGCTCTCAACCCGGTAGGGTTGAAAGTTTTCCACCAACCACTTTCTTTGGGCCTCTGAAGCCTGCCCATTCAAACGGTTGACGTCGGCACAAAGCTGTTGCGAATGGGGCAAGGTGCGTGAGCAGTTTTGCCGCCAAGCCACCCAAGCTTCGTTAAAGTTGTCAGAGTTGAAGCCCGGCAAATCGGCCCAAGAGGCCAAAACCCATTTGCTTTTCGCCTTTGTCAACTCCTTGGGCGCAGTCTCGCTAAGCGTTGCTTGTTGGGGTGCAACAGGCACGACAGCCGCAACGGGTGCTTGAGGCGGCGGTGGTTTTTTCTTGGTAGAAGAACAAGCCGTGAAAAGCCAACACACGGCCAGGCAGATGCTCCCTACAATCCATGTTCGAAGGAGTTTTTGCATGGGCTTGATACTGTTAGAGGCGCTACTGGCACTGGTACTGCTACTGCTGATTGTTTGGTGGACCATGTTTTCGGGTCGAGACAAGGGCGAGCTGAAGCCGGAGGAGAAAGAAGAACACGCCAACAAACCATCAGACAAGAATTGAATGCAAGCCTTGTTGACGGGTGTTGGCATTTAAACCTCTCGAAGTAAGTTGGCCAATTCAACGGCAGACTTCACCGCCATCTTTTCGAAAACTCGCGAACGATGAACTTCAACCGTGCGCACGCTGATATCAAGCTGGTCGGCAATGAGCTTATTGGGCAAGCCCGCCACAACCAAGCGCATGACATCGCGCTCTCGCTCGGTTAGTTCATCGAGGCGCGAGACCAAACCAGCGCTTTGCTGGTGAACAGCGAAGCGCTCCTGCGACAAAGCCAAGGCTTGCTCAACGCGGTCAACCAAGGCGTTGTCTGAAAAGGGTTTTTCACAAAAATCAAAGGCGCCCCTCTTGACGCTGTCAACGGCCGTCGGCACATCGGCATGCCCCGTCAGGAAAATCACGGGCCAAGTGTGTGCAAGGCCGTTGCCGATCAGCGTTTCAAAAAGAGCCAAACCACTCTGGCCGGGCATTCGAACGTCTAACAAGATGCAGCCAGCTTGTGTGGGGACGGGGGTGTTGGGCCCAGGAAACTTTTCTTGTAGTGCGCGCTCAAACTCATCGGCACTCGCAAATGACTCACTCATCAAGCGCCTTGAGCGAAGCAGCCAAGCCATCGCATCGCGCACGCTAGCGTCGTCGTCCACAATGTATACACAGGCGTTGAGAGTGGGTTGCATGCTTGGATTTTAGTGGTGCTTAAATTTCAGGGGCCGTAGGCAGGGTAAACCGAAAGAGTGTGCCGCAAGGCTCATTGGCTTCAAACTCTAAGTGACCGCCATGTTGCTCTACCACGGTTCGGCAAAGACTCAAACCCAAACCCATGCCTTCAGCCTTGGTTGTGAAAAAAGGCGTGAACAAGCTTTGTGCAACATCTGCTGAAATGCCCTTTCCCAAGTCAACAACCGAAAACTCAACCCAACCATGAGATTGGCTGGAAGCTGCGCGTTTCACTTGTAAAGTTAGAACACGTTGACGACATTCAGGGTGATCCATGGCTTGCATGCCATTGCGAGCAAGATTCAAGAGAACCTGCTCAACCATCGTGCGGTCGCAAAGAACAGGCAATAAGCTGTTGTCGAGTTTGGTTTGAATGCGAACCTGAAGTTTGTGTGCTTGCAGTTGCACCAAAGGCATGACGGCATCAATGATCGATTGGGGCTTGACGACCTCTTTGTCTTGATCTCGACGTCGCACAAAATCGTGCACGCTGTTAATCACTTTTCCGGCTCGACTTGCCTGCTCAGAAATTCGCTCAAAAGCCATTTGGAGTTCACTCAAATTGGGCGAACCTTGACCTTCTTCAGGCTGCCGTAGTAGATTCAAAGAACCGGTGGCATAACTAGAAATAGCTGACAAGGGTTGATTCAATTCGTGGCTGAGTAAAGAGGCCATTTCACCCACAGTGGCCAACCTGGCCGTTGCTTGTAAGCGTTCCTGACTAGAGCGCGAAAGCTCTTCAATGCGTCGTTGCTCGCTAATGTCTAAAAATGCACTCATCCAACCAGTTTGTTGGCCCAGCACGTTGATCAGAGGGGCCTCAAAAATGAGCACTGGGAAACGCGAACCATCTTTTCTCACAAACACCGACTCGAAGCCTTCTCTGGGTGGCGCATTGCCCGCCAACCTGACCGCTTGGCGTTGTTGATATTCGCCCACCATTTCTGGCGGCCAATAGGGCATGGGCGCAGACATTCCCAACAAATCTTCGGCGTCAAAGTCGACCATCTGACAAAAAGCGGGGTTGACATAAGTGATCCGACCTTTGAGGTCGCGCGCCCGCAGGCCTGTCACCAAAGAGTCTTCCATGGCTTTGCGAAATGCAAGGGCGTCGGCCAGGTCTCGCTCGGCCTTGAGACGGCGGCGCGAATCCTTGACCAGCAAAACCAAAACCGAAACCAGCGCAATTGACATGGCTGTCACCAAAGCGGGCAAGATATTTGGAAGTAAGTTGGGAGCAGCGCGGCGACCATCCATGCGCAGCACCAGTGTTGTGCCTGGTAAATCGAGTAACTGCGTGGCCGTGAACAAGCGTTTGGCGCGTGGCAAATTGCCATGAATCGCCAGACGCGTTCCGTCTGGTTCAATGAAAGAAATTTCATTGCGTTGGCCGTAAGTCTCGCCCAATTTGGTGGCCAAGATTTCTTGCAGGCCATACGTTAAAAGTGTAAATCCAACGGTTGTTCCGCGCTCGATGGTGGGCAAACACATCTCCATCACTTCTAAACCCAAGCCGTTCGATTGCGGAACAAAGTAGCTGCGAGAGTAAGCTGGGCCATTCAGTCGGCGAGCGCGCAAACAAGTCTGCAAAATTTCCGCTTGCTCATTCATGCGTGTTTTATCGTTGAACAATTCAGGCTTCAGCGGCGAGGGCACAGCGCCCAAACTGATGCCTTGCAAGTCTCTTTTTTCAAGGCGAAGCCAGTCTCTGTTTTGACTCAGTAGTTCCTCAACTTCTGCTTGCCATATCTTTTGTGAAAGAGACTTTGCGTGTAGATTTTGCAAAATCAAAATATGCCGACCAAAACCATTTCGAATGTCACTCACGGCATCTGCCGTATCGCGATCAAGCTCCGCTTGGTATTGACTGGCTTCATACCTTCCCGCAAGCCAAACCAAGGTCACCAGCAGCGCAAGCACAAGCCCTACCAGCGCAATCCACAACGAAAATCTGCGGTCGGTGAAAGAGCGCGTGACTTGCTTAAGTAACAGCCACAAGATGTGTGTCTTTTGCAAAGAGCTTGGTTCTGCTTGCGTCATTTGCAAAAGTGCCTGTCAAGCCTACGGGGCCACAGCGCTGTTTGTCACCTTGGTCACCCTCGGATCGGTCCACGTGCCATCAATCAAAAACTCTTGGGTGTTGACTCGACTTAGCGGCTGTTTGAGAATTAACTGTGCCAAAAAGGTACTCAAACCGATGGCCGGGTTAAGGGCAATGCCGGCCAACAAAGATGCGGTGCCTGCATCTACTTCAGGCAAAATTAAGACGCGCAAGTTTTGTGTTTCTCGTGCAATGTCAGAGCTACCATCCATCTGCACCACCGCATTGACCCCCTTCATTTGAAGGTTGCGTGTACTGGCAATGCCTTGCTGAATCAAGACATCGCCTCGAATGGTGTCAAAAGAAAAGCCAGCGCTAAAGACGTCTCTGAAATCAAGTAGAAGCCGACGCGGCAAAGCCTGCAAACTTAAGACGCCCAATAACTTGGCAACGCCTGGGTCAGCTTGCAAAAACTGGCCCCGGCCCATGTTCACATTGAAGCGGCCGCCCATGCTGGGGTAATGAAGGGTCATGGGCGAGCCCTGCCATTGCACCTGGCCTTCTAACTTGCCTGCCCCACCACGAAGCGCGTCTTTGGTGCCCAAACGATTTAACAACTCTCCCGCATCAGAAATGTCCAAACGAAAATTCATTTCTGAATTGGCTTGCTGAGTGCCCTCGCGCGTGGTGACCCATTTGCCGCTGGCTTTAAAGCTGGCCTCTGGTGTGGTGATGTTGAGCTTGTTCAAACGCCACTCTCGCCCCGGCGTTTGTCTTGGCAAGGCGGACTCTGCATTGACGGCCTCGATTTCGACGCGGCCCATCTTCTTTCCACGCAACTCCAACTCATCCACCACGATGTCCAGTGCGGGAATACTGACTGGCGAGTCTTCAAGCAAAGACTCCACAGTTTGATCAGCCGATGGCGGCAAGTTAAGGCGGGCTAAGCGGGCATAAATACGGCCCGCATTTTGGCTGTTAGATTGACGGTACTCTAGATAACCACTGAACTCTCTGGCATCCAAATTGGTGCGCCACAAAGGCCCCTCACGGGAGCCGTTAATGAAGACGTTGTGCAATTGACGACCCTGTACGGTGACCTCGTTGGCTTTCAGTGTCATGCGCGTGGGAAGGTAGGTCTGAGTGGCGGGTGTGATGGGCGCGTTTTGGATAGACGTCAAGGCAGGACTTGATTTGGCGGGTGAGATCACAGAAAGCCACTCGTCAATTGAAATCGAGGGAAGGCTGATAACCGCCGTGACCCCTAAGTCGCTTGAGTTGAGGGAGGGTGCAGCGATGGCCTCATCAACTTGAATGCGGCCTTGAATGACGCGTGGCTCTGTGCCAGTCAGGTCGCGCAAATAAGAAGCAGACAAACCACGCCCCCATGACATTTGAATTTGATCGCGTTGAGCTTTGTAAGGCGCGACGTTGCTGACGCTTTGGACCAAGCTCTCATATTTAAAGGCGCTTGTTTCTTCGGTGCGTTTGCCAAGAGGTGCTGGCAAGTTGAGGGCCAAGCCTTGTAGTTGGGATTGAATGCTCAGCTCAGTTTGGCCGCCTTTAAAGCCTAAGCTGGCGGTGTAGTTGCTGGAGCCTGTTGCATGCTGAGCCAGCAGGCTCAGGCTGGAGAACTCTTTGGCCTGTCGAAGGCCGCTGGCCGTCACTTGGCCTTGAATGCGAAAAAGCGGGTTGGCCTCCGTGCTGCGCGGCGCTTGCCTTTGAGACCCACCTTCTAGTTTGATGGGGCCGCCCAAAAACTGAGCATTCACGCCAAGCAAACTAAATCCGGCTTCGCTGAATTGAATGGTGCCTTGCGCCTTTTCAATGGTGGGCAGTGACGATTGAATGCGAACATCATTGCCATTCAAAAGGACGCTGCCTTGAACGTTTGTTTTATCAAGACTGGCAAGCGGCAATGACAACCTGAGCCGTGAAGTCAAGGTACCCGTGCTGCTGGCTTGTGAAATGGCGCCGCTTAGCATGTTGTTCACCGGCGAGAGACGCAGATCATTCAAGACAACATTGGCATTGGCCTTGGACTCGCCCTGAACATTCACCACCACCGGCCCGTTGAGGCTGGGAATTTCCGCTTTGATTTGCGTGAAGGGTGTGTTCCCCCATTTGCCAGATGCGCCATTGACTTTGAAGTTAAGCCTGTCGAACACAACATCGCCAGTCACTTCACTCATCGGCGGCCAAATACTTTCAGGGTTGTTGTTGCGCTCTGCAAGATTGAGGTTGGTGGCTGGAACGTAGGCATACAAGACGTCTTTGACTTTGCCCGCAAACCTGAATTCACCGTCTTTTGGATTGGCAAAGGGCAGTAGCTTGAGATCACCTTTGACTTTCACGGCAACGCCTTGTACGGAGCCCTTCAAAATGGCGTCCCTGACGTAGTGGCGAACGTTTTGCGGCAGGCTCAAAGGCAAGTATCTGTGAACACGTGTGGCATCAACTTGTTGGATGTTGCCTTGCAAATCTAACAGACCCCTACTGTCTGCAAGCTGGCTGGGTTTCCAGCTGCCTTTAAGGTCTGCGGAAATATCAGCGTTCTTCAAGCTTAATTGCCAGTCGGGGACCAGCAGCTTATTTTTTTCATACTGCCATTTGACTGAGGCTTGCATTTTGTCCAATGGGATTCTCGAGTCTTCAAACAGCCGATTGATTTGCAGCGCGCCCTTTTCGATGCTTGTCTTGACTTGACCACCATCGGCCGTCATGTCAAAACTGATATTGGCATTCTCAATGCCCGGCCAATATTCGGAGGCTGAGCCGCTTTTGCCTGCTTCAAAATAAAAGTTGTCAAAACGGCCGTTGGCGGCTTTAACTTCAAATGTTTTTTCTGGGCCGGTATTGTTTTCAGTCCACTCCAGGCTCAAGGTGTTGACCAAGCCACTCACTTTGTGCGCTTCCAGTGTTTGCCGCGCCGATGGTGGCAGCGGCAATTGAAGGGCAATGTTTCGAAGCGCAAGTAAATCTAAAGCGTCACCCTGAAAACGCCCTTGTGCACTTTCTGCCGTGTCAGTTTCTAAATAAGACAGGCTGACATTGCCACCCGGCCAATGCAAGCCGTCGGCTGTGTCAAAGCGCAAACCTGCTGTTGAAAAATCAAAACCATTTGGCTTGGCTTTGGCCGAAACGCGCCCAGCAATGTACTTGAATGACAAGGCCTCAAGCTCGGGGCTGAGTTGGGCCCGGGCGTTTTCTAAAACCAAATCTGCGGTGGCTTGCTGAATGTTGCCGTGTCTTAAATCTAACCACATGCGCAAAGCGCCTTGCCCTTGCGAGGTGTTAACTTTCCACGGTAAGTGCGGGCCTAGTTGCGCCAAGTTCACATCTGAAAACTCGGCATGAACTTGACCATGCCAATCTTTGACTCGCCCAGCATGCGTCGATAAAAGCCCTCGGCGTAAATCGCCCATCAGGGTGAAGGGTGCGCCAAAGCCCTCTGGGGGTGTGGCCTCTAGGCGCCACAAATGATGGCGTGCGGTATTGCGCAAGACCCAAGAGACTTGGTTCAAATTCAAAGCCGCCTTTTCTTTTTGGAGCGGATTGAACTCATCAGTCCAGATCACCGAGCCATTTTGAACAAGGATTTCTTTTTGTGAAAAAACCCAGTCGGCGGCCGCTGAGTCGGGTGAGTTTTCTTTTTTGAGTGCAAGTCCTGCAACACGCCACTCGCCGCTGATGGTACGGCGAATGTCCAGTGTGGGCGAGTCGATGACCAGCTGCTCTACCCCTAAGCTCAGAACCGACCGAACGCTGATGGCAAAAACAACTTTGGGCAATGTGAGCGCACGTCTTCCTTCGGGGTCAAGGAGTGTGAGGTCGTGGATTTCAAAAGTTGGCATCCAACCAGAGGACACAGCCATCAACTTGCCCATTTGAACTGGAACCCCGATGGCTTGAGTGGCCATGTTTTCAAGTTTGGGCCGAAAATCTTCAATTCGGGGCACAATCCAAAAATGAAGCGCACTCCAAGCCATGCCCAAGACAAAGCCGCCCACCAACAAGAGCCATGCGGCAAAACGCACAGCAAAGCTTGTAATTTGGGTGATGGCAGAAAACTTCAACATTCGAATGACATGACGGACATAATGACCTAAGCAGGGAATTATGACCGCCACAAGCCCATTTGAGACAGCCAAACCCATGGTTTCAAAGCGTCCACCGCCGCTCGCCGAAGGATCGCGGTTTTTCCAAAGGCTACAAAGGCGATATGCAGATGCCTTTGCCAGCCTGCCTGTTGGTGTACCGCAGCGAGAATTGTTGTTACAAGCCTATCAACAATTGCGCACGCAGGGTCACGAAGTAGGACCTGCCTTGCGCATCTTGCGCCAATGGACCATGGCGCGCTTGATCACTTTGGACTGCGAGCAAGGGGCAGACCTTGACGTCATTACCGCAGCGGTCACTCATTTGGCAGAACTCGCGCTAGACGAGGCTTGTCAGCAGGCATTTCATGATCTCGATGCGCGACATGGCCCCCCCTTGTTGGCCAATGGCGATCAAGCCCAATTTTGGGTGGTGGGCATGGGCAAACTGGGTGCGCGAGAACTCAATGTCTCAAGCGACATCGACCTTATTTATGTTTACGACGAGGATGGCGAGACAGCTGGCAACGGCCAAGGTTTAGGCAAGATTTCAGTTCAGGAATACTTCAGCCGAGCCGTCAAAGCCATCTTTACTTTGGTGGGCGACACCACCGAGCATGGTTTTGTGTTTCGAATGGACTTAGCACTTCGGCCCAATGGCAACTCTGGGCCTAGTGTTGTCTCATTGGGCGCATTGGAGGAGTACTTGTTGGTTCAAGGCCGCGAGTGGGAGCGCTTTGCTTGGATGAAGAGTCGGGTCATTGCGCCCCGAAGCGCGGTTCAAAATGGCTCTGCTGCCAAGCTTCGAAGTGTCGTGTTGCCCTTTGTCTTCAGACGTTATCTAGACTACAACGTGTTTGAGTCTTTAAGAACACTGCACCAACAAATTCGCGATCACGCAGCCAAAAGAAGCGCCGGTCATCCCGAGCGCGCCAACGACGTCAAGCTTTCGCGCGGCGGTATTCGGGAAATTGAATTCACAGTGCAACTTTTGCAAGTGGTGCGGGGTGGGCAATTCCCAGAGCTTCGCACGCGCCCAAGCTTGGATGCGCTAACGCGCATTGCCAAAGCCGGATTGATGCCCTTAGAAACGGCACAGGCCTTGACGCAAGCTTATATCTTCCTTCGCAAGGTGGAGCATCGAATTCAGTACTTGGACGATCAGCAAACGCATGTTCTACCGACGCAAGATGCCGATTTGCAGTGGATTGCCAACACCATGGGGTATACGGAAGGCTGTGACTTCCTGACAGACCTAGATGCCCACCGCGAAGTGGTCGCCCACGAATTTGACATTCTGTTGGGGGGTGATCGGGAATGCAAATCCTGTCAGACCCAAACTGGCCGTGAGCGCCCCGAACTTGAAGCGGTTTTGGATTTGTTTCAGGGCGAAGCGCGAGCCCGCTTGGCGCACTGGCAAGACAGTCCCAAAGTTAAAAGTTTGAGGGACGACGCCAGAGCCCGCTTGATGCGACTTTTGCAGCGCACAGCCCAGTGGCTTCAAGAAGGTCGAGTGGGGGTTGATGCTGTGGTGCGAATGGCAGATTGGATGGAGCCATTGATGCGCCGCGAAAGCTACCTCGCCATGATGCTTGAGCGCCCCGCCGTGCATGAACGCTTGCTGCGACTCTTGGGGGCCGCGAAATGGCCTGCACGTTATTTGGTGCAACACCCAGGCGTGATTGACGAGTTGGCCAACGGCGACGTGTTGCAACAAAGGTTTGTTGCGCAAGACTTTGAGGCCGAACTCCAAGCGCGGCGAGCGGCCTTAAAAAGAACCGGCGAAGATGACGAGGAGAACTTGTTGAATTTGCTGCGCCGAGCCCATCATGCAGAGGTTTTTAGAACATTGGCGCGCGATGTCGAAGGCCGGCTCACGGTCGAGGAAGTGGCAGATGATTTAAGCGCCATGGCCGATGCTGTTTTGCGCGTGACGGCGCAATGGTGTTGGTCCTGTTTGAAAAACCGGCATCGGGATGTGCCGCAGTTTGGCATCATTGCCTATGGCAAATTAGGCGGCAAAGAGCTTGGTTATGGCAGTGATTTGGACATAGTTTTTGTTTATGAAGACGCCCACGAAATGGCCCAAGAGGTCTATGGCGCCTTTGTTCGAAAGCTCATCAATTGGTTCACCGTCAAAACCTCGGAAGGCGACTTGTTTGAAATTGACACAGCGCTGCGACCCAATGGAAGCTCAGGTTTGTTGGTAACCACTTTCGCCGCATACTCGGATTATCAACAACAAAGAGGTAGCAATACGGCCTGGACATGGGAGCATCAGGCCATGACGCGGGCGCGTTTTGTGATGGGTGATGAGCATCTGGCCGAGCTCTTCAAGCAAGTTCAACTGGCCGTGATCAGCGCCCCTCGCGATGGCCTGGCATTGCAGTCGGAAATTGTGGCCATGCGAAATCGAGTCCGATCGGCACACGCCATCAAGCCGGCGTTGTTTGATGTGAAGCACAGCCCTGGTGGCATGGTTGATGCTGAGTTTGCCGTACAGTTTTTGGTCTTGATGCACACAGCAGACCATCCTCAAATGGCGCACAACGTTGGCAACATTGCGCTGCTGCAACGTGCAGAAACTGCAGGCTTGTTGCCCAATGGCGTGGGGTTCAAGGCCGCCGCCGCCTACCGAGAGTTGCGTCGTGTGCAGCACAAAGCAAGGCTGAATGAAGAGCCCACACAGGTTTCTCAAGACGCTTTGCAGGCTGAAAGGGAAGTTATTTTGGGACTTTGGGCGGCGGTATTTCCCCAAACAAATAAGCCATTAAACAGTTCGTGACAAGTTAAAAAAATAAAAGTAAACTGTCCAGTCACAAAACAGAATGGACAGTTCAATGACCAGCTTTCAGTCTTTCAAATCATTGGCCGTGTTGCTCGGCTGTTTGGCCATGTCTTCTGCTTGGGCACAGACAGCGCCCGCCTCTGAAGTCTCATCAGCGGCGTGCCCTGTTTTGCTGAATCATACTTTTCCAAGACTACAAGACGAAAAACCACAGTCTCTTTGTCAATACAGTGGCAAGGTCATTTTGGTGGTCAACACCGCTAGCTATTGCGGTTTTACGCCGCAATACAAAGGGCTTGAAGCACTGCACAACAAATACAAAGACAAAGGTTTGGTGGTGTTGGGCTTTCCTTCAAACGACTTCGCCCAAGAAAAAGCCAACAATCAAGAAATTGCAGACTTTTGTGAAAGCACGTTTGGCGTGAAGTTTCCCATGTTCACCAAAACCTCCGTGACGGGCGACTCTGCTGCGCCTTTTTTCAAACAACTTGCCAAAGATCCTGGCCAAAGACCCAAGTGGAACTTTTACAAATACTTGATCGGTCGAGATGGTCGTTTGATTGACAGCTACAACAGCCTCACGAATCCCGATAGCAAAGGTTTGACGCAGGCGATTGAAAAAGGTTTGGGACAAAAAGCCTCTTAATGAGTGCGCCCCGCAGCATCAACACGGCTAGACAGAAAGATTGAAACTTTGAATTACAAAAAGATTGCCATTGTGGGTTCGGGTATCTCGGGCTTGGGCGTTGCACACAGTTTGCAAGGCCAAGCCGAGATCACTTTGTTTGAGGCGGGGGCTTATTTTGGGGGGCACGCCAACACAGTGGACATTAGTTTGCCAACCGAAAGTGGCTTGGTGACACATGGCGTAGATACTGGATTCTTGGTCTTTAACGAAAGAACGTATCCTCATTTGATCAATTTATTTGCCGAGTTAGGTGTTGAAACCGCATTGTCTGACATGTCCTTTTCAGTTCAAGCCCCGAATGCTTGGGGTCATGAAACATTGGAGTGGAGTGGCAGCAATTTAGACACCGTCTTTGCCCAGCGACGTAACTTAACTCGACCTAAATTTCTCAAAATGTTGCTCGATGTGATGCGCTTTAACAAGCTGTGCACACAAATAGCCGAACAACAATCCGAAAGTGAAATGCGTCAGCCACTTTCCAAATTCTTAAAACAGCATGGCTTTGGTGATGCATTTAAGAATTGGTACTTTCTACCAATGATGGGCTGTATATGGAGCTGCCCAACCGATCAAATGTTGGCCTTTCCCGTGGCCACCATGATCCGCTTTTGTCACAACCACGGACTCATTCAAGTGAGCAATCGACCGCGCTGGTTCACAGTCAAAGGTGGCTCGCGCAACTATGTTGAAAAAATAGTCAGCAAGATCACAGACAAACGCTTGAACACCCCTGTGCAATTGATCGAGCGAGACGCACAAGGTGTGCGTGTGATCACAGAGGGTCACGCAGAGCGATTTGACGAGGTGGTCTTGTGTACGCATTCTGACCAAGCATTGCGTCTCCTTAGAGAGCCTAGTCAAGCCGAGGTGAAGAATTTATCGGCCATTCGATACCAAGACAATGTGGCTGTTTTGCATACCGATGAAAAAGTTTTGCCAAGCAGGCGAAAAGCCTGGGCAGCTTGGAATTACGCACGTGCTGAAAGTGATCAATTAGAAAGCACGCGGGTTTGCTTACATTACTTGTTGAACAAACTACAACCCTTGCCCTTTGCGCAAGCCGTGGTGGTGTCGCTTAACCCCACACAAGCGATTGACGCACAAAAGACCATTCAAACCATCCAATATGCACACCCTGTGTTTGACTTGGCGGCCATTGATGCGCAACAAAACATGCACCTCATTCAAGGCCAACAAAATACGTGGTATG
Source organism: uncultured Burkholderiales bacterium (assembly GCA_903961095.1). Taxonomy (GTDB): domain Bacteria; phylum Pseudomonadota; class Gammaproteobacteria; order Burkholderiales; family Burkholderiaceae_C; genus Limnohabitans_A. Next base: position 12,705 of record CAJCDH010000032.1, on the reverse strand, counting down.
CAGGCGCATGGCTGGGTTATGGTTTTCATGAGGATGGCTTGAAGTCCGGCTTGTCTGTCGCCAGAGAGCTGCTCAAAAGGGTTCATGCATGACCACGGGAGGCGTGCTAATTGGGCATGGTCAGGTGCGACACGTTCGCCTTCGACCGGCTCATCACGCGTTTGATTACAGCGCTTACTTTTTGATGTTGCCCATGAGAGCTTTGCATGCACGCCATTTAAGCGCAGACAAACGCCAGCAAACCGATTTATCAATCAACAAAGTTGGAATGCTTTCGTTTTATGACGCCGACCATGGCGATGGCCGGCAAGCTGCGCAAGGCGGAGCACTGGCATGGATTGAAGAGTTGCTTAAAGCAGAAAACATTCAGGACGCGCAAGGTGAAATTTGGCTTCAAACTTTCCCAAGAGTTTTTGGTTATACCTTCAAGCCGGTGAGCTTTTGGTATTGCCATCGAACAGACAATTCATTGGCCGCTATCTTGGCTGAAGTACACAATACCTTTGGAGAGCGACATTGCTATTTGTTGCCCCAGCCCAAATATGGACGCACTGAAAGTGCGCACAAAATTTTTCACGTTTCACCCTTTTGTGATGTTGCGGGAAATTATCGTTTTCGCTTCATGCGCTCACCGCAAACGGATGCTGATGCGCTAGGAAAAGGCATCAACCTGCAGCGACTCGTGGCCAGAGTAGATCACGACGATGTGAATGGCCCCTTGATTCAAACCAGCATCAGCGGCACCTTGGTGCCCGCTACGCGCAAAGAAATTCGCCGTACGCTTTGGCGCTATCCCCTTTTTACACTTGCCGTGATGTTTCGAATTCACTGGCATGCCTTGCTTCTGTGGCTTAAACGCGTGCCTTTTTTCACCAAGCCAGAACCGCCACAACAAGGTGTTTCACGCGCGCAAGCTTCTTCAACAGTCATTTCCAAAACTAGCTGATCATGAACACTAGCACCTCTAGCAGGCCATCCTCCGAAATTCAATCTGCCCCAGTGGCGGTTCGCCGAGTTTTGCAATTGCTTGAAAAAATTGAGCACGGCACCTTGACCGTTCAGTTTCCGGATCGCAGCACCAAAGTCTATGGCCAATCCTCCAATCACCATGCTGCTATCAGTTTACAAAACTGGAATGTCTTTACCGCGAGCATGAAGTCTGGTGACATTGGCTTTGCAGAGTCGTACATTGCAGGTGACTGGAGCACGCCATCCTTGAGTGATTTGCTGCGCGTCATGATTCAAAACAGACGCGTGGTGGAGGACTTGATTTATGGCTCTTGGTGGGGCCGCATGGCCTATCGCATCAAGCACTTGCTCAATCGAAATCACAAAGCCAACAGCCGAAAAAATATTCATGCGCACTACGACTTAGGCAATGCTTTTTATGAGTTGTGGCTAGACGGCACCATGAACTACTCCTCGGCATTGTTTGAAGGTGACTTTGATCAAAGCATGGCCGAAGCTCAGCGTGCAAAGGTTCGTCGTGCTTTGCGAATGACCGATGTGGGTGTGGGTTCTCGCGTATTGGAAATTGGATGTGGCTGGGGTGCCTTGGCCGAAATGGCCACCTTGGACTTCGGTGCTAGTTTGACCGGCGTGACCTTGTCAACCGAGCAATTGGCGTTTGCCAATGCGCGGATGAAATGGAACGGAAAAGCCGAAAAAACAGATTTGCGTTTACAAGACTACCGCGACATTGATGACGGCCCTTACGACGCCGTGTGTTCAATTGAGATGATTGAAGCGGTGGGCAAAGAATATTGGCCCACCTATTTTCAAACCATCGCCAAAATGCTCAAACCCGGAGGCAAGGCTTGCATTCAAAGCATCGTGATTGACGACGCACTCTTTGAGCGTTATTTGAAATCGACAGACTTCATTCAGCAGTACATCTTTCCAGGAGGATGCTTACCGTGCCCCTCAGAATTTAGAAGGCAAGCGCGCATGGCGGGCCTAGAGGTGATTGATGAGCTGAGCTTTGGCCCTGATTACGCAGAGACCTTAAGGCGTTGGCGTCATGACTTCATGGCGCAAGAGGCCCAGGTTTTGCAGCTTGGCTTTGATGCCAAATTTGTGCGCTTGTGGGAGTTTTACCTGGCCTATTGTGAGGCCGCATTTGACGAGGCCAACACCGACGTGATGCAGTTTACTTTGCAGAAACGAGCCTGACATGCACACAACGCTGCGTCTGCGACGTGTGTCAAGCCGGGCTATTCTGGTTGCTGCCCTTTGGGCTTGTTTGCCAGTGCTGGCATCGCAAGTTTTGCTGCCTGGCGCCAAGCCCTCAAGCCAACAACGTTTGAGTGTTTGGGGCTTTGATGTTTACGACGCACGCCTGTGGGTTCGCCCAGATTTTTCAATACTCAAATACGCTGACCATTCTTTTGTTTTGGAGCTGTCCTACTTGAGAAGCTTGGAAGGCGGGGCCATTGCAAAACGCTCGATGGAAGAAATGCGAAAAGTAGGCAGCGTCTCGCGCGATCAAGAAAACAATTGGCTCAAAGCCATGCAGGACATTTTCCCCAATGTACAAAAGGGTGACCGCCTGCAGGGGCTGTATGTGCCCAATGTAGGGGCAGAATTTTTGTTGAACGACAAGTTGATTGGTCGAGTTCAGGATCCACGGTTTGCTCAGTTGTTTTTTGGTATTTGGATGCACGAATCAACTTCAGCGCCAGCCATTCGCCAAGCGTGGATGAAGGGCTTATGAGCACACATCCCCAAGCCTCCCACAGCCTCAGCATGCGCTACGGCTTGTTGGCTTTGCCATTGGCATTTGTGGCTTTGCCCATGTATGTCAATTTGCCGCATTTTTATGCCACCCAATTTGCAGTGCCCTTGGCCAGTTTGGGTGCAGTGCTGTTATTGAGTCGGCTGGTCGATGCCTTGATTGACCCGTTCTTAGGACGCTTCAGCGATGCGCTTTACGCTAGATCTACAGCGCAAGTCGTGGGCGTTGCGTTTGCCTATGCCGTGGGTTTGTTGCTTTCTTTTGTGGCACTTTTTTTCCCGCCCAGTTTTTCTAATGCCTTTTCTTATGTGATGTGGGTTGCTGTTTGTGTCACTTTTTGCCACCTCACTTTCAGCGGCTTGAGCATCCTTCACCAAGCTTGGGCTTCGCGCTTGGGCGGTGGGGCTAGCCAGCAAAGCCGTGTGCTTGCGTGGCGCGAAGGGGCAGGCCTGGTCGGTGTCGTCACAGCATCTGCCCTGCCGGTCATGGCTGGGTGGACTTCAACATCTATTTTCTTGGGCGTGATGCTTTTCTTGGGACTCTGTCTGTGGTCTTTGGTCTTAGATCGGGCGCGCATCGTTTCAGACAAGGACAGCATAGGCAAGAACATCAGCACCACCGTCGTTGATAACTACTTGCCACTGCGCCAAATCAGCTTTCGAAAACTGTTAGCCGTCTTTTTACTCAACGGCATCGCCAGTGCTGTGCCTGCAGGCTTGGTCATGTTTTTTGTCGAAGACCAAATTCAGGCTTCAGCATCAATGTCACCGTGGTTCTTAGGCGCGTACTTTTTGGCGGGCACTTTGTCTCTGCCTTTGTGGCTCAAGCTTGTGCGTGTGCACGGTTTGCCGAAGACTTGGTTTTTAGGTATGGCATTGGCCATCTTGAGTTTTGGCTTTGTTGTTTTCTTAGGCCCTGGCGATGAGATGGCCTTCCTTACCGTTTGTATTGTTTCTGGCATTGCTTTGGGTGCCGACTTGGTGGTGCCCAGTGCCTTGCTCAATCGGGTGATTGACACGCTGGGTCATCGCGGCCGAGCTGAAGGCCTTTATTTGGGCTGGTGGAACTTGGCCAGCAAATTGAATTTGGCTTTGGCCGCAGGCCTTTGCTTGCCCTTGCTCTCTTACTGGGGTTACACACCCGGCACACAAACGACAGAAGGTTTAAGGGCCTTGTCCTTGGCCTATGGCGTGCTGCCGTGTGTGTTGAAACTCATGGCCTTGTTCACATTGTTTGTATTTTGGATTCAACCGCCGGCGCTTCAACCGGCCTCTAGGAGTGATTGATGAATCGACGTCTGTGGTTACAAAACTTGACTCAAACTTTCAGTGCACCTTTACTGGCTCGCGCAAGCACGATTGGCTTGGCAACCAGCGGTGCGCTCGCCTTATCGGCTTGTGCGGGGCCTCAAATTTCGGACTATGCATCTGAAACACCTGTTTTGGATTTGCGCACTTACTTCACAGGAACGGTGGACGCATGGGGTATTTTCACAGACCGAAGTGGCCGTGTCGTGAAACGATTCACCGTCGTCATGGATTGCCAATGGCAAGGCGATGAAGGCGTGCTAGATGAGGCATTCACCTACTCGGATGGCAGCTTGCAACGCAGAATTTGGCGTTTAAAGGCCTTGCCCAATGGCCGCTACGAGGGCCGCGCAGACGATGTGGTGGGCATGGCTTCAGGCCAAACAAAAGGCAATGCCTTTCAATGGCAATACACCTTGGCCTTGCCTGTAGATGGCTCTGTCTGGCACGTCCAATTTGACGACTGGATGTATCTGATGAACGACCGCGTGATGTTGAACAAAGCTGTGATGAGCAAATTGGGTGTGACCTTGGGTGAAGTGACCTTGTCCTTTACTCGGCGTGAAGCCACTACCGGAGGCAAGTCGTGAGCCTTCAGGCCGCCAAAATGGCGGCGCCCGATACCGCAACACTCAAACCGTTGGCACCGTTAAAGCGCCGATGGGGTGCACCCTTGAATGCGCCCATGCAAGACTGGCGAGGCCGCCGTGTTTGGTTGGTGGGTGCATCAAGTGGCATTGGCTTGGCCTGTGCCAAAGCCCTGCATGCCGCCGGCGCGCATGTGATTGTGTCGGCCCGAGATTTGGGCATGTTGTCTGAGTGGGCGGCATCGTGCAAAAGCGAAGGCTTGCCGCTGGAGTTGCTGTCATTGGATGTGACCGATGCCTTGCAAGTGAAATATGTTGCGCGGCAAGTTGCTGCAGGCGGCAAATTAGATTTCTTGTTGTATTGTGCAGGCCACTATCGGGCACAACGCGCAACAGAGTTTGACTTGGCAGACATGCTGCGACACCAGGATGTGAATTACAACGGTCTGTTGCGAGTTTTGGATGCGGTGTTGCCGATGTTCTTACAACAAGGCGCTGGCCACATCAGTGTGGTGAGCAGTGTGGCGGGTTGGCGAGGTTTGCCAAATGGTTTGGCCTATGGCCCGACCAAGGCCGCCGTCACGCACCTTGCAGAAACCTTGTACATGGACTTGCAAGACAAGGGCATAGGTGTGAGTGTGGTCAACCCAGGCTTTGTGGCAACACCGTTGACCGCACAAAACAACTTTCAAATGCCAGCACTCATTTCGCCAGAGCAGGCCGCCAAAGACATGCTGGCAGGTTGGTCTGAAGGCTTGTTTGATATTCATTTTCCCAAGCGATTTACGGCTTGGTTGAAGTTGTTGCGCTTATTGCCATACCGCACATATTTTGCAGTGGTGCGTCGATTTACCGGACTTTGATCATGAGCAACCGCCAGAGATTCACAGAAATTGCCCATTACTTTGAAACCCTGCAACCGCAGAGCTTGGGGCAATTGAACAATTGGTACAGCCCGCAGGCTCGATTTAAGGACCCTTTCAACGCTGTTCAGGGAGTCAGTGCCATTGAGCAAATTTTTCTTCACATGTATGAATCGCTTGATAACCCACACTTTGTGATCACGGGTCAGGTGGTGGACGGTCATCAAGCTTTTCTCACTTGGGATTTCAAATTTCGCTTTAAGCGTTTTGATACCACCACCCAGCAGGTGGTTCGTGGCACGACACATTTGGTATTGGACGATCAAATGCTCATCACGCTGCACCGAGATTATTGGGATGCAGCGGAAGAGCTTTACGAAAAACTGCCTTGGGTGGGCGGCTTGATGCGCTGGCTTAAAAAACGCGCCAACTCATAGCCAAGGTCCTTTGAAATTGGCCAGATGACGCAGCTGATTATTTGGGCAGGCTATCGATGAAGCTTTGACGCTGCATGAGCTTTTCGTGCAGTTTGTCAAGGTTGGGGTGAGCACTGCGCCATTGAATGTCTGGAAAGCGGAAGTCCAGATAACCCAAAGCACAACCCACGGCGATGTCAGACAGGCTCAGGTGTGCGCCTGAGCAATAAGGCTTGTCTCCCAAGCCGGTTGACATGGCCCGAAGGGCTTCAGAAATTTTGGCAAGTTGACGATCAATCCAAGCCTGACTGCGTTGTTCAGGTAGCCGATGTGCCCAGCCCGCCTCTAGGCGAGCCAAGATAGAGGCATCCAGCAACCCATCGGCCAAGGCTTCCCAAGTTTTCACTTCTGCGCGCTCACGGCCGTTGGTTGGAATTAACTTGCCAACGGGTGAAAGAGTGTCCAAATACTCCACGATGACGCGAGAGTCATAAATAGACTCCCCCCCTTCAAGCACCAAACAAGGCACCTTGCCAAGAGGGTTGGAGGCATTGATGGTGGTGTTGGCAGACCATACGTCTTCGGCCTCCATGCGGTAGTCCAGCTTTTTTTCTGCCATCACGATGCAGACTTTGCGGACGTAGGGGCTGGTAGGTGAACCGATCAGTTTCATGGTTTGTAAGTATCAAAAAGAGTCAAAATGCAATTATCACTGCGGTGCATTCTAGAGGAATTCAAATACTGATTGCTTTTTAAGGCTAGAACTTACAATGCGGGTATGACTTCTTCTCCAATCTCCGCCTTGTCTCCGTTGGACGGCCGTTACGCCAACAAACTCAATGCTCTGCGACCTCTGATGAGTGAGCAAGGCTATATGCACCGCCGAGTCCAAGTGGAGATTGCTTGGTTCATTGCCTTGTCTGATGCGGGCTTTGATGAGTTCAAACCTTTGTCTTTAGGAGCCAGGCGCTATCTCACTGGCTTGGTCACGCAATTTTCAGAGCAAGATGCCTTGGCCATCAAAGACATTGAGAAGGTCACCAACCACGATGTCAAGGCCGTTGAGTATTGGATCAAATCCAAATTCAAAGATCGCCCTGAATTAGAGCAGGCATCAGAGTTTGTCCATTTTGCGTGCACCAGCGAAGACATCAACAACACCAGCCACGCATTGCAACTCAAAGGGGCAAGGCGCCAAGTGATCTTGCCAGCATTGGATGAAGTCATTGCCCAGCTGCGCAGCATGGCGCATGGCTATGCTGCTGTCCCCATGTTAAGCCGCACGCATGGCCAGACCGCCAGCCCAACCACGGTGGGTAAAGAGTTTGCCAATGTTGTGGTCCGATTGAGCAATACGCGCGAGAAGATTGCCAGCGTCTCGCTCAAAGCCAAAATGAATGGCGCAGTGGGCAATTACAACGCGCACTTGTCAGCATGGCCAGACTTTGATTGGGAAGCGTTTTCAAAATCAGTCGTTGAAACACCCGAGTCCAATGAAGCTGGCGGCTCTGCAGAACATTGGGGCTTGGGTTTGTCATTCCAGCCCTACAGCATTCAAATTGAGTCACATGATTACATGGCGGAATTGTTTGATGCCGTTGCCCGTACCAACACCATCCTGATCGATTTGTCACGTGACATCTGGGGTTATGTGAGTTTGGGCTATTTCAAGCAGCGCCTGAAAGCAGGAGAGATTGGCTCCTCCACCATGCCTCACAAAGTCAACCCCATCGACTTTGAAAACGCAGAAGGCAACCTGGGCTTGGCCAATGCTGTGCTCAAACATTTATCCGAAAAACTACCAGTCAGTCGTTGGCAACGCGACCTCTCCGACTCCACTGTATTGCGCAACATGGGTGTGGCCCTTGGTTATACCGCTTTGGCCTATTCGTCCCTCATGACAGGCCTTAAAAAGCTAGAGTTAAACGAAGAAGCATTGGCCCAAGATCTTGACGCATCTTGGGAGGTTTTAGCCGAGCCCATTCAGACTGTCATGCGTCGCTATGGCGTGCAGGGAGCCTACGAAAAACTGAAAGAAGTGACGCGTGGAAAAACCGTGACAGCAGAAGCATTGCACGGACTCATTCGCGAACTTGAAATACCGCAGACGGAAAAAGACCGACTCTTGGCAATGACGCCTGCAAGCTACATTGGCAAAGCCATTGAGCTGGCGCAGCGCGTTTAAACAGGCCACACCGAGTCCTCACACAATGGCCCTCAAGTCCACCATCTACAAAGTCAATCTTTCCATCGCCGACATTGACAACAGCTATTACGCAGATCATGCGCTCACACTAGCTCGGCACCCCAGTGAAACAGACGAGCGCATGATGATTCGTTTGCTGGCCTTGGCGCTTAACGCCTACAAACTCCAAGCCGACTTGAATGGCGACGGCGTGCTGGCATTTGGTTCCGGCTTATCCGACCCCGATGACCCCGACTTGTCACTGCGCGACTTCACAGGTCAAACACGCTTGTGGGTAGAAGTGGGTCAACCTGAGGACAAGCCCTTGAACAAGGCGTGTCAAAAAGCAGAGGCCGTCATGGTTTACTGTTTTAACCACGCCGCAGAAGTTTGGTGGCGCGGCATAGAAAGCAAGCTCAGCCGCATGGAAAAGCTCCAGGTGTGGCGTGTCCCCACAGAGGCCAGTCAGGCACTGGCCAAGTTGGCAGAGCGCAGTATGCAATTGCAAGCCACCGTCCAAGAGGGTGCGCTCACCTTGAGCAATTCAAAAGACAGTGTGCACCTTGAGGTGGTGCGCTGGAAATAACTCAGCGGCCAAAACCCAAGGGAACTTGGGCATCTGCCGCAGCCCGCGCCAAGCTGCGATCCTCTGCGGCACGTTCGGCATAGCGATTGAATCGCCATGAAGTGCCATCGACCGTGATGCGCCGCCAAACCGTTCGCTTCTCGCCTGGGCTCATTTCGGTCCACAGTTGAACTTCTTCAAAAGTACGGCCACACCCTTTGCAAGATGGGTCGCCTTGAAAAGTTGAGCAGATGGCAATGCAGGGCGTATCGGGTGTGCTGGCGTACCAAGCTTGCCATGCCTCTGCTGCTGCCAAAGGCAAGCTGAACTCATCGGCCTCTTCCTCTTTGAAATAAACCATCAGCGCATAGACCTCGGCAAGCGCTCTTAACTCGCGCGGCAAGGCCACACCGTCGGGAGATGGGTTTTTTTCGCGCCAGTAGTTGATGGCTGCTTCGATGTCGGTGATGTGGATGCCAGCCATAGGTTCTTTGAAGAGGGATCGAGATCATAGCGGTTTGTGAGTTCCAACCTTATCAGGGTGTGGCTGCAAGTGCTTGAAAGCACGCCCCGTTCGGCGTGAGATTAAGATCAGCACATGAATATGAGTTTGGTATTCATAAATCAATTTTAATCATACAAAAGATCTACTTATATACATGCAAACATCACCAACCTAGGTTTCTAGATTTCTAACAAATTAAGGAAAAATAACATGCAAGATTGCAATATTGAACTCACACGGCAAGTTCATGGCGGCGGATTTTGGGATTTTTTAAATTTCAATTCGGGCACTTCCAGCGGCATCAGAAATGATGGCAATGCGTTGGGTGCAGGTTGTGGAACCGTCAAAAGCGATGCATTTGTGCCCGATGTGCTATTTGGCATCGATGTCTCACAAGCTTGTTATCAGCACGACCAGAGTTATTTAACTTGTGGTTTTAGCCGCAGCACGGCCGATACCAACTTAACCAACAACATTTTGAACGACTGCAGCGCGCAAGGCGGAAATGCACTGACGTGCAACATCATTGCCGCTGCTTATGGCATCAGTGTTTCTTTGTTTGGTGCGCGCGCATTCAAAGAAGCACAAGAGCTTAGCTGTACTTAATCAAGCGCTGTCAAGGAGGACAACAAGTGAGTCATTTTCAAGAATGCTACAAAGCAGTGATTATTTTTGTGTCGTGGTTTTGCTTGTTGCTCTCCTCAGGCTGCAGTTCAGAATATTTTGTCGACAAAGGACATGTAGACTCCATAGACGGTGTTGCATTCGAAATCAAGCCGCCTTATCTCAATGAAAAAAAAGCCTTTAAGTTAAGGCATGAAAACTTGAGTCCGTGGCAACTTCAACAAATTGCAGATGCCATGCCAGACATAGCTGCGTTCACAAATGCGGTGCTTGCAAACAACACCAGGTCATCTGCGGCAATTCAATTGAATCACAAAGTGAGAAGTATCCGACAACTGCAACACATCGATCAACACACTTTCCTGGCCGTCAAAACTCTCCAAAATTGGCAAGTCATCGAAGGCCAAATTCAATTCACGACAGACTATTTTTACACCGGCCCTGATGGCCATTTTGTATTTTTCAGAGACAACTATGTTTTTCAAAAACGCCAACAAAAATGGGGTTTTGAACGGCATGCTCAAGCACAAGCCGAAGGGCTTCTGCAGTGTGAAAAAAACAAGCAAGGATGGCGCCAGTGCCAACCACTTAGCTTGGTCAAATAAGGCGAAGCTCAAAACCGCCTAAAACGACAGTCTTGCAGACTTGCCGACTTGCAAGCCGCGATGCTTAGCGCATCTGCCGTTCTAAAAGTTGTTCACGCAAAATACCTTGAGCAAACCGCAAGCGGGAATCCACAATAGAAGCCTCGATGTGATCGCCCATTTGAGGCGGTATTTTTCTGGAGGCGTCTTGAGCAGCCCTGAATCTGTCGACGGCAGCACCAATGTCCATGCGTGCCAATTGCGCCTCTCCCTCGGCGCGCAATGAGGCCAAGCTGCGGCCTTGCGCAGCCAATGCAGTGGCCAATATTTGCCATGCTTGCGCATCCTGAGGCGATTGCAATAAAAGAGCTTGCAACGCAGAAACACTCTTGGCCAATATCTGAGAGGTTTCTGCCGATGGCGTGGTCGTTTGCAACCTAGCAACAGCTTGTGTGATCGCAATGAGCTCAGGCCGTAGCCACTGGTTTGAAGGCACATGTGTGACGGCATTCAATGCGCGCAAAACGCCCCCCATGTCATCTTCTTTGAAGGCCATCTCCGCTTCTAACAAACGCGTGAGACGCAGGGCGGGCGCATGATCTACAGCAGCTTTTTGCAAGCGGGGCAGCAATGCGCGCGCGGTAGACATATCTCTCAATTGCATCAAAGACAAAGCGGCGCCATACAAAATACCCATTCGTTTGCTGACGCTTTGTTTGTCGATGTTCGTGTCAGTTGCCTCATTCGCCCAAGCTCTCAGTGCGTCAACGCCAGGCTGCGCCAAGACGCGAGCTCTAGCAGACATCACCCCTTGCACCAAATCCTTATCTTGATTTGAAGGGCGGCGCGTTTGAAGTTGTTGACGTGCTTGCATGTCGGCCATGCGCTCGCTGCTTAATGGGTGGCTTCGCAGATAGGGGAAGGCGCCGTTGTCGTTCAAACCAGCAGCTTGTTGCAATTTGCCAAACATGGTGACAAAACCTTGCGTGTCAAAGCCTGCTTCCGCCATCACACCATAGCCAATTCGATCGGCCTCTCGCTCCATGTCTCGCGAAAAGTTCAGCTGAGATTGCGCAGCCATGGCTTGCCCTCCCATGATCATTGCTTGTGCGCCTTGAGTACTTTTGCTCGCAGCCAACATGCCCAAAATCATGGCACCTAACAGGAATGGCGTCATGCGTGCTTGTTCTCCCATTGACCTTGAGATGTGCCTTTGAGTGACATGGCTTAGTTCATGCGCCATCACAGAAGCCAATTCATCTCGCGTACTGACCACGCCAATGAGCCCCAAGTGAATTCCAAGATAGCCTCCCGGCAAGGCAAAAGCATTCACTGAACGATCGCGGCCAATCAAAATTCTCCAAGCAAACCGTTCTAGCAATTCTGGCGACATTTCGCCTCGAGCCCGCGCACCCTTCACCAGGGGTTGCCAGATATTTTGTAGATACTCGTCTAGGATGGGATCTTCTAAATAGTCAGGGTCTCTGAACAACTCGCGTGCAATTCGATCGCCCAACTGCCGCTCTGCGCTCAGGGTAATGTCTGAGCCATCGCCCAAAGCAGGAAGGCTGTTTGCGGCGGCTGATTCTGGCCGCTGAGACCACACCGGGGTGATCCACAGAGACACGGCCAGCAACGCCAGCAGAGGCTTAGATTTTGGAGAAGCGCGCTTCAATGTATTTGTACCGATTTCTATGGGCCATATGAAAACCTTATCATGCTCGAACTACGTCAACCCTTTGTAAATGGTTTTTACCAGTTTTTTAGCCAACAACCATGCCCCATTCTCTGCCAAACACGCCATCCCCATTAACCCATTTTGATGCCCAAGGCCAAGCCCATATGGTGGACGTGGGCGCTAAAGCGTCTACCCATCGTGTGGCGGTGGCCACAGGCCGCATTCAAATGCTGGCCAGTACCTTGGCCTTGATTCAATCAGGCACAGCCAAAAAGGGCGACGTTTTGGGCATTGCACGGATTGCGGGTATTCAAGGTGCAAAGAGAACGTCAGACTTGATTCCTTTGTGCCACCCCTTGGCCCTCACGCGAGTTGCTGTCGAATTTCAAGTGATGTCTGAAGAGCAAATACCAAGCGTGGTTTGCACAGCCACCGCAGAAACCGTGGGCCCAACAGGCGTTGAAATGGAAGCCCTCACCGCCGTACAAGTGGCTCTGCTCAACATTTATGACATGTGCAAGGCGGCCGACCGCGGCATGGTGATGACCGATGTGAAGCTGTTAGAAAAGCAAGGTGGTAAGTCTGGGCATTGGGCGGCGGGTAAGTGACTACCAACATGCCTGCGCTGAGGGTGAACTGAAAATGTGAGTCTGTCCC
>CAJCDH010000031.1 GCA_903961095.1 uncultured Burkholderiales bacterium | reverse complement strand
TGCTGGCCAGTGCAGAAACAGTTGTAGAAACAGGTGCTGAAGCAGCCATGCCTTCGTTGCTGCGGACTGCTTGCAAACCCAAACTGGAAGTGGGCGGCGTTGAAGCCGCTGCTGCCTGCGTGATGGAGGGCGATATTGAAAGCGCAATTGGGGACGCAATTGGGGGCGCAGAATTTGTTGCGGTGGCCTTAGAAATGACAGCTTCGTTTGAGCTAATTTTGGCATCGAAATTGAAGGCTGTTGAGGGCGAAATTGAGGAGGCGCCAGAGGGCAAAGAAGTCAAAGAGCCATTTGCCAATACGGGGTCAAGCTTCTGCGTGGGCGTCGTGCCAACTTGACTGAGCTCAGGCGCTTGCGTCTTGCCACTGGCTGAAGCGGCCAAGGCGTCTGGCAAAGGCCCTCCAAGACTTGAAGTGTTGTTTGCAACAGTGCCCAGACCCCCTGCCAGATCCCCTGCAGATTTCAAAGCGTCAAGCTTTGCTTGCGTGGAGACAGAAGGCACTAAGTGCGCTGGCTTATTCTCAATGGCGGTGGTGTCCGCCATGGTTTGAACCACGGGTGCTTGGCCTGCATTGTCTGCGTTGAGGTTTTGCGTGCTCAAGCCTGCAGAATTCTGACCCAAGCCTGAAGCTGCTGAAGCTGCTGATGCTGCTGATGCTGCTGATGCTGCCGATGCTGCCGATGCTGCCGATGCTGCCGATGCTGCCGATGCTGCCGATGCTTCAAGCGCTTGCAACTCTTGAGCCCTAGCAGCAACCAAGGCAGGCGGCGCGACAACTGCAGCAGCCATTTGTGCGGCTAAGTTGGCTGCAGCCAACTCAGCGCCTTGAATTTGGTTTAACTCGATTGCATTGCGGTCTTGTAATTGGGCTTCTTGGGCTTCTAATGCAGCCGATGTATTTAACAAATTGAGTGCGTTCGCACTGGCGCTGCCTGCCTGTCCTGATAAGGCAAAATTTGCATCCTCTACCGCATTCATCAGCACTTCTGCCGGCAAAATTTGCAGGCCTGCTGATTTTTGATCTGCCTCTGCTAGCTTGTCCAGCCTGGTCTGATCTAGCGCTTCTAAGGCGGCGCCTGCTGGCTGCATGGCAGCTGCAAGCTCCTCTGTAAAGCCTTCTTCTGGCGCAATGGCCAAAGGATCTAGTGCGTCATTAGAGAGCGCAGGAACTGCAGCAGAAGTTGGATTGGATACAAAGATGGCCATGATTTAATTTCCCAAATTTCAACCATGTCATGCAACTTCAGTGCCACCTTGCTATTTGGTGTGTTGGCGAGCCTGTAAAACGTCTTCCAGCGCCTTGTCCTCGTGCTTCTCAAATTGCTGTTGGCGTTGTTGCTTGCGCTTGGCCAAGAAAGATTGGAGAGTCTTGAGTCGTTGAGCATCTTGCAGGGCCTTGTCTAGCGCCTCACGGCTTTGAGACTTCAAGGCCTGCACCTCGGGCTCTTGAGATTTGGCGGTGGCCCGCAAGTTCAAGCCAAAGTTGGCTTGGGTTTGCAAATTCAAAACGCTATCGCCTTGTTGCGCCGCCTTCACCCATTGAGTTTCATATTCATTGGCATAAGACTCTACTTGCAAATTGAAATTGCGCACTCGCTCATATTCGGCTTGCACACGTTTGGACTGCGCCACAGACCGATCTTTGCGCAGTTTTAGCATTTGCTGCAGCACTTCAAAAACACGATTGCTCATATTTTGGAAGCCTTTGCAATGGTGTTCAAGGCCTTCAAGCTGCCTTCAAGGTCGGCCACTTGATGCGACTCTTGTTGTAGAAAAGTCTGAATGTGTGGCCATAGCCTGAGCGCGGCATCCAAGTCGGGGTCACTGCCTTGCATGTATGCGCCCATGGCCACCATGTCGCGGCTGCGCTCATGGCGGCTGATAAGCTGCTTGATGCGCCTGGCAGCCAAGACATGATCTTGTGAAGCCACTTTGGGCATCACCCTTGAAATTGATTTTTCGATGTCAATGGCGGGGTAGTGCCCAGAATCGGCCAACTCACGCGACAAGAAAATATGGCCATCCAGCACACCTCGCGCAGCGTCGGCCACGGGGTCGTGCACATCATCGCCTTCTAGGAGCACTGTGTAAAAAGCCGTTAAGGAGCCTTCTGGGTGCTCACCATTGCCCACTTTTTCTACGAGCGCTGGCAGCTTGCCAAACACGCTGGCGGGGTAGCCGCGGGCAACTGGCGCTTCACCAAGGCTTAAACCTATTTCGCGTTGCGCCATGGCATAGCGTGTGAGGGAATCGACAATCAACACCACATGATTGCCTTGGTCTCTAAACCAGGTGGCCACATCGGTGGCATATTCAGCGCCCTTGGCGCGTGACAGGGGTGACGTATCGGCAGGCGAGGCCACCACCACGGCGCGGGCTCTAGAAACCTCGTCTAGTTGGTCGTCACAAAACTCTCGCACCTCACGGCTGCGCTCACCCACCAGCGCAATCACGATGACATCGGCCACACAATTGCGTGTGAGCATAGACAGCAACACGCTTTTGCCCACGCCAGAGCCTGCAAACAAACCCATGCGCTGGCCACGTCCCACCGACAGCATGGCATTGATGGCGCGCACGCCGGTGTCTAGGGGTTCGTGAATGGGTTTGCGTTTGAGGGGGTTGGGCGAAGCAAAGCGCATGAGATCATCGCTCCAGCTGGCGCCGCCCAAACCATCTAAGGGCCTGCCTAAGCCATCAACCACCCTGCCTAAGAGTTGTGGCCCAATTGGCACTGAGGCAATGCCTTGACGCATTTGGTAGCCCTGTGCACGCCGTTGTGGTGTGAGCAAGGGGTACACCACGGCACCTGGCGACAGGCCTGCCATTTGATCAAAGGCCATGAGGTAGGTGGTATCGCGCTCAAAGCCAATGCACTCTGCATCCACCCAATGCCCTTGGCGAGAGTTTTCGACACAAGCTTGCGCACCGATGGACAAGGGCAAGCCCTCCACCTCAACCAACAGACCCGACACGCGTTTGACGCGACCTTCTCGAACTGACAAGGGCAAGTTGGCTAACTTGGCTCGTTGTTGGTTGACGTATTGCTGAAGATCGGCCTGACTCACGGCGGACTCCATCACACTGAATCCGCGGCGTGTTGCGGCAGTAAACCCAAAGCACTTCGCACCAATGCATCGCGTGCACTGATGCCCACATCAAGACGTGTGCCCTCTACCAAAACATAGGCGAAGCCTTTGCTCAGGTCGGCATCTGGCCGAACCAAAGACTGAAACGGCATGTCAGGATGGGTTAACAAAGTTTGCCAAGCCTCAAGCTCAGCGGGCGGCACGCCCACAATCAAGTTCTCTCCGGGCCTTGGCAAGCGCATCAGTGCTTCTTGAACCGCGGCTACAAATACCGAGCGGTCCATTTGCTCTTTGCCTGCCAAGCGCAATGCGGTTTCATACACCCACTCGGGCAAAGCCGATTGGAAGGCTTGGGGTAAAGACTGCAGTTGTGCCATGACGCGCTGCATTTCCTGCGACATGTGTTCAATGTCTTTGATGCCGCTTTGATAGCCTTGTTGGTAGCCCAACTGAAAGCCTTCTGTGCGGCCTTGCTCAATGCCTTCTTCGCGTCCTTTGGCCGAGCCTTGGGCTTTGCCTTCAAGCAAGCCTTCTTGCAGCCCTCTGGTATAGGCATCTTGGTAGGCTTTGCCGCGAATGGCATCAACTTCATTGACGCTTGGCAACACCATAAGGGCTTCGTCAATCAGGCGCGATGAGTCGCGGCTTGGCTTGTGCTCGGTACTGGCTGGCTCGCCGTCAAAGGATGGAGGGCTCCAGCGGTTCATGCTCACTTGGCCCCAAGTCCAGCACTGACAATGGCCAATGAAATACGTTCTTCGTCTTGCATCTGACGTGCAATTTGCACAACTTCCAACTGCTTGGCTTGAACCTCTTGCACCCGAACAGGCGGCATGCTTTCCATTTCCACGCGGAAACGATCGGCCTTGCTTTTGGTGATGTTGGAGAAGAAAAACTTTTGCAAATTGGGACTGGCGCCTTTGAGCACCACCAAAATGGCATCGTCTGGCACTTCTGTGAGCAAGGTTTGCACAGCTTGCGGCGAAATTTTCATCAAGTCTTCAAACGTGAACATGCGCTCAAAGATTTGCTCGGCCAATTTTTCTGAATGCAGGCGGATGCTGGCCAAGGTGGTTTTTTCAAGTCCGCCTGTAAACAAACGCAGAATTTCAGCAGCAGGGCGTGCACCACCAATACCGCTTATTTCGGCTGTTGTGTCATCGCCAAGCGTGCGCTCGAGCATGTCGTTTAACTCCACCAAAGCAGATGGGTTGATTTGGTCAAGTAAAGCGACACGCAACACCAATTCATCGCGCAACTCGGTTTCAAACAGCTCCAAAACAGCCGCAGATCTTTCGGCGGGAATGAGCGACAGCAAAGTGGCGGCCACCTGAGGATGCTCGGCTTGCAAGTGACGTTGTAATTGCTCGTTGCTCATGCTGGTGAGCAAATCTAGGGCTGGCACACTGCTGGCCAATTGGCTGGCCACCGAACCACCTGCTTCGCCGGCAAACTTGTCCATCAATGCCGTTACAAAGCGCTGCGGATCAAATGGCACCTGCTTGCGATGCACGGTCACATTTTTAAATTCTTCAAGCACCTGAATCATGACTTCGCGGTCAATGCTTCTAAAGTTGGCCATGAGCGAAGATACCTTTTGGGCTTCGGCAGGCGTGAAGTTTTTAAGCAAACTACCAGCCACTTCGGGGCCCAATGACATGAGCACAATGGCGGCCCGCGAGGGACCATCTAAGCTGGCGCTGTTGGCCCTTTCAAGGTCCGGCGACTGCAAGCCCTTGCGAAGCGCGCCACCTAAAACACCCGGTTTGAAATTTGAAACGGCCGTGTTCATGCTTTGTCCTGACCTGCTGCGTTGGCTGCGCCAGATTCAGAAACCCAAGCGCGCAACAACAATGCGGTGTCGTCGGGTTGCTCGGTGGCGTATTGCGTGGCGTATGCCACCACATCTTCAAATTTGGCTTTGCTGGCCACTTCGCGTTCACGCATGCGTTCCATTTGCGCTTCAACTTCTTTTTCAACCCGCAACTCTTGAGCCCGCTTAACTTCTTGCTCCATGGCCCAAGACAGATCCAAGTCTTTGATTTCTTCCCGCATGCGTTGGGCTGCGCGGCCCTGCGGTGAATCGGGTAAATCGGGATCGATAGGGGGTAGCGGCACGGGGCGCATCAAGGGGCGCGCGATGGCGAAATAGGCAAACAGCAAGCCCAAAGCAATGGCGCCATAACGCACGAGTTGGGACTGCAACTCGGGGCTTAGACGGCTGGTGTCTTCAACCACGACGGGCTCTTCAGAGAACGGCAAATTGGCCACACTCACGGTATCGCCCCGGCGTTGCACAAAGCCAATGGCGTCTCTGACCAAGCCATTGATTTGTTGAATTTCTTGAGGTGTGTAGGCCACGCTGCGTGAGGCATTGGCCTTGGCACCTTTTTCGTATTTGTAGTCGAGTACCACTGCGGCAGATACACGGCGCAACTGGCCCTTGCTAGATTTAATTCTTTCAATCGCACGGTCTACTTCGAAGTTGACCGTCTTTTCATTTCTAGAACTCGCATCATCTGAGCCCGATGTGCCTGTTTCTATACTGCCCGGAGCGCGCAGCTTGTCTGCTTTGGCCTCGGCTGTCATGGGCGCATTGGCCGACTCGGGAGGTTGGTTGGTGAGTGAACCTGGCACACC
>CAJCDH010000030.1 GCA_903961095.1 uncultured Burkholderiales bacterium | reverse complement strand
GCTTGAAATTTAACTAAAACGCCCGGTTGATCCGGTGTCAATTTGTTTATATAGAGGTGCCCTATGGCAACAGCAGCCCCAGAAGCAACAGAAGTCGTTGAAGAAGAGCCGAAAAAGAAAAAGCCCATCGTCCTGATCATTGGGGGCGTGGTGGGTTTGATCGTCCTCATTGTGGGCATTGTCATGGGTACGCTCTTTTTCACTGGTTACTTCAACCCCAAACCCGTGGTCGATCCTGAGCTTGCTGAGGCCGACGCCCATGGCGGTAAAAAAGTCGATACGAAGCCTGGTAAGAAAACCAAAGATTCGCCAGAGCTCACACGCTTTGAATACAGCTACCTGCAAATTGAACGTGAGTTCTTGGTCAATGTGAGTGGCTCCAAAAAAGTCATGTCAGTTCAAATTGCGGTGATGACTCATTACGATGACCGGGTCTTTGAGAATGTGAAAAAGCACGACTTTGCCATTCGCTCGGCCGTGATGGATGTGATGCGACTCACCACCGATGCAGACTTGGTTAAACCTGAGTTTCGCAAAGAAATGGCTGTCAAAATTCGCGATAGTATCAACACCTTGCTAGAAAAGTATGAGGACTTTGGTGGCATCGAAGATATTCATTTCACGAGCTTCATCGTTCAGTAATCAAGCCTCTCAGCATTTGCGTAATTTCATTTTGATTGTTTGAGTTTCATGGCCACTTCTTTATTAACACCCGACGAACTCTCTGCCTTGGCAGAAGGCGTGATGGATGGCTCGATCCCAGTCGACACTGGTTTCAACACCACCGCACGGGTGAAGAAACACGACCTGGCCAGCGAAGACAGCAGCTTGGGGGTGAACATCACCTCGATCGACATGATCAACGAGCGCTTCATTCGCACCTTCCGCTTGGGCTTGGTCGAAATGCTGCGCACCAGCCCCAAGGTCAACCCCAATCAGGTTGAAATTGTTCGCTTTGGTGACTACCTTAAAAGCTTGAAAGCGCCTTTGTCAGTCAATGTGGTTCGCATGAACCCATTGCGCGGCAACGCCATTGTGGTCATTGACCCCACGGTGGTTTTCAGTTCTTTGGACAGTTTTTTTGGTGGCTTTGGCAAAGGCGTAGGCAATTTGCCACCTGGCCGCTTGTTCACGCCCACTGAGTCGCGCATTATCAACATGATTTTGGAAGTGTTTTTCAAATCACTGAAGGAAGCTTGGGGCGCGGTGTTGCCCGTTGAATTTGAATTGGTCAGCTCTGAAATTAACCCTCAATTTGCGCAAATTGCCGACGAAAACGACTTGGTCATCTTGACCCGCTTCGAAGCCGAAGGCAACATGAACTCTCAGGGCTTCATTGATCTTGTTTACCCCTATGCGTCTCTCAAACCCATTCGTGAACTGTTGCGCAGCCGAGTTCAGTCTGGCGATGGCAACGATGAATCTGACAAACAATGGCGCATAGAGCTAGAAGACGCCGTCGACAGCGCCAGCTTGGAAGCCAGAGTCTTGTTGGGCAGCGTTGAGTCTTCTTTTGGTGAAATTGAAACCATGAAAGAAGGCGATGTGCTGTTCTTCAAGAAGCCAGAATTGGCCAGATTGTTAGTCAACGGTTTGCCTGCCTTTGATGTCCAAGTGGGTACCATTGGTGCACAAACTGCAGTGCAAATTGAACGGGCTTGTATCCCCGGTATGCAATAAATTTTCAGGAAAACGACATGACCGATCAAAACACAGACGCCGCCATCGAAAACGAAGCGGCACATCGCCAAATCAATCCTGAGGTGTTGCAAAACATCAGCGTCACGCTGTCCATTGAAGTGGGCCGTGCCATGATCAAAATTCGCGACCTCATGCGCCTCACCCAAGGCAGCGTGGTCGAACTCGATCGCATCGCGGGTGAACCGCTCGATCTCTTGGTGAACAACACGGTTGTGGCCCAAGGCGAGATTGTTTTGGTCAACGATCGCTATGGTGTTCGCCTCACACGCGTCGCGCCTGCCTCCGAGCGCATGAAGAACTTATAAACTCTTCAATTTAGACGACCAGAAAAGAGCACCTCATGGCACCCGGCTTTGACAGCGCCGACCTGATTCGGATGATCGGCAGCTTTGCCTTGGTGCTGGCCATCATGGCGGCACTGTTGTGGGCATTGCGCAAGTTACAAACTCGCTTGAATGGTCAGAATGCTGGCAAGCGCATGCAAGTGATAGAAACACTCAGTGTGGGTCCGCGGCAGAAATTTGCACTTCTCAAAGTGGGTGACAATGAAGTCTTGGTTGGCATCACACCCACCCAGATGACATCATTGGCACAATGGCCAGCAGCAGCGTCAAGTCCAACTGAGTCCATAATTCACGCAACCCCTTCCGACAACGGAGCCTCCCATGTTGCGTAAATTAATTCAGCATCCCTTCTTCTTGGCCGCCAGCATCATTGCGTTGGCCTTGTTTGCCTTCCCATTGGCTGCTTCTGCACAAGGCATTCCCATGCTCAACGTGACAGGCGGCCCCAAAGGTCAACAGCAGTACAGTTTGTCACTGCAACTGTTGGCCCTGATGACATCGCTAACGCTGCTGCCATCTTTTTTACTCATGATGACCGCCTTTGTGCGCATCATCATCGTGCTGTCAATTTTGCGCCAAGCTTTGGGCACAGGCCAAACGCCCCCCAACACCGTGTTGGTGGGCTTGGCTTTGTTCCTCACGCTGTTCATCATGTCGCCCATCTTGAACGAGGTCTACGCCAACGCTGTGGTGCCTTACATGCAAAAAGGCCTGGCCTTTGACAAAGCCTTGGCCGCCGCAGAAGAACCTCTGCGCAACTTCATGATGAAACAAACGC
>CAJCDH010000029.1 GCA_903961095.1 uncultured Burkholderiales bacterium | reverse complement strand
TCTCCCAAGGTGAGTCTGCAGCGCGTCCCACGCTGTCTTTGCTGGTGCCTGCAACTTTGCGTGCGGTGTTGGAACACGCGCAATGGCAAAGTGCTGATTTGAAGAGCTTGCGAGGCGTCATGGCAGGCTCTTCAACACTGCCACAGGCCTATTTAGAACAATTCCATGCGCGAGGTGTGCCAGTCGGACAAATCTACGGCACGACAGAAACTGGGCCTGTCAGTGTTGTGTTGAAGTTCAGGGATGCTGTACAAAGAATTGGATTTGCAGGTTGGCCCCATGCCCACTTAGAGCTGCAACTCAGAAACGCTGAAGGTCTTGTTGTCAAGCAAGGTGAAACAGGCGAAGTCTGCGTTCGCGGCCCTAACCTCATGCGTGGTTATTGGCAGTCTGCAACTCAAAGTACTGGCGAAGGCTTGATCAAGGGCTGGTTTCACACAGGTGACATGGGGTACTTGGATGCCGACGGGTGTCTTCAAATTGTGGGTCGCAACAAAGACATGATCATTTCTGGCGGTGAAAACATTTACCCTGCAGAAATTGAAAATGCGTTAGCGGCATTTCCGGGACTTTTGGAGTGTGCTGTGGTGGGCTTGCCCGATGAACGTTGGGGTGAGGTTCCCGTTTTGGTCTTGGTTCGATCGCCTACAAGGGCTGGGCAGAATCTTTCTGAAGCAGCGGTCACGACACATTTAGAAGCCCGTATTGCCCGCTTTAAATTGCCCCGCCGAGTTGTCTTTAAGGATGAACTGCCCAAAAGTGCTTTGGGCAAGGTGCAAAAGCCTATTCTCCAGAATCAACTGATGTCTTTCAATTCTTAGACAATGTGGCGTTCAATCTCAAAAAGGATTTCAAATGACACAGTTGATCTTGGGCTTGATTTTGTTTTTAGGCGCTCACTCTGTTCGGGTTTTTGCCGATGACTGGCGCACCCAGAAAATAGCCGCTTGGGGTGACAAACCTTTTAAGGGTGTGCATGCGCTTATTTCCCTGTTGGGGTTTTATTTGCTCGTCGTGGGCTATGGTGAAGCGAGGCTGCAAACTGTGGCGCTTTGGAACCCGCCCATGTTTACCAAACACATCAGTTTGCTCTTGATGTTGTTTGCCAGCATTCTCTTGATTGCAGCCTATGTGCCTCGCAATCATTTCAAAATGCGCTTGGGTCATCCCATGGTTTTGTCCGTCAAGGTGTGGGCCTTGTCGCACCTGTTGGCGAATGGTAATTTGGCCGATGTGGTTTTGTTTGGTACATTTTTAATCTGGTCTGTTTTGAACTTCAAGTCTGCGCGTGCTCGTGATCGAATTCAAATGCAACTCACTCAATCAAGTGAGGGTGTGAGCGAAGAAGTTAAGCCTAATTTGCTGGCAAGCCTTGTCACATTGTTTGGCGGTATGGGCTTATGGGCCCTCATCACTTTTGTGCTGCATGCCAAAGTGGTGGGAATTGCGCCAATGGGTTAACTGACGGAAAATATTGCAATGAATACGACTTCAGCTACCGCGTCCTCAGACATACCCAGCGTTTGGTTTGATGGCTTTGAAAAAAGACAGTTCAATGTGAATGGTGTCGTGGTGTGCGCGCGCATCTCTGCCAGTTGGCTCAACCAATTGGACAAGCCGGTGTTGGTGTTGTTGCATGGCTTTCCTCAAACACATGTGATGTGGCATCGCGTGGCGCAAGCCCTCAAAAATGACTATCGCTTGGTCTTGCCCGATTTGCGTGGCTACGGCGATTCGTCTCATGCGCCCGGCCTGCCCGACCACAGCAACTACAGCAAACGCGCCATGGCCCAAGATGTGGTGGGCTTGTTGGACCAACTCCATGTAGACCAGTTCTTTTTATGTGGTCACGACAGGGGTGGGCGTGTGGCACACCGCTTGGCACTCGAAGTTCCTTATCGAGTCTTGAAGTTGTGTGTGCTCGACATTGCACCCACACTCGACATGTACAAGCGCACCGACATGGATTTTGCACGGGCCTACTATCACTGGTTTCATCTTATTCAGCCCAGCCCTTTGCCCGAAAAAATGATTGGTGGCAATGTATTGCATTACTTGCATACCAAGCTGGGTGCTTGGGGTTCTCAGGGCACTTCTTTCATCGAGCCAGAGGCCATGGCCGAATACGAGCGCAGCATGAATTTGCAACCAGAGCAGCCTGGCGATTTACTGCCTGCCGTGCACACGGCCTGTGAAGACTATCGCGCCAGTGCTGGCATTGATTTGGATCACGACAAAGAAAGCCGTGAGCTTGGTGAAAAGATCAAGTGCAATTTGCTGGTGCTATGGGGCGATCGCGGTGTAGTGCACAAAATGTTTAAACCACTCGAGCTTTGGCAAGCTCAATGCGCAGCCCATGTTTCAGGTCATGTGGTGCCCTCTGGCCACTTCATTCCGGAAGAGTTGCCCGATCTCACTGAGCAAAGTCTTCGCGCTTTCATGGCCTAAAAAACCAGTGCCCTTCTCCTCAGTTTGAGGCCAAGTTCAGTTGGCCCCGCAACATTTTTTGTACTTCTTGCCACTTCCGCAACTGCAAACATCATTGCGCCCAGGGCTGGCTTCTTTGATCACCTGCGTCACACGGG
Source organism: uncultured Burkholderiales bacterium (assembly GCA_903961095.1). Classification (GTDB taxonomy): domain Bacteria; phylum Pseudomonadota; class Gammaproteobacteria; order Burkholderiales; family Burkholderiaceae_C; genus Limnohabitans_A. Next base: position 69 of record CAJCDH010000029.1, on the reverse strand, counting down.
GCCCAATGCTGCGCCATATTTCACGCAAATCATAAACAGCCCAGAGTGCTTCACCATAAACATGCAAGC
>CAJCDH010000028.1 GCA_903961095.1 uncultured Burkholderiales bacterium | reverse complement strand
GCTGCACTGCAATCTAAAGCCCATTCAACCAAGACCTCGGTATCGTCTCGGGGGTCTAGAGCGCGCTTGTCAATTTGCAGCGTAAGCCCAAAGAATTCTTTTTGACCCACGATGTAGGCAACGGGCTCGAGCTGCAGCCTGCGTTGCACCAAGGCTTCAAACGCTGAGAACTGTTCAGGCAGCACTTGATCTGAATCGTGAGCCAATAACCAAGCGCGATCATGCAGTGGCCGGCCTATGGCATGCAACAATAAAATTTGCGATTCCAGTCTAGGTAGCCCTAAAACATGGCCGCGCATGCAGCACTGCGCAATGTTCATGCGAGTAAGCTCGACTCGAGTTCAGCCAATTGCTCAGCTTGCCTTGCATGTTGCAGGGCTTGCGTCACTTCTTCCAAGTCGCCTTCCATGATGAAACTCAGCTTGTACAAGGTAAGGTTGATGCGATGGTCGGTCAGCCGTCCTTGCGGAAAGTTGTAGGTTCGAATGCGGTCAGACCGGTCGCCACTGCCAATCAAGCCTTTGCGCAAAGCCGCGTCTTTGGCTGCTCGTTCACTGCGCTCTTTTTCCTGAATTCGGGCCGATAAAACCTGCATCGCTTTGGCCTTGTTGCGGTGCTGGCTGCGATCGTCTTGACACTCCGCCACAATGCCGGTGGGAATGTGAGTGATGCGCACTGCAGAATCTGTTTTGTTAATGTGTTGACCACCAGCACCGCTGGCGCGGTAGGTATCAATGCGCAAGTCGGCCGGATTTATCGTCACGGCTTGGGCTTCATCGGGCTCAGCCAATACAGCCACCGTGCACGCACTGGTGTGAATTCGGCCTTGTGTCTCAGTGGCGGGCACGCGTTGTACTCGGTGGCCACCAGATTCAAAGCGCATGGTGCCAAACACGTTGTCGCCGTCGATGCGAATGACCACTTCTTTGTAGCCCCCCAACTCACTGGCAGACTCTGACATGATTTCAGCCCGCCAGCCTTTGCGCTCACAAAACTTGGTGTACATGCGAAGCAAGTCGGCTGCAAAAAGTGCCGACTCATCGCCTCCAGTGCCTGCACGAATTTCTAAAAAAGCAGGGCGTGCGTCTTCAGGATCCTTGGGCAACAACATGCGCTGCAACTCAACTTCCAATTCGCTCATCTCTTGTGAGGCACTTTGAATTTCTTCAGCGGCCATGGCTTTCATCTCAGGATCATCCGCACTTGTTTCAAGCATGGCATTGGCAGCCGTTAAATCGCTGCTGCGTTCTTGGTAGCGTGCATATCGTTTGGCCAATGCACTGACTTCTGCATGTTCCCGAGACAGTTTCAAGAACTGACTCATGTCAGCCATGATGTCTTCGCGCGACAGCAAAAAGTCAAGTTCGTCTAAACGTTGTGCATAACGCTCAAGCTGATGACGTAAAAAAGGTTTCATGAATTGTGGGGAAAAAATTGAATAGGCATTGAATCTATTTCAATGCAGCGCAGGCTAGGGCGAAGGTCGCTAGCGCTCTTTGCGCAAAAAGATCCGTTGAACGGCATGTGTGGCTTGTGCCACGTGTTCGGGGTCAGCTTCTCGCAACTCTGCCATGGCGCCGTGTAGCATCTTCTGGGTTAAGCCGCGTGCTAGGGCCTCCATGACTTTTTCTGGATCATCACCTTTTGCCAGCATCTTTCGGGCACGCGCTATTTCAGCTTCACGCCACTCATCGGCCTGGGCGTTCAATTGTTGAATGAGGGGCACACTACCACGCTGAACCATCCAGTGCATGAAACTTTGCACCCCTGCGTCAATGATGACTTCGGCTTCTGCAACGGCCGCTTGCCGATGCGCTTGGCCGGTTTGAATGACGCTGGCCAAATCGTCGACGGTGTAGAGATACACATCTTCCAAAGATTTCACTTCAGGTTCAATGTCGCGCGGCACGGCCAAATCCACCATGAACATAGGGCGGTTGCGTCTTTTCTTGAGTGCGCGTTCGACGGCACCCAAGCCAATGAGGGGCAGGGTGCTGGCGGTGCAACTGATGACAGCATCAAATTCATGCAAGCGATCGGGCAATTCGGACAATCGCATCACCTCAGCGCCAAACTGAGCGGCTAGTTTTTCGCCGCGATCCATGCTGCGATTGGCGATGGCCATGCTGCGCGGATTTTTGGCGGCAAAGTGCGTGACCACCAGTTCAACCATTTCACCTGCCCCCACAAACAAGACTTTGATTTTGGTGAGATCTTCAAAAAGTTGACCAGCCAAGCGCACAGCCGCAGCAGACATGCTAATTGAATGCGCGCCAATTTCGGTGGTCGAGCGGACTTCTTTGGCGACCGCAAAACTTCTTTGGAAAAGTTGATTCAAGGTGCTGCCTAACGCGCCGGCATCCTCGGCTGCTCTGACTGCCTCTTTCAATTGACCCAAAATTTGGGCTTCACCCAAGACCATGGAGTCGAGGCCGCTGGCGACTCTGAAGGCATGGCGAGCCACATGACCCTCTTCAAGCAAATACGTATGCGAGCGCAGTTCGTGAGCTGAAACCCCGCCAGTATGTGCCAGCCAATTTAAAGTGCCTTCTATGATGGGCTGATCTGCGGCACAATAAATTTCTGTGCGGTTGCAGGTTGAGAGAATGGCGGCCTCGGGTTTGCGCGAGTTGTTTGAAGCAAGCTTGCCCCTGAGTTGGTGCAAAGTGGGGGGCAATTGGTCAGCGGCGAACGCAAACCGCCCGCGCAAATCGAGCGGAGCTGTTGTGTGGTTTAACCCCAATGCCCAAACTGCCATGTTTCGGATTATAAAACCTGTACCAACAAAGAAGGAAATGAATGACTTGGGATGACGTTTTTTGGCATTTGGTGAATTTCTCGCTACCCGCCTTGATGATTTCCCTTGGTATCACGCTTTGGGGCTCTTTCCAATTCAGGCGTCAGTCTCAAATCAGGTGGCTTTGGCGTTGGTTGCTCAGTGCCTTTGGCGGGTTAGCCGTTTTGGTAGGCGGTGTGGTCATCACAGGGCTTGACGGCAAAATGGCCACTTATGGAGCGCTGGTTTTGGTTTGTGCCACCGTAGAGTGGGCTTTGCAAATGCGATTTAAGTTGCGGGGCTGAAAGCGTCTACCCGGTCAGTGATGATACCGTCTGTTTTAAGTTCCATCAGATGTTGGGTGGCCCATTCGTCATTCACTGTATAGCTAAGACAACGCATGCCTGCGTTGTGAACCGCAGCCACCGTTTCAGGTGTCCACAAGGCATATTGGCAGACGACTGCGCTGCAATCCAAGGACTTAGCAGTGTTGAGCCACCCTTCAGGCAGGCTGTGGAGCAACAAGCCTCTGGGCAAATGAGGCGCAGCTTGTTGAGCCCCTTTTAAAGAATCAACTTGAAAAGAAGTGAGTAAGGGAGGTACTTCTTCATGCTGCCAAAGAAGGGCCGCTTGTTGGGCCACGATCTGGCCTGTCTTCAATTCAAGGCCCGGCGTTGGTTTGATTTCAATGTTCAGAAAAAATCTGTTGCGTATGCAGTATTGAGACAGATTGGCCAATGTGGGCAAGGGTTCACCACTGAAGTGTCTAGAGTGCCAGCTGCCTGCGTCTAATTGCGACAGATGTTGCCAGCTTTGTTCGCCGCCAATGCCATGGCTGTTGGTGGTTCGCTGCAATGTGGCGTCATGCATCAAAAATACCACATCGTCTGCACTGAGTTTGGCATCGCATTCAAACATGCGATAGCCGTATTCAGCGCCTTTGCGAAATGCGGCAAGCGTATTTTCTGGGGCCAAAGTACCAGCCCCTCGATGGGCAATCCATCTTGGATAGGGCCAAGGCTTGAGCGGGATGGCAGTGTTCAGGGTCACAGACGCTTTCCTGTTTCAGCATTGAAATGATGAATGCAGCCCGCCTTGGGTAGGGCATGGAAGAGCTCGCCAGCCTTAGGTGCTGCGGTGCTTGCGTCAAGTCGGAGTGTGAGTGTTTCATGGCCTAAGTGAGCATGCACCAAACGCTCTGCGCCTAAAAGTTCAACCGTGTCAACGCGCAACTCCCAACCATCATTGGAAAGCTCGAGGTGTTCAGGCCGAATGCCCAGAATTTGGCCAGCAGGAAGATCGGGGGCTTGCTTGAGCAAGTTCATGGGCGGTGATCCAATGAAACTGGCCACAAAGGTGCTGGCAGGGCGGTTGTAGACTTCTTCGGGTGTGCCAAATTGTTCCATCACTCCTGCATTCATCACAATCATGCGCTGAGCCAAAGTCATGGCCTCCACTTGATCGTGTGTCACAAACAAAGAGGTGATACCCAATTCGCGGTGCAACTTTTGAATTTCCAAACGGGTTTGTGCGCGCAGTTTGGCATCCAAATTGGACAAGGGCTCGTCAAACAAAAACACTTGCGGTTCGCGAACAATGGCGCGGCCCATGGCAACACGCTGACGCTGTCCGCCCGACAACTCGCGCGGTTTGCGTTGGAGCAAGTTGCGTAATTCCAAAATACCTGCAGCTTTGTCAACCCGAGTTTGAATGTCTGCCAGAGAGACTTTGGCAATTTTCAAGCCGTATGCCATGTTGTCGAAAACGCTCATGTGAGGGTAAAGAGCATAGTTTTGAAACACCATTGCAATATCACGTTCGGCTGGTTCGAGATCGTTCACGATTCGGTTGCCAATTGAAATGTGACCGCCCGTAATTTCCTCAAGACCCGCCACCATGCGAAGCAGGGTGGACTTGCCGCATCCCGACGGGCCAACGATCACAACGAATTCACCATCGTTGATTTGCGCGTTCAAATTGTGGATCACAGGGACCGCTTTGGCTGCCGTGCCATACTCTTTGACAATGTTTTGAAGTGTGATGGAAGCCATTATTTTTCAGTATCAACCAGTCCCTTGACGAACCATTTTTGCATCAAAATCACCACGAGGGCGGGGGGGAGCATTGCCAAAATGGCGGTGGCCATGACAACGTTCCATTCGGTGTAAGCCTCGCCAGCCAACATGCGTTTGATACCCATCACGATGGGGTACATGTCTTCGTTGGTGGTGACCAGAAGTGGCCACAAATATTGATTCCAACCGTAAATGAATTGAATCACAAACAGGGCTGCAATGTTGGTGGCCGACAAAGGCAGCAAAATGTCCTTGAAGAATCGCATCGGGCCAGCGCCATCCATGCGTGCCGCCTCCACCAACTCATCGGGCACAGTTAGGAAAAATTGACGCAATAAAAATGTGGCTGTGGCCGAAGCAATGAGTGGAACCGTAAGACCAGCATAGGTGTTGAGCATGCCCAAGTTGGACACCACTTCATAAGTAGGACTGATACGCACCTCTACAGGCAGCATGAGGGTGATAAAAATCATCCAGAAGAAAAAATTCTTGAACGGGAAACGGAAATACACCAACGCAAAAGCAGACAACAAGGAGATGGCAATCTTGCCTATGGAAATGACCAATGCGCTGATTAAACTGGTCTGCATCATGGGCCAAACTGCAGGCACCTTGCTGCCTAGAGATGTTTCGCCGCCAAACAAGGCCAGACGATAAGTCTCCCAAAAATTGTTGCCAGGCACCATGGACATGGGGATGCTTCTGGAAATTTGCTCGGCGGTTTGGGTTGAGGCTACAAAGGTGAGGTAAAGGGGGAAAGCCACGATGCTCACACCGAGAAGCAAAATAAGGTGGGACAACAAGTCAAGGCCTGGACGTCGCTCAATCATGTCAGTACTGCACTTTCTTTTCGACGAAGCGGAATTGAATGACTGTGAGCGCAACCACAATGACCATCAAAATCACGGACTGAGCTGCAGAACCGCCCATGTCGAGGGCTTTGAAACCATCGTAGTAAACCTTGTAAACCAAAATAGCTGTTTCTTTGCCAGGCCCGCCGTGCGTGGTGGCATCGATGATGGCAAAGGTGTCAAAGAAGGCGTAAACCACATTGATGACCAAAAGAAAAAATGTGGTGGGCGAAAGTAAAGGAAAAACAATGGTCCAAAAGCGATGCCAAGGCGATGCGCCATCAATTGCAGCTGCTTCAATCAAAGATTTGGGGATGGATTGAAGTCCTGCTAAAAAAAACAAAAAGTTGTAGGAAATCTGCTTCCAGACGGAGGCCATCACAATCAAAGCCATGGCGTGATTGCCATTGAGCAAGTGATTCCATTCAAAACCCATGCTGCGAATGAAAAAGGCTACGACGCCCATGGGGGAAGCAAACATGAAGATCCACAAGACGCCGGCCACGACAGGGGCAACTGCGTAGGGCCAAATGAGCAAGGTTTTGTAGATGCCTGCGCCGCGCACCAATCGGTTGGCCATCACAGCCAGCAGCAATGACACTGAGAGACCTGTGCCAGCAACCAAAATGGAAAAGAAGGCGGTGGTTTTAAACGAGTTGAGGTAGCTGTCGTCGCTGAACAGTCTGTCGAAGTTTTCCATGCCGACATACTGTACAGAGCCCCCAAATGCGTCTTGGGTGAGCACACTTTGGTAGAGGGCTTGACCGGCAGGCCAAAAGAAAAAAACCAACACAACGACCATTTGCGGTGCGATGAGCACCCAAGGTAACCAAGCTGATTTGAAGCGTACGCGCTTTTCCATGAGTTTTTAAAAGAATTTGTAGCCAAGTAAAAGGACAAAAGCAGAGAACGAATTCTCTGCTTTTCGGCTAGCGGGCATGCATCAATTGAGATTCATGCTGTAGTTTGCACCGTGTCAGCTTACTTATTGGCTTTTTCAAAGCGCTCAAGTTGTTCATTGCCACGCTTGATGGCCAAGTCCAAAGCTTCTTTGGGCTGCTTTTTGCCACTCCAGACGCCTTCGAGTTCCTCATCAATGATGGTGCGGATTTGAACAAAGTTGCCCAAACGCACGCCACGTGATTTGTCGGTGGTTTTTCGGATCATTTGCGTCACAGAGACATCTGTACCGGGGTTCTTTTTGTAGAAACCAGATTTGTCTGTTAACTCAAAAGATGCCTTGGTGACGGGCAAGTAGCCTGTGCGTTGGTGGCTCTTTGCTGCTATGTCGGGCTGAGAAAGGAAAGCAAAAAATTGGCCAACGCCTTTGTATTCTTCCGCTTTCTTGCCGCTCATCACCCACAAGCTAGCACCGCCAATGACGGTGTTTTGCGGTGCGCCATTGACATCAGGGTAGAAAGGCAATGTACCGATACCGTAGGCAAATTTGCCATTGCGTGTCACGTTGCCGTAAAGGGCAGACGAGCCGGTAGCCATGGCACATTCGCCAGATACGAAGGTGGCGTCAGCCGCATTGCCGCGACCCTTGTAAATGAACAAGCCGCTCTTGGCCATGTTGGCCAAGTTCTCAATGTGGCGGACATGCAAAGGGGTGTTGAAAGACAGACGTGCATCCATGCCGCGCATGCCGTTGCCCTTGGTGGCAAATTCTGTGTTGTGCCAGGCCGAGAAGCTCTCGAGCTGCGTCCAGCTGATCCAGCTGGTGGTGAATGGGCACTTGTGGCCACTGGCTTTCAATTTGGCAGCTGCCAAAGCCACTTCAGGCCAGGTTGTTGGGGGCTTCTCTGGGTCCATGCCCGCTGCCTTGAAGGCGTCTTTGTTGTAGTGGAAGACTGGGGTTGAGCTGTTGAAGGGAAAGCTCAACATTTGACCGTTGGGCGCTGTGTAATAGCCGGCCACAGCAGGCACATAAGCTTCTGGGTCAAATTTCAGGCCAGCGTCTTGCATGACTTTGCCAACAGGCACAATGGCCCCCTTGCTGGCCATCATGGTGGCGGTACCCACTTCAAAGACTTGAAGGATGTGAGGCGCATTGCCAGAGCGGAAGGCCGCAATGGCAGCAGTCATGGATTCGTCGTAGCCGCCTTTGAAGGTGGGCACAATTTTGTAATCTTTTTGGCTGGCATTGAAATCTTTGGCCTGGTCATTGACCCATTCGCCCAAAGCGCCACCCATCGAGTGCCTCCATTGAATTTCAGTTTGGGCTTGTGCGCCAGCGCTGAATGCAGCAATTGCCAAAGCAGCGAGTGATTTTTTGTAGTTCATAAGTACTCTCTTGAAGATTGTTTCAGCCATCAGCATATAGCCATAGTATGCAAATGGTATTACAGACTGATGAAGAAAAAATGACAACCCGGGGTTTCCATGACTTTGCATGACCTTCGTCAAAAAGTGATGGATTGACTTGGCAGGCATGGTGTCCCCACCGCGGGCGCGTGATTGCACCCCTGAAGTAAAATTGACAGCTAAATCTCATGAACGCTCCAACCACGCTCCAACACCTCTTGCAGGCTGACGATTCGTCACCTCGCTTGCGCGAAATTCCTTACAACTACACAAGCTTCTCCGATCGAGAAATTGTGATCCGTTTGTTGGGAAATCGTGCATGGGACCTGCTCAATCAACTTCGAGACGAGCGCCAAACTGGCCGGTCGGCTCGCATGCTCTACGAAGTCTTGGGTGATATTTGGGTGGTGCAGCGCAACCCCTACCTGCAAGACGACTTGTTAGACAACCCAGCCCGCCGAAAGCTGTTGGTCGAAGCTTTGCATCACCGCTTGGGCGAAGTTCAAAAGCGCCGTACACCACAAGCAGATGCTTTGCGAGACGGTGCAGTGGGTGAACTGTTGGTATTGGCTGGCAATTCTGTCAAAGTGTTCGATGAAACTTTTTCGGCCATGGCCCAATTGCGCCGGAAAACACAAAAAGTGCTTGGCAAGCACACTGCCAAAGACAACATCAAATTTGATGCTTTGTCTCGTGTGAGCCATGTCACAGATGCCACCGACTGGCGAGTTGAATACCCTTTTGTGGTTCTAACGCCAGACACAGAAGCCGAAATGGCCAACTTGGTCAAAGCATGTTTCACCTTGGGCATGACCATCATCCCACGTGGCGGCGGCACGGGCTACACCGGGGGCGCAGTGCCCCTGACTTGGAACAGTGCCGTCATCAACACTGAAAAACTTGAAGCCATGTCTGGCATCGAGATGCTTCGGTTGCCCGGTCTAGACAAAGAAGTGCCCACCATGTGGACAGAAGTGGGCGTGGTCACGCAACGCGTGGCCGATGCCGCAGAGCGCGCCGGATGGGTTTTTGCCGTTGATCCCACGTCTGCCGAGGCCAGTTGCATTGGCGGCAACATCGCCATGAATGCTGGTGGCAAGAAAGCTGTTTTGTGGGGCACGGCACTCGACAATTTGGCCAGCTGGCGCATGGTTACCCCCGATGCACAGTGGCTCGAAGTGACACGCTTAAGCCACAACCTGGGCAAGATTCACGATGTTGACGTCGCCAGTTTTGAATTGAAATATTTCGAGGCAGATGGCACCACGCTGGTCCGCGAAGAACGGCTTGACGTTCCCGGTTCAAAGTTCCGCAAAGAAGGCTTGGGCAAGGATGTGACCGACAAATTCTTGTCTGGATTGCCAGGCGTGCAAAAAGAAGGTTGCGACGGCTTAATTACCAGCGCACGCTGGATTTTGCATCGCATGCCCGAACACACGCGCACCGTGTGCCTAGAGTTTTTTGGCAATGCCAAAGACGCGGTACCCAGCATCGTTGAAATCAAAGATTTCATGTTCGCAGAACAAAAACGCTCGGGTGTTTTGCTGGCGGGTTTGGAGCATTTGGACGATCGTTACTTGCGTGCAGTTGGCTACACCACCAAGTCCAAACGCGGTGGTTTGCCCAAAATGGTTTTGGTGGGTGACATTGCCGGTGACAACGCCGATGACGTTGCAAAAGTCACTTCCGAAGTGGTACGCATCGCCAACTCAAGAAGCGGGGAAGGCTTTATTGCCATCAGCCCTGAAGCGCGCAAAAAGTTTTGGTTGGATCGCAAAAAAACAGCGGCCATCAGCAAGCACACCAATGCCTTCAAGATCAACGAAGACGTTGTGATTCCGTTGCCACGAATGGCGGAATACACCGATGGCATTGAACGCATCAATGTCGAACTGTCACTGCAAAATAAAATTAAGTTGTGCAATGAATTGGAGCACTTTTTAAGAAAAGGCAATTTGCCCTTGGGCAAGGAAGACGACGCCAGCCAAATTGCACCCGCCGAGTTGTTGGAAGACAGGATCGGGCAAGCTTTGACTGTGGTGCGCGATGTGCGAGATGTGTGGCAGGGCTGGTTGCAAGCAGTGGATGCCTTGTTTCCACAATTGCAAGATCACACCTTGCGTGCCAGTTGGAAAACTCAACTCAAGGCGCCGTTTCAAAGTATTTTTTCAGGTTCAGCGTTCCAACCTATTTTTGACGAATGTGTGGCCATTCACAAGCGCGTGCTCAAGGGGCGTGTCTGGGTGGCGCTTCACATGCACGCCGGTGACGGCAATGTTCACACCAACCTGCCTGTCAATTCAGACGACTACGAGATGCTGCAAACAGCGCATCAAGCTGTTTCGCGAATCATGGTTTTGGCACGCAGCCTCGATGGGGTCATTTCTGGAGAGCACGGCATTGGCATCACCAAGCTTGAATACTTAACCGATGCCGAACTAAAACCCTTTGCCGATTACAAGCAACGCATCGACCCTGAAGGACGTTTCAACAAGGGCAAATTAATGCGCCGTGTCGGTGGCTCTGACGGCATGGACATTCAAGCCGATCTGACCAACGCTTACACCCCCAGCTTTGGTTTGATGAGCCATGAATCCCTCATCATGCAGCAGTCTGACATTGGCGCCATTGCCGATAGCGTGAAGGATTGTTTGCGCTGCGGCAAGTGCAAACCCGTGTGCGCCACGCATGTGCCGCGCGCCAATTTGCTGTACAGCCCGCGCAACAAAATCTTGGCCACGTCCTTGCTGGTAGAGGCCTTCTTGTACGAAGAACAAACACGTCGAGGTGTGTCTATCAAGCACTGGCAAGAGTTTGAAGATGTGGCCGACCATTGCACCGTTTGTCACAAGTGTCTCTCTCCTTGCCCGGTCAAAATTGACTTTGGCGATGTGTCTATGAACATGCGCAACTTACTGCGCAAAATGGGCCAAAAAACATTCCGTCCAGGCAACGCTGCGGCCATGTTCATGTTGAATGCCACCAATCCAGAAACCATTAAATTGGCTCGTGCAGGCATGGTGGGTGTGGGCATGAAAGTGCAGCGTTTGGCTCACAACGTGTTCAAAAATTTTGCGCGCAAGCAAACCAAAGCACCACCCGCCAGCATTGGTGCAGCGCCCATCAAAGAGCAGGTGATTCACTTTATCAACAAAAAAATGCCAGGCGGCTTACCCAAGAAAACCGCCCGTGCTTTGTTGGACATTGAAGATCAAGACTACGTGCCGATCATTCGCAATCCGAAGACCACCACAGCCGAGACTGAGGCCGTGTTTTATTTTCCGGGTTGCGGCTCCGAGCGCTTGTTCAGCCAGGTGGGCTTGGCCACCCAGGCCATGCTATGGCACACCGGTGTGCAAACGGTATTGCCACCTGGTTACCTGTGTTGCGGGTATCCGCAAAAGGGCAGTGGTCAATTTGACAAGGCCGAGAAAATTATCACTGACAACCGAGTGCTGTTTCATCGGGTGGCCAATACATTGAACTACTTGGACATCAAAACCGTGGTGGTGAGTTGCGGCACTTGCTACGACCAATTGCAGGGCTATGAGTTCGACAAGATCTTTCCGGGTTGCCGTATTGTGGACATCCACGAATACTTGCTTGAGAAGGGCATGACGCTCAACAACAATGGTGCTTACCTGTACCACGACCCTTGCCACAGTCCCATGAAGCTACAAGACCCTATGAAGACCGTCAAGTCTTTGTTGGGACCGCAGGTTTTAAAGTCTGATCGCTGTTGCGGCGAGTCTGGCACCTTGGGCGTCACGCGACCTGACATTGCCACGCAAGTGCGTTTTCGCAAGGAGGAAGAACTTCTCAAGAGTGAAACGCAAATGCGCACAACGGGCATGTTGGGCGAAAAAGAAAACGTCAAGATCTTGACCAGTTGTCCTAGTTGCTTGCAGGGCTTGTCTCGCTTTGGCGACGACTTGAAAAACGGGCTCCTAGAAGCCGATTACATCGTCGTCGAAATGGCCAAGCACATCTTGGGCGAGCAATGGATGCCTGACTATGTGGCAGCGGCCAATGCCGGCGGCATTGAACGTGTTTTGGTTTAACGTACAGCATCACGAAAGAAAGCCATATGGCCGGTTTGACAACAGGCGCACCCACGCCAGAAGCTTTGACCCTTCATGGACAAAGCCGGGCTTTGGAAATTTCATTTTCCGATGGCCAAACTTTTCGAATTCCTTTTGAACTCATGCGCGTTTACTCGCCTTCTGCTGAAGTGCAAGGCCACGGCCCTGGGCAAGAGGTATTGCAATCTGGCAAGCGCGAGGTGGACATTGTCGAATTGGTCCAAGTTGGCAACTACGCGGTTCAACCGACATTCTCAGATGGCCACAACAGCGGTATTTTTTCGTGGGATTACTTGTACCATTTAGGTGCAGAACAAGACCAGCTTTTGGCCCAATACAAGGAACGCCTGCAAGCTGCTGGGGTGCAACGAGACGACCCAATGCCGGTTGCTGGCGGTGCTTCTTGTGGCCATTCACATTGATCGGAATTACCAAATGAGTTCAACCCATTTTGGCTTCAAAACTGTCGACGCAAAAGAAAAGGCCAAACATGTGAGGGGCGTATTTGATTCGGTAGCCTCCAAGTACGACATCATGAACGACCTGATGTCGGCAGGGCTTCACCGTATTTGGAAAGCTTATACGGTGCAAGTTGCTAACCTCAAAGATGGTGATCGTGCGCTTGACATTGCTGGTGGTACGGGCGATTTGTCATTGGCATTTTCCAAAAAAGTGGGTAGCACGGGCCAAGTCTTTCACACCGACATCAACGAAGCCATGCTCACAACCGGACGCGATCGATTGGTGAATGAAGGTGTTTTGCTGCCAACCCTGGTGTGTGACGCTGAAAAGTTGCCTTTTCCCAACAATTATTTCAATGTGGTCAGCGTGGCTTTCGGTCTGCGCAACATGACACAAAAAGATGTGGCACTTCAAGAAATGTGTCGTGTGCTAAAGCCTGGCGGCAAGCTCTTGGTTTTGGAGTTCTCCAAAGTGGCCAAGCCCTTGGAAAAAGCCTATGACTGGTACTCTTTCAACATCTTGCCCAAATTGGGCAAATGGGTGGCCGCAGACGATGCCAGTTACCGGTATTTGGCTGAATCTATTCGCATGCATCCTGGTCAAGAAGAGCTGAAAGCCCTTATGAAAAATGCCGGATTTGGGCATGCTGAATTTCACAACTTGAGTGCAGGGGTGGTAGCCTTACATGTCGGCATCAAATGTTGATCGGTTTTTTCTGATTTTTTCGGAGTTAATGTGAACAAATTTTTCGGCTTAATCTTGACCATGCTTATGGTAGTCAGCACGATGGATGCTGAGGCTGCTCGTCGTATGGGTGGCGGTAAATCTGTTGGACAACAATCCAGCAACGTGACTCAGCGAGACGCCGTCAAACCGGCATCGCCTGGAGCACCTAGCCAAGCCGCTGCTCCCGCTAAACCCAACACACCTACAGCTGCCCCTGCACCTGCTAAGCGCCCTTGGGGTGCCATGCTCGGCGGCCTGGCAGCTGGTTTGGGCCTTGCTTGGCTTGCACACAGTTTGGGCATGGGCGAAGCGTTCGGCAACATGCTGATGTTTGCATTGTTGGCCATGGTCGCAGTGGGTGTCATTGGATACTTCTTTCGCTCACGCAAAGGCGCGGCCGCCAAACAAGGTGATTTAGCTTACCAAGGTGCTGGTCAAACCGCAGAAGCGCCAGCCACACTGCGCCAGTACAACCCAGAAAAAGTAGGCAACGATGCTTCAGCCCGCCCTTGGGAATCGCAGCAAACTCGTTTTGACGCCTCACCTGAGGCCAATCCTCAAACCGGTGGCTCTATGATTGGATCTGCCATTGGCGGTGCTGCCTCACATTCTGCAGCGCTCCAGGGTGCTCAAAGCTGGGGTGTGCCTGAAGGCTTTGACAGTCAAAACTTTGTAGAAGCTGCAAAGCGCAACTTCATCACTTTGCAAGATGCTTGGGACCGTGCCGACATGGGCTCACTCAAGGCCATGATGACAGACAGCATGCTTTCTGAAATCAAGAGCCAATTGACTGAGCGTGAAGCCAACTTCCCTGGTCAGCCCAATAAAACAGAAGTGCTTATGCTTGAAGCCCAATTGTTGGGTATCGAAGAGCTGCCAGAGGTTTACATGGCCAGCGTTGAATTCAACGGTGTGATCCGTGAAGATCCCACCTCAGAGCCAAGCCCCTTCCGTGAGGTTTGGAACATGACCAAGCCTAGAAATGGCAACAGTGGCTGGTTGGTTGCTGGTGTACAAGCCCTGCAATAAATTCAAGGCTATCTCAAGCAAAGGCTGGCACAAGCCAGCCTTTCGGGAATAATTGGGGGCTATGGCAACACAGTCCCCTTTTTCTTTGGTTGGCGAAGCTTTTGAGAAATTCGCCTCACACACGCAACCGCCCTCTTGGGTTGTTGATGAGACGCTCAATCGCGTGGTTTTATTTTTAAATCACGTGATTAGCAGAGAGCCCGAGGCACAAGCTAGGCTTGCTCGCCAAAAGGGTCGATGCATTCAATTGCAATGGCAAGACAAACAAGTTCAGTTATCGCCCTCGGCCGCTGGCTTGCTAGAGCGTATTTCTAAAAATCAATTCGATCTCAAATTGACCCTCACTGACAACTCACCCTTGGACATGGCGACGGCTTTAATCAAAGGTCAAAAACCTGGCGTGCACATTGAGGGTGATGTTCAATTGGCTGCAGAAGTCAATTGGCTCATTGACCATGTGCGCTGGGACATTGAAGAAGATTTGGCTGCTTGGGTTGGCGATGCCGCAGCCAACACTGTGGTGAATTTTGGCAAACAGGCTGTGAAAGCCATGCAAAGCTTCGTTCGAAAAACAAGCTCAGGCAATGCAAATGACAAGGCTGCCGTATGAACCGATTTTTTCGGGGCATCTTCATTGTCTGGACTGTCTGGCGTTTTGGCCTGCATGAATTGATTCTTTCCAATTTCAGCCAACCATTGCTGAAACTACTCTCTCAAATTCTCACATTGGGACGCACATACAAGGCCTCGCGTGGCGAGCGTTTGCGTTTGGCTTTGGAGCAATTGGGCCCCATCTTTGTGAAATTTGGCCAAGTGATGTCGACGCGGCGCGACTTGTTGCCAGACGACATTGCGGTTGAATTGGCCAAACTCCAAGACCGAGTACCCCCATTTAGCTCAGACATTGCTGTGGCCAACATAGAGCGCGCGTTTGGCCGATCTGTTGAAGAAATTTTCGAATCCTTTGATCATGTGCCTGTAGCCAGTGCCTCAATTGCGCAGGTTCACTTTGCGTTGCTGAAAAACAAAGAAGGCGTGGTTCAAGAGGTAGCGGTCAAGGTGCTTCGACCCAACATGCTGCCTGCCATCGAAAAAGACCTGAATTTGATGCGCATGATGGCTGGCTGGTTGGAAAAACTCAGCGCCGATGGCAAGCGCCTGAAACCACGCGAAGTGGTCGCCGAATTTGACAAGCATTTGCACGACGAATTGGATCTGGTTCGCGAAGCTGCCAATGCGGCGCAACTGCGGCGCAATATGCAAAGTTTAAATTTGGTTTTGATTCCAGAAATGTATTGGGATTTCTGCCATCCCGAAGTCATTGTGATGGAGCGCATGAAGGGCTTGCCCATCAGCCAAATAGATGCCCTTCGTACTGCTGGGGTAGATATCCCGCAGCTGGCCAAAGATGGCGTCACCTTATTTTTCACCCAGGTATTTCGCGACGGATTTTTTCATGCCGATATGCACCCTGGCAATATTCAGGTCAGCATTGAGCCCGAAACTTTGGGTCGGTATATCTCTCTTGATTTTGGCATCGTGGGAACCCTCACAGAATACGACAAAGAGTATTTGGCGCAAAACTTCAGCGCTTTTTTCAGGCGAGATTACAAGCGCGTGGCCGAGTTGCACATTGAATCGGGTTGGGTGCCAGCCAACACCCGAGTAGACGAATTGGAGTCGGCCATTCGCACTGTTTGCGAGCCTTATTTTGACAGGCCCCTGAAGGAAATTTCTTTAGGCATGGTGCTGATGCGACTGTTTCAAACTTCACGCCGATTCAATGTCGAAATTCAGCCTCAGTTGGTGTTACTGCAAAAAACATTGCTCAACATTGAAGGCTTGGGACGTCAACTAGACCCTGAGTTAGATTTGTGGAACACGGCCAAGCCGTTCCTTGAACAGTGGATGATTGATCAAGTTGGCCCCAAAAGATTCTTCCAGCAACTACGAGAGCAAGCGCCTCAATACGCCAAAATACTTCCTCAGTTGCCGCGCCTGATGCATGATTACTTGAAGCAAACCACAGCCAGTGCACATGACAGAAACCAGTTGGCTGCATTGCTGGCAGAACAACAGCGTACCAATCGCCTTTTGCAAGCGGTGGTTTATGTGGTGATTGGTTTTGTATCAACCCTTATCGTGCTGAATGCATTCGAAAGATTCCATCAAATCTAAGGAGAGTTCTCGTGTTACTGACATTGGTCATCGCTTATTTACTCGTCACCATTGCCATTGGTTTGGTGGCGGCCAAACGTGTAAAAACTTCGGCTGATTTTGCCATTGCAGGTAGGCATTTGCCTTTGGCAATGATTGTGACCACCACCTTTGCCACTTGGTTTGGCTCGGAAACAGTTCTGGGTATTCCTGCCAAGTTTGTCAACAGTGGCTTGGGCGGGGTGGTGGAAGACCCCTTCGGTGCAGGCAGTTGTTTAATTTTGGTGGGCTTGTTTTTTGCTGCCAAGTTGTACCGCATGAACTTGCTGACCATCAGCGATTACTACCGAGAGCGCTACGGACGTTCAGTCGAAATCATGTGTTCCATCATCATCATGATCAGCTATTTGGGTTGGGTTTCCGCTCAAGTGACGGCGCTTGGTTTGGTGTTCAATTTGTTGTCTGGCGGCGTGATCAGCATGCCTGTGGGGATGGTCATCGGCGTCGTGTCGATCTTGGCCTACACCTTGTTTGGTGGCATGTGGTCGGTTGCCATTACCGACTTCATTCAAATGATTATTTTGGTGGTGGGCCTTGCCACATTGGCTGTCTTTGCGGGTGAACAGGCTGGCGGTGCCGACAAGGTGATCGCCTTGGCAGTCAGTCAAGACATGTTCAAATTTTTTCCAGAACCCAACCTGAAAGAAATTTTGTTTTTTGTAGCGGCCGCCATCACCATTATGTTTGGCTCTATCCCTCAGCAAGATGTGTTTCAGCGAGTGATGTCAGCCAACAGCATGAGCGCCGCCACCAAAGGCCCCATCATTGGCGGTATTTGCTATATCTTGTTCGCATTTGTGCCCATGTTTTTGGTGGTCAGTGCCCTGATCATCATGCCCGAGAAGGCGGCTCAATTGATCGAAGACGATCCACAGAAAGTCTTGCCAACGCTGGTCATGGAGCACATGCCTTTCATCATGCAAGTGCTCTTTTTTGGCGCTTTGCTGTCTGCCATCAAATCTTGCGCTTCTGCCACATTGCTCGCTCCCAGCGTCACATTCACAGAAAACATTTGGCGACAGTTCCGCCCACACCAAAGTGACAAGCAAGCCTTGTTGGCCATGCGGATCACGGTCTTGGTTTTCAGTGGCTTGGTGTTGGTTTACGCCATCTCCATGCAAGGCAGCTCCATTTACGAGATGGTGTCTGGCGCCTACCAGGTGACTTTGGTGGGTGCGTTCATTCCCTTGCTTTTTGGTCTGTATTGGCAAAAAGCCACCACCCAAGGCGCTATTTTCTCCATAGTCTTGGGCCTTTTGACGTGGTTGCTTTTCCTAATGTCCCCTGCTGGCGAAGAGTTTCCAGCCCAGTTGGCGGGTGTTTTGGCCAGTTTGGCAGGCATGTTGCTTGGCTCTTTGGGTCCTCAAGCCATTGGAAACAAGCACGGTTCGCACCATGTCTTGCAAGGTAGCCGCCTATAATTGAGGGTTTTGTGATTCAACGCGAGAACCTTCTACATGCCCATCTACGCCTACAAGTGTGATTCCTGTGGCCATGCCAAGGATGTTTTGCAAAAGATGTCAGACGACCTGCTGACTCAATGTCCTTCCTGTGGTGCGCCCACTTTCAACAAACAACTCACAGCCGCTGGTTTTCAGCTTAAAGGTTCCGGTTGGTATGCCACTGATTTCAAAGGTGGCGCTGCCGCTACGCCTGCAGTGGCAGGTGCCGCTGCAGCAGGTGCACCTGCTGCCACCGACGCTGGTGGCGCAAGCCCAGCAGCCGAACCCAGTGCCTCAGCTGCCCCTTCCGCTTGCGCTGCTTCATGTGCTTGTCATTGAGGCTTTTTAAATGAACTTGAAAATTCGCCATTATTTATTGACTGGCATGCTCGTCTGGCTGCCGATGGGCGTTACGGTGTGGTTGCTAACCTGGTTGGTCGGCACCATGGACGGTATTTTCTTGGCCGTTCTTGGCGCCCTTGATGCCGTCATTCCCGGCATGCACAGCGTGGCTGAATCATTGCGCCACATGCCTGGTCTAGGCGTGATTTTGGTTGCAGTTGTCATCTACTTTACGGGTGTCTTTGTGACCAATATTTTTGGTCAATGGTGGCTGCGTCAGTGGTCAAAAGTCATCACTCGCATTCCTGTTGTTAACAGCATCTACTCCAGTGTGAAACAAGTGGCTGACACCTTGTTTTCTGGCAGTGGCAATGCATTTTCAAAAGCGCTGTTGGTGCAATACCCTCATCAGGGTTCTTGGACCATTGCATTTTTAACAGGTGCTCCTGGTGGTCAAGTGGCTCAGCATTTGCCCGAAGACTGTGTCAGCGTCTATGTACCCACCACGCCAAACCCCACTTCGGGTTTTTTCCTCATGATGCCCAAAGCCAATGTGGTGGAGTTGGACATGAGTGTGGACGATGCCCTCAAGTACATCATCTCGATGGGCGTTGTGGTGCCCGGCGGCCCCGACGCTTTGCCAGTCAAGCAACAAGCTTCTGAATCAGTTTGAATTGGCCTCAAGCCAAGACCTATTTCCATTTGAAAGAACTTCTCCCATGTCTATGCGTTCACACTACTGCGGTCTAGTTACCGAGGCCCTGATGGGCCAAACCGTCACCTTGTGCGGTTGGGTCAATCGCCGCCGTGACCATGGTGGCGTGATCTTTGTCGACGTGCGCGATCGCGAAGGCTATGTGCAAGTGGTTTGTGATCCAGACCGCGCCGACATGTTCAAAACGGCCGAAGGCTTGCGCAACGAGTTCTGCATTCAGATCAAAGGCTTGGTGCGAGCACGTCCTGATGGCACCACCAACGACAACCTGAAAAGCGGCAAAATTGAAATCTTGTGTCATGAATTGACAGTGCTGAATCCTTCGGTCACGCCCCCTTTCTTGCTCGACGACGACAACCTGTCTGAAACCACACGCCTCACGCACCGCGTGCTTGATCTGCGTCGTCCCTACATGCAAAACAACCTCATGCTGCGCTACAAAGTGGCCATGGAAGTTCGCAAGTTCTTGGACGAAAACGGCTTCATCGATATTGAAACCCCCATGCTCACCAAGAGCACGCCCGAAGGCGCACGCGATTACTTGGTGCCCAGTCGCGTTCACGATGGTCATTTCTTTGCATTGCCACAGTCGCCGCAGTTGTTCAAGCAGTTGCTTATGGTGGCTGGCTACGACCGTTACTACCAAATCACCAAGTGTTTCCGCGACGAAGACCTGCGTGCCGATCGCCAACCTGAATTTACGCAGATTGATATTGAAACGTCCTTTTTGGGCGAGCAAGAAATTCGCGACATGTTCCAAGGCATGATCAGCAGCGTGTTCAAGAAAGTCTTGAACATTGACCTGGGCGCCTTCCCAGTGATGGCTTACTCAGAAGCCATGCACCGCTTTGGTTCTGACAAGCCAGACTTGCGCGTGAAGTTGGAGTTCACCGAACTCACCGACATCATGGGCGACGTCGACTTCAAAGTGTTTAGCACACCAGCAACCACCCCCGGTGGCCGTGTGGTGGCATTGCGCGTACCTGATGGCTCCGAAATTAGCCGCGGTGAGATCGATGGCTACACCGAGTTCGTCAAAATCTACGGCGCTAAAGGTTTGGCCTGGATCAAGGTCAACGAAGTTGCCAAAGGCCGTGACGGTCTGCAAAGCCCCATCGTGAAAAACTTGCACGATGCAGCAATTGCCGAAATCCTCAAACGCACCAATGCTCAAGATGGCGACATCCTGTTCTTCGGTGCCGACAAAGCCAAAGTGGTCAATGACGCCATCGGTGCTTTGCGCCTCAAAATTGGCCACACCGAATTTGCCAAAAAATCTGGTTTGTTCGAAAACCGCTGGGCACCCATGTGGGTGGTTGACTTCCCCATGTTCGAATACGACGAAGAGTCACAACGTTACACAGCCGTACACCATCCCTTCACAGCGCCCAAAGATGGCCACGAAGACTGGATGGTGACAGCCCCCGAGAAGTGCATTGCCAAAGGCTATGACATGGTCTTGAATGGTTGGGAAATCGGTGGTGGTTCTGTGCGTATTCACCGCGCAGATGTACAGCAAAAAGTGTTTGATGCTCTCAAGATCACCCCTGATGAAGCTCAGCTCAAATTTGGCTTCTTGCTTGATGCCCTCCAATACGGCGCGCCACCCCACGGTGGTTTAGCCTTTGGCTTAGATCGCATCATCACCTTGATGACCGGTGCAGAGTCTATTCGCGACGTGATTGCCTTTCCCAAAACTCAACGTGCACAATGTTTGCTCACACAAGCGCCAAGTCCAGTGGACGAGAAGCAACTGCGTGAGTTGCACATTCGAGTGCGCAATCCCGAAGCCGTCAAGGCTTAAAGTAAAAAGGCCGCTCAATCAGCGGCCTTTCTACTGGACGGCGTTAAGCCGTCTTTGCGAACCACTTCAGCGGTTTAGATCAGGGCCAAGCGCCACAAGGAAGTCATCTCCGCAGCGCGGGCTGCATGCAGTGGATCGCTTTCATCTTGAACCTTCTTGTGCTCGGCCTTGGTATCTATTTTGTCGAGCACTTTCAAGCCACCAGCTTCAATCCACCCTTCTAGTTCTGCGCGGGTACGCAAACCCAAATGCTCAGCCAAGTCTGACAAGATCAACCAGCCTTCGCCTTTGGCGGTAAGGTGTGCCGACAAGCCTGCTAAAAACCCCTTCAGCATGGCACTGTTTTCGTCATAGATGGCCCTCTCAATGGGCGCACTTGCGCGCGCAGGCAACCACGGTGGATTGCACACCACCAAGGGTGCTTTGCCTTCAGGGAAGAGGTCGGTTTGAATTAACTCAACTTTTTCTTTTAAGCCCAAGCGCTGAATATTTTCTTTGGCGCAAGCCAAGGCACGTGGATCGAGATCGGTACCCACGACATGTTTGACGCCGCGCCTGGCCAACACAGCAGACAGCACGCCAGTGCCTATACCGATGTCAAAGGCCAATTCGGTGCTAGGCAAGGGTGCATCGGCCACCAGCTGAATGTATTCGCCGCGCACGGGGGAAAAAACGCCGTAGCTTGGGTGAATGCGGTTGAGGGGTGCAGTGCCGAGCGCAGAAATTTCCATGCCCTTTTCATGCCACTCATGCGCGCCCACCAAGCCCAACAACTCGCGCAATGATGTCACACACCCGGTGCTGACAGCCGGACCCCAAGCTTCTTTCATGGCCGCTCGCCAATCGGGGGCACGGCGCAAACTAATTTGGCGATCTGGATTGATTTGAATCAAGATCATGCTCAGGGTGCGGGCGCGCTGGGACTGAGCTTGTCGGTGTAAGTGAAAAATTTCTGGTGGGGTGTGAGTTGCCTCAGGGTGTGTCTTGGAAGCTCTGCGAACTTTTTTAGGGGCATCGCACCGTCTGGCCAGAGCTTGCAGCAAGAGCCGGGCATTTTGAAAGTCACCACGCCAAAGCATGCCTGTTCCTGCGCATGCCAAGCGATAGGCACTGTCAGCGCTCAGGGTATCGTCTGCTAAAACCACGCGTTTAGGAACCGGCGCGCCTCGTTCGCTGCGCCAAGCATCCTCGCAATCATGGCCGTTTTCTTGCCAAGTGATGGCGGGGGCAACAACTTTGAGGGAGGTTGCGGGGAGTTTGGGGGCGTCTTGGCTGTTCATGGCTTGATCATAGGTGCTTCTGCGTCAATTGCTGAAACCCTTCTAGACAATGACTAACTTCATGCAGAATGATCGGGATATGCAAAGACCTCCTTACAAAATTCCAGAATCTGTTTTGGTTGTGATCTACACAATCGAAGCGCAAGTGCTGCTGATTCGCAGGGCTGATGCAGGCACGTGGCAATCTGTCACAGGCAGCAAAGATTTTGAAACAGAGACATGGCAGCAAACAGCATGCCGTGAGGTGATGGAAGAGACCGGCATAGACGCCACACATCCGGAGTTCGAGTTGTCAGATTGGGCCCTGGAAAATATTTATGAAATCTATCCGGCCTGGCGTTTTCGATATGCACCCCATGTCAGTCACAACAAGGAGCGTGTCTTTGGCTTGAAATTGCCCCAAAAAATGCCTGTTCAATTAAGTCCCAATGAACACACCGAATACCAATGGCTGTCCTGGCAAGCAGCAGCCGACACCTGTTTTTCGCCTTCCAATGCCGAGGCTATATTGATGTTGCCGCGTTGCTTGCAAGGTCTGCGATGAAAAAAGAGAATTCTGCTTTTTTGAAAGTGGCCACCTACAACATTCACAAGGGTGTTCAAGGTTTAGGGCCAGCACGGCGCCTTGAAATTCACAATTTAGGCTTGGCCATTGAACAACTAGACGCCGACATTGTGTGCCTGCAAGAGGTTAGAAAAGTCCATCGACGCGAAGAAAAATATTTCAAGCATTGGCCAGAAATGCCTCAGGCAGAGTTTTTAGCCCCCCCAGGCTATGAGGCCATTTACAAGACCAATGCCGTGACGCGCCATGGTGAACATGGCAATGCGTTACTTTCACGCTGGCCTGTGGTTTCGCATCGTCATGAGGACATGTCAGACCATCGATTTGAGCAGCGAGGTCTGTTGCATGTAGAAATTCAAGTTGGAGAGGCGCAAGCGGCAACACACAGAGCATCAGCAACACTCGCCTTTTCAAGGCCATCATTGCCCTTGAATGTTCATGTCATTGTCGTGCACTTGGGCCTCATTCCTGCTAGCCGGGTTCGTCAAATAGAGCAGTTGCATCATTACATTGAACGAGAAGTGCCCACAGGTTCGCCCCTGTTGGTTGCTGGTGATTTCAATGACTGGGGCACGCGCGTCACCAAGATGATGCGAACCAAGAACCTGATGGAATGTGAAGGCCCCAAACACCTCACATACCCCTCGCGATTGCCCATTGTTCAGCTTGATCATGTGTATGCCAAGGGCTTGAGCCCCGTGAGTCAGATGGTGCCTCACGGCAAAATTTGGAGTCGGATGTCTGATCATTTGCCTTTGGTGGCGCAATTTGACCTATGAAAAGCCACCCAGTTCTTCGAGATGGTCATCAAATCAAGCTGCTTCAAGGTGGGGCAGAGTTTTTTCCTGAATTGATTCGTGCCTTGGATGCTGCGCGTTCGCACATCCAACTCGAAACTTACATTTTTGATTTCCATGGCGATGGCGCGTATGTGGCTGCTGCGCTAGAGAGGGCCGGCCGCCGAGGCGTGCGTGTTTGGGTCGTGGTCGATGGCGTTGGAACGCCTAGACTCAAAGAAGAGTGGCGAACTCGATTTGACTCAGCGGGCGTGGAGTGGCGCGTTTACTCGCCTTTAGGCACGCTGGGTTTGCTCATTCCCAGTCGATGGCGCAGGTTGCATCGCAAGCTGTGTGTGGTTGATGGTCATGTGGCTTTTTGTGGTGGCATCAACATCCTCGATGATTTGCATGATCCGCAGCACGGGGCCTTGAAATCGCCTCGCTTGGACTTTGCAGTTTGCGCGACGGGGGCCTTGGTACAACAAGTTCAAGAGGCTACAACGCAGTTGTGGTGGCGCATGCAAGCTGTGCGCCATGTGCGCCAGCAAAATTTTCCAGAAGCATTCAGCTCCTTTCGAGCCGCGGGACTTCACATGCCATGGATTCATGACATTCGGCAAACGCATGGCGACACGTGGGTTGCCAAAGCGGGTTTGTTGCTAAGGGACAACCTGCTGCATCGAGGACAAATTGAAAAAGCATATCGGCGAGCCATTGGATTAGCCAGGCACGAGATTGTGATTGCCAATGCTTATTTTTTACCTGGCAGAAAATTGCGGCAAGCCTTGGTGCATGCGGCTCAACGAGGTGTTCGTGTCCGCTTGTTGCTACAGGGGCGGTATGAGTACTTCATGCAATACCACGCGGCGCGGCCAGTCTATCGGCAATTGTTGGAAGCTGGGGTAGAAATATTCGAATATGGCGAAAGCTTTTTACATGCCAAAGTAGCTGTCATCGATGCGCATCAAGATCGACCTTGGGCAACCGTGGGATCTTCCAATTTAGACCCTTTTAGCTTGCTTTTGGCCAGGGAAGCCAATGTGGTGGTGGCTGACGCCTTCTTTGCCAAACGCCTAAAGGAGGGGCTTGAACACGCCATGTCGACTAAAAGTAAGCGCGTGATGCCGCAATCACTTCTAGATCGTTCGCAATTTCAGAGGGCCATGGACTGGATTGCATTTGGTTTAATGCGTTTTGCAATTTGGCTGACAGGCAACCGTTATTGAATTAATTTGTACCTATTTTGCACATGTCCGTATTGAGTGAAGTGGCTTCATTCACTGGTACGATCAAGGTTTGACAATACTGATTAAAAGCTTATGAAGGCTCCCACTCACTTGCCGGTTGAAGATATCGG
Organism: uncultured Burkholderiales bacterium; assembly: GCA_903961095.1. Taxonomy (GTDB): domain Bacteria; phylum Pseudomonadota; class Gammaproteobacteria; order Burkholderiales; family Burkholderiaceae_C; genus Limnohabitans_A. Next base: position 9,120 of record CAJCDH010000028.1, on the reverse strand, counting down.
AACACCAGTTTCCGTGAAGATCCGCGAGCGTATTTTGGCTGCTCGCAAACGATTCAACGCCAACGACAACATTTCTCAATTTATCCAGCCTGGCGAGTTGGATCAAATGTTGGACGAAGTGGCTGAAAAAATGCAGACCGTTTTAGACAGCATGGTGATTGATACTGAAAACGATCACAACACCCAAGACACCGCTCGTCGAGTGGCCAAAATGTATTTGAAAGAAGTTTTCAAAGGCCGCTATACCGAAAGCCCTGAAGTCACAGAATTCCCCAACGCCGAGCACCTGAATGAACTCATGATTGTGGGCCCTATCACGGTGCGCAGTGCTTGTAGCCACCACCTGTGCCCTGTCATTGGTCAAATTTGGATTGGCGTCTTACCCAACGAGCACACCAATGTCATTGGTCTTTCCAAATACGCTAGGCTGGCCGAATGGATTATGGGTCGCCCCCAAATTCAAGAGGAAGCTGTGGTGCAGTTGGCTGATTTGATTCAGCGAAAAACACAACCCGATGGTTTGGCAATCGTCATGGAGGCCAGCCACTTCTGCATGGGCTGGCGCGGTGTCAAAGACATGGACAGCAAAATGATCAACTCTGTCATGCGCGGAGTATTCTTAAAAGATGCCAACTTGCGCCGTGAATTCTTGTCGTTGATTCCTAGAAAGGCCTGATCATGTTGGTTCGTTTACTTTATGCCAGCCGCGCAGTCGATCCTCAGCCCACTGTCATTGAATCTATTTTGGCTCAATCCAGACAATTCAATCCCAGCACTGGTATTACTGGTATTTTGGTTTATAGCGGCGACATCTTTTTACAGGCCATCGAAGGTGGACGTGAAGCTGTCAGCGAGCTGTATGGGCACATCCAAAAAGATGCCCGGCACAAGCAAGTGATGCTGTTGCACTACGAAGAAATATTGCAACGTCGCTTCAGTGGTTGGACCATGGGCCAAGTCGATGTGTCACGTGTCAATACCAGCATCTTGCTGAAATATTCCGAACGTGCTGAGCTTGACCCCTACAGCGTATCGGGTGTAGTGTCTTTGGCCTTGCTCGAAGAACTCATGGCCACTGCCTCCATCATTGGACGTGCTTGATACTTGTTTGATCGGCTGCGATTTTTCCAGCAGCCCGAATAAGCGCAAACCCATTGTGCTTGCGATAGGCGCCAAGCAGCGCGGTGTCGTCAAGCTGGAGCGCTTGGCAAAATTTGAAACTCTCGAAGCCTTTCATTTATTTTTAAATGCGCCTGCGCCAATGGGTGTGCCTTGTGTAGGCGGTTTTGACTTGCCTTTTGGCCTACCCCGCCAATGGGTTGAGCACATGCAATGGCCCCTCACATGGCCAGAGTGCATGGATCTGTATGCCTCTTATTCACGCGAAAACTTGCGTCAATTTTTCAAAGAGTTCTGCGACGCTCGTCCAGTTGGGTCTAAGTTTGCACATCGCGCAACTGACTTGCCCGCAGGTTCTAGCCCTTCGATGAAATGGGTTAATCCTCCCGTTGCGTGGATGATGCACGCTGGCGTGCCATTGTTGCGGGCGGCCCATTGGACTTTACCCGGCATGTGCGAGGGCCATCCCGATCGTGTGGCCTTAGAGGCTTACCCTGGCTTGCTGGCCAGAGAGATCGTGAAGCAGCGCAGCTACAAAAGTGATGACCGATCGAAACAAACCCCAGACAGGTGGTTGGCACGCAAAGACATTCTCCATGCGCTCGATTTGGGCCAAACCCGTTTGAATCTGAGGCTCAAACTCAGTTCTGCACAGCACGACAATTTGTTGCTAGACGGATCGGGTGATTCATTGGACGCAGTGCTGTGCATGGTGCAAGCGGCGTGGGCGCAGCAGCAGCAGGAAGATGGGTCTTCTAGGGGGCCATATGGCTTGCCCGAGTTTGATGCCCTTGAAGGTTGGATTGTGAGCGCATAAAGGTGCTTGACTGGCACCCTTTCAAGGTGCTCAAACGCTAAATGGCCATGCCCGAAATGTCGTTAGGCAAGGCTTGCAGTGTTCGCAAAGCTTGAATGGCCTCAAGGTCAGTGCGGTACAACTTGACAGGGCTTTCATCACCCAACTCACCTGCCAGTTTAAGGGCGTTTTCAACGGGCAGTTTCATACCACTGATGTGCAATTGAATTCCGCTTCGGTTCAAGTAGTGGCGCAGTTGCTGAAGCGTTTCAACGCCGGTGGCATCAATCCGGTTGATAGGTTGAGCAAACAGGCAGACGTGTTGAATGTGAGCTTGATCACGGAGTTTTTCGGTGATGTATTTTTCAAAGCTGCTGGCAGCGGCAAAGTCCAGTTCCGCATCCATCCGAATGGCGAAAACATCAGGTGCCAGAGGCGGCAATTGCCACAAGTGGCGATCGCGCAAACTGCCATCGTCATGCAAGCCTACTTCGATGATGCGAGGATGCAATCGGGTGTGCAAAAAGTGACTCAAGCCAAAGAGAACACCTGCCAAAACGCCCCAATAAATTCGCGGTGCGCTGAGCAAAGTGATGCCAAAAGTCAATCCTGCCGTCATGGCCTCAATGCGTGCAATTCGCCAAAGTTTGACAAATGCTGAGGGCTGGACGAGGCTTGAGACGGCCAAGATCACAATGGCCGCTAACACCGCGCGAGGCACATGAAAAAGTGCAGGCGAAGCGAAGACGGCCAACAGCACGAAGGACGTGGTGCCCACAACAGCCCAACCAGTTTTAGCACCAGAAGCCAAATTGATGGCTGAACGAGAGAACGATGTGCTGGTGGCAAAACTGCCGCTTAAACCAGACACAATTTTGGCCAAGCCTTGTCCCATCAAGTCGCGGTTTTCTTGCCAGACGGTGCCTTCTTTTTGGTTCTCTGTTTTGGCACACGAGGCGGCCTCTAAAAAACTGACCAGTGCAATCAAAACGGCAGGCCCCGCCAGAAACCCTAGCTCTTCCCAAGTCAGTAGATGCGGTAAGCCAAGGCTTGGCAGTGATGCTGGCAATGCGCCAATCACGGCGCCCCCATTGTTTGCATAGCCAATGGCATAACTGACAGCTGCGCTGACCGCAACAACCAACATGATGCTAGGTGATTTCGGTGCCCATTTTTTAGCCAAAAACAAAGCCGCCAAGCTGGCAGCACCAAATCCGATATCGGCCCATTGGACAGAGCCGCCCGATTGCCAACCTGTGAGAGCTGGCAACTGTGAAGCCATGATCAAGAGACCTGCAGCTTGTGTGAAGCCCATCATGACCGGGGAGCTGATGAGGTTCAAAAGCCAGCCATAACGAAGAGCCCCCATCATCAATTGCAAGGCACCAGCCATCAAGGCCAGCCAGATGGCCAGGTTGACCCAATGTGCACTGCTGGGCTCTGCCATGCCTGTGAGGGAAGCGAAGATGAGAACGCAAGTTAGCGCAGAAGGGCCAATCGACAGACGCGTAGAACCGCCCCACATCACTCCCACCAAAGCAGGAAGGAGCGCTGCATAAAGACCAGTGACCAGTGGCATGCCCGCCAAAGCCGCATAAGCAACCGACTGCGGCACCATGAGCAGGGCGACTGAAAACCCTGCAGTCCACTCTTGGCGAAAAAGCTCAGGCGTTAAGCGCGGCCACTTGAGAAACGGAAACCAAGCAAGGAGAGAGTTCATATCGCAATAGGGTGTTCAGTGAACGACGGATTGACTTTAGCTGATGGCCTGGTTGCGAAAAGGGCTGCACACCTGGCAATCTAAATTTCTGTCAGTGCGCATGGTTTGCCATTCCATGTGCTGCGCATTGAACATCATGAGCTTGCCTTGAAGCTTACTTCCCATGCCGCTCAATAACTTCAGCGCTTCGGCGGCTTGCAGGCTGCCAATCACGCCCACCAAGGGTGCCAAAACGCCCATGGTGGCGCAGCGCACTTCCTCAAAGCTTTGGGTGGGCGGAAAAACGCAAGCGTAGCAGGGTGAGTCGGCTTGGCGTGTGTCGTAGACCGCAACCTGGCCATCAAAGCGCAAAGCCGAACCCGAGACCAAGGGCTTGGCATATTGGACGCACGCCTGATTAATGAGTTGTCGTGTTTCAAAATTGTCGGTGCAGTCCAACACCACGTCGACTGTGGGCAAACATTGGTCTAGCAATGCAAGGTCTGCTTTTTGTGCATAGCAACTGACTTGCACCTCTGGATTGATGGCAAAGATGGCAGCTTGAAGGGAGGCCACTTTAAGTTGTCCCACGCGGTCTTGTGAGTGGGCAATTTGACGTTGTAGGTTGGTGACGTCGACATGGTCGTGATCGACCAAGCTGATGTGGCCAACACCTGCGCTGGCCAAATAAAGTGCAGCTGGAGATCCTAACCCGCCTGCGCCAATGATGAGCGCATGAGATTGCAAAACCCGTTCCTGCCCTTCAACACCCCATTCATCTAAAAGAATGTGACGGGAGTAACGCAGGAGCTGTTCGTCCCTCATGGGCGATTACTTGTCTTTTTTCTCTACTTTGCGCTCAGCCAAAGTGGCACTGACTTTGACTGGCAAGCCTTTCAGTTGATTGAGGGCCTGGTTAAGTTGGAAATCTTTGTCAGATCCAAATTCGGGTGGACGTCTTTCAGACTCTGGCTTCTTGGCTTCTTCCTCTAATTTTTTGAGAGCTTCTTCTCTGGCTTTTTGGCGCTCTTCATTTTTCTTTTCAGCTTCTTGGCCGTTGCCAAGATGTTTTTCTAAATCGGCTTCGCGTGTGCGCAAAGCTGCAAACACATTGCCGTTTTCTGTTTCATCGAGCATGACATCTGGCAAGATGCCCTTGGCTTGTATCGATTTGCCATTAGGGGTGTAGTAACGAGCAGTGGTGAGCTTCAAAGCGGTGTCGGGGCCAAGTTGGCGAACTGTTTGAACGGAACCTTTGCCAAAAGTTTGACTGCCCATGATGGTTGCACGCTTGTGATCTTGCAGTGCGCCCGCCACAATTTCGCTGGCGGAAGCGGAGCCTTCATTGACCAAGACCACCAGCGGAATTTTTTTCAATTGACCCTGCGTGTTTTGGGTGAGGCGCTGTATAGGATCGTTTTCAGAGCTGCGACGCCAAAACTGTGGCGCTGCTTTGTAAATAAATTTACTTTCTTCCAACTGACCGTTGGTGGAAACCACGGTGACATTTTCAGGCAAGAAAGCGGCGGACAAGGCCACCGCAGCATCCAAGAGACCACCGGGGTCGTTGCGCAAATCAAGAACCAAGCCCTGAAGCTTGGGGTCTTGCTTGTACAAGTCCTCTAACTTCTTGGAAAAATCTTCGACAGTTCTTTCTTGAAATTGTGAAACTCGAATCCAGCCGTAGCCTGGCTGAACCATTTTGGCTTTGACCGATTGAGTTTTAATTTCTTCTCGAACAATGGTGACAGTGAAAGTGCGGCTTTCATCTTTACGGAAAATGGTGAGCACCACTTTGGTGTTGGGTTCGCCGCGCATGCGTTTGACCGCATCGTTCATGGACAAACCTTTGACGATGGTCTCGTCAATTTTGGTAATGAGGTCGTTTGTTTTTAGTCCGGCGCGGTCGGCTGGCGAGCCTTCAATGGGCGAGACAACTTTGACCACGCCCTCTTCTTGCGTGATCTCGATGCCAACACCTACAAAGCGTCCCGAGGTGCCTTCGCTGAATTCTTTGAAGCTTTTTTTGTCGAAGTATTGTGAGTGTGGGTCGAGGCTGGAGACCATGCCAGAGATAGCCTCCGTAATGAGCTTTTTCTCATCTACGTTTTCGACATAGTCACTTTTGACCATGCCAAATACAGCGGCCAGTTGTTGAAGTTCTTCAAGGGGTAAAGGTGCAAAGGCACCTCGCGCCGTGGTTTGAAGCGAAATGGTAGTAAGGGCACCTGCCAACGCGCCAACGCTAAGCCAACCAACAATTTTTAATTTCTGTCCCATGTGCATTGACCCCGAGGGTCTCCTTTTCAAACAATATACACCCTGACAGCTCACTTTGTGCAAGTCAGGTGATGTCCCTTGGGTAAATTAAGCTTTGCCTTGGCTGGCCACTGCAGCGGCAGCCTTTGCCGCAGCTTGGGCGTCTCCCAGGAAGTAGTGCTTGATGGGCTTTAAGTTGGCATCTAGCTCGTAGACCAATGGAATGCCATTGGGAATATTCAAATTCACAATGTCTTCATCGGAAATGTTGTCCAGATACTTGATCAAGGCCCTGATGGAGTTGCCATGCGCTGCAACAACGATTTGTTTGCCGGCCTTGATGGCGGGCGCCATGGACTCGTTCCAAAAAGGCATGACACGCGCCACAGTGTCTTTCAAGCACTCTGTCAGAGGGATGTCTTGAGCCTTGAGCTTGGCATAGCGCAGATCAGATCGCTCACAACGGGGGTCGGAGGCTTCAAGGGCGGGTGGCGGTGTGTCGTAGCTGCGGCGCCAAACCAAAACTTGCTCGTCGCCAAATTTTTTAGCGGTTTCGGCTTTGTTCAGTCCTTGAAGTGCGCCGTAGTGACGCTCGTTTAAGCGCCAGCTGTGGTGGACAGGTAGCCACTGACGATCCATGGCATCGAGCGTGTGCCACAAAGTGTGAATGGCGCGTTTGAGGACGCTGGTGTAAGCTAAGTCAAACTCAAAACCTGCAGCTTTGAGCAATTGGCCGGCAGCTTGAGCTTGCTCAATGCCCGTTGGGGTGAGGTCGACATCGGTCCAACCTGTGAAGCGATTTTCTAAATTCCAAGTGGACTCGCCGTGGCGAATGAGAACGAATTTGTACATGGTCAAAGGATTTATCAAGAAAGAAATGCGGGATGCCGTCTGGCATTTTAGAATTCGAATCTGGCGTGTGGTCTTGAAATAGACTGCAAATGAACTTTTTAAGGGTTTTTTGTGAATTTTTTGATTGAAAACTGGATGTTGGTCGCTGTTGCAGCTTCCTCTGCCTTGGCTTTATTTTGGCCGGCAATTACGAAGGGCGCTGCTGGTGGTGTTGAGCCCACCGAGGCAGTTTTGCTCATTAACCGTGAAAAAGCTGTGTTGATCGATGTCTGTGAGCCTGCCGAATTTGCACAGGGACATGCCCTGGGCTCCAAAAATATCCCTTTGGGTCAGCTTGAGGCCCAACTGCCTCTGATGGTCAAAAACAAGAGCTTGCCTGTGATCCTGGTATGCCAAGTGGGTGGCCGCGCCAGTCGTGGCGCTGCACAAGCAAAAAAATTGGGCTACGAGCGTGCTCAGGCATTGTCTGGTGGCTTGAAAGCTTGGCGTGAAGCCAGCTTGCCGGTCGAGAAAGCCTAATCTCCCTTGGAAAAATGAAGTCTGTTTGTGAGTATTGAATTGGAGTTGTCATGCCCCACGTGAAGATGTACACCACTGCTGTTTGCCCTTACTGCGTTCGCGCAAAGCAAATTTTGAAGGCCAAGGGAGTGACCGAGATCGAGGAAATTCGGGTGGACACCCAACCTGAAATTCGGCAACACATGATGAGCATTACAGGTCGCAGGACGGTACCGCAAATTTTCATTGGCGAGACGCATGTCGGTGGCTGCGACGATTTAATGGCGCTGGACGCCAAAGGCGGCTTGCTGCCGCTCTTGCAAGCCCCCTAATTGCTTCAACGGCAGCACTCTTTGCCTCACCCCGTACCGCAACGCGTATAGGTGATAATGTGCCCAATCTCTCGGCAGGGGCTTTTCAAGCGGCCGAAGGGAATATTACTTTTAACCAAGAGTTATTTATGTCAGAAGCAAGCACCCCTGTGTTCCAAATCCAGCGCGTTTACATGAAAGAAGCGTCTTTGGAGCAACCCAACTCCCCTGCCATATTGCTTGAACAGCAGCAACCTGCTGTCGATATTCAGTTGGGTGTTGAAGCCAACCAGGCTGCCGAAGGCGTCTACGAAATTTGTGTCACTGCCACAGTTCATACCAAAATTGAAGACAAAACTGTTTTCTTGGTTGAGTGCAAACAAGCCGGCATTTTTGAAATCCGCAATTTGCCAGAAGACCAAATGGGACCCATCATGGGCATCGCTTGCCCGCAAATTGTGTACCCTTATTTGCGCGGTAATGTGGCAGACATGGTCACTCGTGCAGGCTTCCCCCCTGTGCACTTGGCAGAAATTAATTTCCAAGCCATGTACGAGCAGCAACAAGCTGAAGCCTTAGAAAAAGCTGATGCCCCGCAAGTTCAGTAATTAACGTCGAGACCCCCAGCTTGAGCCTGAAGATCGCGGTCATCGGGGCAGGTGCTTGGGGCACAGCGTTGGCCATCAGTGCCAGTCGGCATGCGGCAGGTCACCAAGTCCAACTTTGGACGCGTGATCCTGTGGCTGCCAAAGAGATGCAATTGCAAGGCCGCAACCTGCGTTATTTGCCTGAGATTGAGCTCCCTCAAGCATTGCACTGCACAAGTTTGCCAAGTACCGAGTTAGCCTCATGGGCGGCCAAGCAAGACTTGATTGTCATTGGTACACCCATGTCGGCGCTGCGCAGCATGTTGCAAACCTTGCATGAGGTTCAAGTGCCTGTTGCGTGGCTTTGCAAGGGGTTTGAAGCGGGCTCGCAACACATTGAGTCAGGCGCAATGCCGCATGAGGTCTGCCAGCAAGTTGCGCCTCATTTGATGTCAGGTGCTTTAAGTGGTCCCAGTTTTTCACTGGAGGTCGCACGTGCTCAGCCCACTGCCTTGGTAGCGGCCAGTGCGCATGCCAGTGTTCGGCAAATTTTGGTGAATGCTTTTCACAGCCCCAGTTTGCGTGTTTATGCCAACGACGACATCGTGGGGGTGGAGGTTGGCGGCGCTGTGAAAAATGTGCTGGCCATTGCCACCGGATTGTGCGACGGCCTCAATTTAGGCTTGAATGCGCGCGCCGCATTGATCACCCGGGGTTTGTCAGAAATGACACGCTTAGGCTTGGCCCTGGGCGCCAAAGCAGAAACCTTCATGGGCTTGTCTGGCTTAGGCGATTTGGTTCTCACTGCCACCGGCGATCTCAGCCGCAATCGCAAGGTGGGTCTGTTGTTGGCGCAGGGCATGGACTTGCAGCAAGCCGTTCAATCTTTGGGCCATGTGGCCGAGGGCGTTTACAGCGCTCGCACCGTGGTCAAGCGCGCACAGGCCTTGGGTATTGAGATGCCAATTGCACAGGGTGTGGTGGCTTTGTTAGATGGTC
>CAJCDH010000027.1 GCA_903961095.1 uncultured Burkholderiales bacterium | reverse complement strand
TGGGTGTTTTGTGGTGATGGCGAAATGGACGAAGTCGAGTCCTTGGGTGCCATTGGATTGGCTGCCCGCGAGAATCTTGACAACTTGATTTTCGTCGTTAACTGTAATCTGCAGCGTTTGGATGGGCCCGTGCGTGGCAATGGCAAGATTGTTCAAGAGCTGGAAAGTGAATTCAGAGGCTCCGGCTGGAACGTCATCAAGCTGTTGTGGGGAAGCGAGTGGGACAAGCTCTTGGCACGCGACAAAGACGGTGCCCTTCGCAAGATCATGATGGACACCTTGGACGGCGACTTCCAAGCTTTCAAAGCCAATGATGGCGCCTACGTTCGCAAGCACTTCTTTGGTCGCGATCCACGTACCCTAGAGATGGTGTCGCACATGAGTGATGACGAAATTTGGGCTTTGAAGCGTGGCGGCCACGACCCACAAAAAGTCTATGCGGCTTACCATCAAGCTGTGAACACCAAGGGGCAACCCACGGTTTTGCTAATCAAAACCGTGAAAGGTTTTGGCATGGGCAAAGTGGGCGAGGGTAAGAACAACGTTCACCAAACCAAGAAGCTCTCAGACGAAGACGTGCGCTACATGCGCGATCGCTTCAATATCCCTGTTCCAGACAGTGAGTTGGCCAATGTGCCTTTCTATAAGCCTGCCGATGACACACCAGAAATGCGTTACCTGCATGAGCGCCGCAAAGCCTTGGGCGGTTACCTGCCGCACCGTCGGACCAAAGCCGATGAAAGTTTTACTGTCCCTTCATTGGACGTCTTTAAGTCTGTGATGGAGCCAACTGCTGAAGGCCGTGAAATTTCAACGACACAAGCCTATGTGCGTTTTCTGACTCAACTGTTGCGTGACCAAGCCTTAGGCCCACGCGTTGTGCCTATCTTGGTGGATGAAGCGCGCACTTTTGGCATGGAAGGTTTGTTCCGTCAAGTCGGTATTTACAATCCCGCTGGTCAGCAGTACACGCCGGTCGACAAAGACCAAGTGATGTACTACAAAGAAGACAAAGCTGGCCAGATATTGCAAGAAGGTATCAATGAAGCTGGCGGTATGTCCAGCTGGATTGCTGCAGCCACCAGCTACTCCACCAGCAACCGCATCATGGTGCCTTTCTATGTTTACTACTCCATGTTTGGTTTCCAGCGCATTGGCGATTTGGCTTGGGCTGCTGGCGATATGCAAGCTCGCGGTTTCTTGTTAGGAGGTACATCAGGCCGCACCACATTGAATGGCGAAGGCTTGCAACATGAGGATGGTCACAGCCATATTTTGGCGGGCACCATTCCAAATTGCATCAGCTACGATCCTACTTTTGCGCACGAAGTGGGCGTGATCTTGCATCATGGCTTGAAGCGCATGGTTGAAAAACAAGACAACGTTTATTACTACATCACCCTGCTGAATGAAAACTACCCCATGCCAGGCCTCACTGCAGGCACTGAAGAGCAAATCATCAAGGGCATGTATTTGTGCAAAGCCGGTGCTAAAAACAAAACACGTGTTCAGTTAATGGGTTCTGGCACTATTTTGAGAGAGTCATTGGCTGCCCAAGAATTGCTC
>CAJCDH010000026.1 GCA_903961095.1 uncultured Burkholderiales bacterium | reverse complement strand
GATGGCAGTGCCTAATTTCACTTTCAAAACAGACGCATTCACATGACTCAGCCATTCTGGTTGGTCGGGGTGGTTTTCCAAATCCATGCGCGACACAAATGTTTCGTAGCCACCCACAATGACCATGATGAGCAGGTTGGAGATCATGACCACGTCAATGAGTGCCAAGACAACCAACATGATGATGGTTTCGTTCAACTGTGTGATGGGGGCATCGACTTTATAACCAATGCCAGAGATCAAAGCTTGGAGGGCTGTTTGACTGCCAAATACAGCTTCCAAAAGATGCACCAGCTCGACCCAAAAATGGAACACATAAACACCCTGCGCCAAAATCAAGCCGAGGTAAAGAGGGAGTTGTAGCCACCGGCTGGCAAAAATCAGCTTAGGCAGGGGGCGGAGGTCCGTTTTTTTGGAGTTGGGTTGGGGGTTGGAAGCCATGGGTGATCTTTGGAAGAGTTTGGGTGATTTTAAAGCCGTACATTTGCCGAAATGTGTCGGTTTTAACAAGATATGAAAGAATACTGTCAGTCAGGGCTTTGTAAGAGCCAAGCACGACATTCAGCACCAGTAATTTGAATAAGTTCCAAAGGAGACAAAGAATGAGCGCCACCGTTTACCAGCCCAGTGCTGACTTCGTTAAAAATGCCCACATCTCAGGCATGCCAGCTTATCAAGCCCTTTGTAAAGAGGCTGAAACTGATTACGAGGGCTACTGGGCTAGGCTTGCCAAAGAGTTCATTTCTTGGAAAACCCCCTTCACCAAGGTCTTGGACGAGTCCAAGGCACCTTTCTTCAAATGGTTCGAAGACGGCACTCTGAATGCCTCTTACAACTGCCTAGACCGCAATGTGGAAAAAGGCTTGGGCAATAAAACAGCCCTCATTTTTGAAGCCGACGGCGGTGAAATTACGCGCATTACCTACAGCGAATTGCTCGCCAAAACCTGCCAGATTGCCAACGGCCTCAAATCCCTTGGCATCCAAAAAGGTGACCGCGTTGTTATCTACATTTCCATGTCCATAGATGGCGTGGCGGCCATGCAAGCTTGCGCCCGCATTGGTGCCACACACTCCGTGGTGTTTGGTGGTTTCTCAGCCCAGTCATTGCGTGATCGAATTGAAGACACGGGCGCCAAAGCCGTTATCACTGCAGACCACCAAATTCGCGGTGGCAAGCAACTGCCCTTGAAATCCATTGTCGACGACGCCATTGCATTGGGCGGTTGCGGCAGTATCAATAATGTGTTGGTGGTGAAGCGCAGTGGTTCTGACGTTGCCATGACGGCTGGGCGCGACATCTGGATGCACGACTTGGTGGCCAAGCAAGCCAGCACCTGCGAGCCAGAGTGGGTGGGTGCAGAGCATCCTTTGTTTTTGCTCTACACCTCAGGCTCTACAGGCAAGCCAAAGGGTGTTCAGCATTCTACTGGCGGCTACTTGTTGCACGCGGCCCTTACCACCAAATGGACCTTTGACTTGAAACAAGACGACGTGTTCTGGTGCACGGCCGACATTGGTTGGGTCACTGGCCACACTTACATTACCTATGGCCCCTTGGCTTTGGGCGGTACCGAAATTGTGTTTGAGGGCGTGCCTACATTCCCCAACGCAGGCCGCTTCTGGAAAATGATTCAAGACCACAAGGTCTCGATTTTTTACACAGCCCCAACTGCCATTCGTTCTTTGATCAAAGCTGCTGAAGCCAACGACGCGGTGCATCCTAAGAGCTACAACTTGAGCAGCTTGCGTTTGCTTGGCTCAGTGGGCGAGCCCATCAACCCAGCAGCTTGGGAGTGGTACCACAAGCATGTGGGCGGCGGCAATTGCCCCATTGTTGACACCTTCTGGCAAACCGAAACCGGTGGCCACATGATTACGCCGCTGCCTGGTGTGACGCCCATGGTGCCCGGTTCTTGCACACTGCCGTTCCCTGGCATTCAAGCCGCCATCGTGGACGAAACTGGCAAAGACATGCCCAACGGACAAGGCGGTATCTTGGTGGTCAAGCGCCCATGGCCTTCCATGATTCGCACTATTTGGGGTGACCCTGATCGCTTCATCAAGAGCTACTATCCAGCCGATTTCCAAGGCAAGTATTACTTGGCCGGCGATGGTGCCATTCGCGATGCTGAGTCTGGATATTTCACCATCACAGGTCGTATTGACGATGTGCTGAATGTGTCGGGTCACCGCATGGGCACCATGGAAATTGAATCTGCTTTGGTCAGCTGCACCGAGTTGGTGGCTGAGGCTGCTGTGGTGGGTCGTCCCGATGAAACCACCGGTGAAGCCATTTGTGCGTTTGTGGTGCTGAAGCGCCCCTTGCCCACAGGCGAAGAGGGCAAGGCCATTGCCAAGCAATTGCGCGATCACATCGCCAAAGAAATTGGCCCCATTGCCAAGCCCAAAGACATTCGCTTTGGCGAGAACTTGCCCAAGACCCGCTCTGGCAAAATTATGCGCCGCTTACTGCGCAGCTTGGCCAAAGGCGAGGAAATTACGCAAGACATCAGCACCTTGGAAAACCCAGCCATCTTGGGACAGCTGGGTCAAGCGTATTGATTAAAACTGGCGCTGAGCTATTGTTCGATTAGGGTTTCGGCCCCATCACAATACCTTCACGCCTAGGATCTGCGCCCCCAAAGAACCCCGTGGGCGTCACTTCTATGGCTTGAAGGCCACTGGGAAGTGGCGTTTCGCGCACGTCATGGCCCTTAGATTGAAGTGCTTTGATCGTACTTTCAGGAAAACGTTTTTCTTCCAGAATGGTGGGCCCGTTGAGCGAACTGAAGTTGGGTAAATTGATCGCTTGTTGGGTGTTCAAGCCCCACTGCAAAGTGCCAATCAGCAGCTTGCCTGTGTAATGAATGATGACAGCACCACCAGGGCTGCCGCCAGTCATCTTTAATTTGCCGCTGTCTTTTTCAAACACCAAAGTAGGCGACATCGAAGACCTTGGGCGCTTACCACCTTCAACCCGATTGGCAATGGGCAAGCCTTTGGCATCAGTGGGTGCAAAGCTGAAATCTGTCAGTTCGTTGTTCAGCAAGAAACCACCCGACCTGCCTTGACCTGAGTTGACCATCAGCCTTGAGCCAAATACGGCTTCAATGGTGGTGGTCATGGCCACCGCATTGCCGTTTTTGTCGACCACGCTGATATGGCTGGTGCCGTACTCCTCTTGCGCAGGCATGGGCGCATAGGCTGTTTTGGATTCAGCAGGATTGCCTGGTTGTGCGACCTTCATGCTCTGTGCGCCAATGAGGCCGCTGCGTTGCTGGAGGTAGCTGGGATGCAACATCGTTTTCCAATCGCCACCGGGTGCCTTCACATAGTCTGGATCGCCGACAAACTGTCCACGGTCTGCAAATGCCAATCTGGCAGCCTCGGTATAGAAGTGCAGCCACTCTGAGGAGGGCAAGCCTTGTTCGAGAGACATTTTTCCAGCGGGCGTGTTGTTTAAGATGCCCAACATTTGTCCTATGGCCAATGTGCCAGAGCTGGGCGGTGGAAAGCCGCAGAGCTGGAAGGTTTTGCCTGTGGTTTGCACCGCATGGTCAAAGCACAAGGGTTCGCGTTTTTTGACTTTGTAATTGGCCAAGTCTTGCAGCGTCATACTGCCAGGACGTTGAGGGTGATTCCGTACTTTCTGCACAATGGCTTCGGCCACGGGGCCTTGTTGGAGGGCTTGAGCACCGCGTTTTGCGACGTCTCTCAATACCGCAGCCAATTCTGGATTCTTCAGAACGTGCCCTATGGGAAAAGGTTTGCCCTGCCCATCGAAGAAATAACTTGCAGCCACGGCGTCGTTCATCAAGAACTTCTCTGCCATCAGTGCTCGGTGCAAATGCGGGCTGAGTTTGAAGCCTTGCTCTGCCAATTGAATGGCGGGTTGCATGAGGGTGGCCCAAGGCAGTTTGCCATGCTCTTTGTGAGCTGTTTCCAACACACTCAAGGTGCCAGGCACACCCACTGAAAGACCGCTCACAACCCCTTCAATGAAGGGCAAAGGTTTGCCTTGTGCATCCAGAAAGAGTTTGTCTGTGGCGGCAGCGGGCGCAAGCTCGCGGCCATCATAGGCTTCTACCTTTTTGCCATCGTGGTGAAGCACAAATGCGCCCCCTCCAATACCACTCGATTGAGGTTCAACCAAAGTCAAAACCATTTGGACTGCAATGGCCGCATCGATGGCCGAGCCGCCTGCCATGAGGATTTGATAACCTGCATCCGTGGCCAAAGGGTTGGCTGCTGCCACTGCAAAGCCTTGGGTGGCCCAGCCTGGTTTGTCTTGATAGCCCACAGGATCGTTGGGTTGATCGGGCGTGGCGTAATTGAATGTTTTTTGCTTCAATGCACAAGCGCTTAAGACGCTGGCTAAAACAGCGGCGACAGCAGCAGCGACAAGCACCCGCTTGTTGCAAGACTTTGGAAACCTCATACAGACCCTCCAGCTTTAAAAGGCTGAGAGTATGACTTATTTGGGAGCGAGTCGAATGGCGCCATCCAAGCGGATAACCTCACCATTGAGCATGTCATTTTCCAAGATGTGCTTCACCAACTTGGCGTAATCATTGGGTGTTCCTAGCCGGCTAGGGAAGGGAACTGCTGCTGCCAAGGCGTCTTGAACTTCCTGCGGCATACCAAACACCATGGGTGTGCCAAATATGCCGGGGGCAATGGTCATGTTGCGAATGCCATTGCGGGCCAGATCGCGAGCAATAGGCAGGGTCATGCCCACCACGCCGCCCTTGGAAGCTGAGTAGGCTGCCTGACCAATTTGTCCGTCGTAAGCCGCAACTGAGGCGGTGGAAATCATGACGCCGCGTTCGCCTGTGGCTTCGGGTTCGTTTTGACACATGGCTTCAGAAGCCAAGCGAATCATGTTGAAGCTGCCTATCAAATTGACGGTAATGGTTTTGCTAAAAACAGCCAATGAATGTGCCCCATTTTTGCCAACTGTTTTTTCGGCAGGAGCGATACCAGCACAGTTGACCAAGCCTACCAATTTACCCAGCGACACTGCCTTGGCAACCACGGCTTGACCGTCTGCTTCGTTGCTAACGTCACACTTGACGAATGCACCGCCCAATTCTGTGGCAATGGCCTTGCCTTTTTCGGCTTGCATGTCTGCAATGACCACTTTGCCGCCATGTGCTGCCAGCATGCGAGCAGTGCCTTCGCCCAGACCGGATGCGCCGCCGGTCACAATGAAAACCTTGCCTTGGATGTCCATCTTTCACTCCTTTTTGGTTGACGTTACGTTAACGTCAATTATGCGCCTTTGAAATTTTTCAGAAGACAAATAGCCTAAACGCATTGAGTGCTCCCGCAAAACTCTGACGATTTTGGCTATCGCTTACATAGTGAGTATCAATCAACTACAAGGGTAAACACTATTAGTATCGACCCTAATGAATTTTTTCATTGCTCATTTTTAAAAACTACTTGGAGTAAAAAATATGTCTCTCATCAACACACCGGTTCAGCCATTCAAAACACAAGCTTTCCACAACGGCAAGTTCATTGAAGTTTCCGACGCCAGCCTCAAAGGCAAGTGGTCTGTTTTGATTTTCATGCCAGCCGCTTTCACCTTCAACTGCCCGACAGAAATTGAAGATGCTGCTGACAATTACCCAGCCTTCCAAAAGGCCGGTGCCGAGGTTTACATCGTGACCACCGACACCCACATTTCACACAAAGTGTGGCACGAGACATCACCCGCAGTAGGCAAAGCCAAGTTCCCATTGGTAGGCGACCCGACACACACCCTCACCAACGCGTTTGGTGTGCACATTGCTGAAGAAGGCTTAGCCTTGCGCGGTACCTTCATCATCAACCCTGAAGGCATTATCAAGACCATGGAAGTGCACTCCAATGAGATTGCGCGTGATGTGTCAGAAACATTGCGCAAGCTCACTGCTGCTCAATACACAGCTGCTAACCCTGGCCAAGTCTGCCCTGCTAAGTGGAAAGAAGGCGCGAAGACTTTAACGCCGACCCTCGACTTGGTCGGCAAGATCTAAGTACGCATAAAAACTGAAAAACTCAATGCCCTGAAACACAGGGCTTTGGGAGCAAGCCTGTGCAGCGCAGTGACTTGAATTTGAAATTTCTTGAGGAAAAAACCATGTTAGACGACACGCTCAAATCGCAATTGCAAACTTACTTGGGCATGCTGAGAAGCCCCATCCAACTGATTGCGACATTGGACGACAGCGAGACTGGCGTTGAGATGAGAGGTCTGTTGGAGACCATTGTTGGTTTGTCTGACAAGGTGCGCTTAGACACGTCGGGCTCTGATGTGCGCGCCCCCTCTTTTCTTGTGGTGCGAGAGGGTGAAACGCAAGGTGTTCGATTTGCAGGATTGCCTTTGGGTCACGAGTTCACATCCTTGGTTTTGGCGTTACTGTGGACTGGTGGACATCCACCTAAAGTTGACACCGACGTGTTGGACGCTGTCAAAGCGCTGGAAGGTGATTTCAATTTTGAGGTCTACATGTCTTTGTCTTGCCACAACTGCCCCGACGTCGTGCAGGCCCTGTCGCTCATGGCCATTTTCAATTCCAAAGTGAAAACGGTGGTCATTGAAGGCGGAGCCTTCCAGCAAGAAGTCACTGAGCGCGAAATCATGGCAGTGCCCATGGTGTTTTTGAATGGCAAGGTGTTTGGCTCTGGCCACATGACGCTTGAAGAAATTGTGGCCAAAATTGACTCGGGTTCGGCAGCCCGCGATGCTGCCAAGATCAATGCCAAAGAAGCCTTTGACTTGCTCATTGTGGGCGGTGGTCCTGCTGGCGCAGCAGCGGCTGTGTATGCAGCGAGAAAAGGTATTCGCGTCGGCGTGGCGGCCGAGCGTTTTGGCGGCCAAGTCAACGACACCATGGCCATTGAAAACTACATTTCCGTGTTGCAAACAGACGGCCCTCAATTTGGCGCTGCCTTAGAAGCCCAAGTGCGCCACTACGGTGTTGACATCATGAATTTGCAAAAGGCCGCCAAAGTGGTACCTGCGACTGAGCCCGGTGGTTTGATCCAAGTTCAAATGGAAAACGGCGGTGTTTTAAATGCCCGTTCCGTGATCTTGTCTACTGGTGCTCGCTGGCGCAATGTGAATGTGCCTGGCGAACAGGCATACAAAAATAAGGGCGTTGCCTATTGCCCGCACTGCGATGGTCCTTTGTTCAAAGGCAAGCGCACTGCGGTCATTGGTGGTGGCAATTCAGGCATAGAGGCGGCCATTGATTTGGCAGGTATTGTGGCGCACGTGACTGTGATTGAGTTTGCCGACCAACTCAAGGCCGATGCAGTGCTGGTCAACAAACTCAAAAGTCTCAACAACGTGACCATTTATACGCATGCTCAAACCACCGAAATCACAGGCGATGGCAATGTGGTCAATGGCATTCGCTTTAGAGACCGTGCTTCTGGTGTTGAGCAGCATGTGGCCTTAGAGGGTGTGTTTGTTCAAATAGGCCTGGTGCCTAACACCGAGTTTTTGAAGGGGACATTAGAGCTGAGCAAATTTGGCGAAATCATGGTTGATGCCAAAGGCCACACCAATGTGGCCGGTGTGTTTGCCGCAGGCGACTGCACCACAGTGCCCTTTAAACAAATTGTGATTGCAGCCGGTGATGGTGCGAAAGCGGCCCTCAGCGCCTTTGATCACCTCATTCGGATGCCGGTGGTGGCTTAATTTTTGAACTCTTGCGCACATAGGCCAAAGCAAAGGCCAACCAGCCCAAGATAAAACTGGTGCCACCCCATGGCACCAAGGCTCTGAAAGTTTGGATGTCATGCCAGGCGCGAACCAAGATGTTGATCGAAAAAAGCAAACAGCCTAGCAAGAAGAGAACGCCTGCAATTTGCAGGCGTTTTTCGCTGGGCCTAGATTGGCCCAAGATTCCCACCAAAATAAGGCCAATCGAATGAAATTGCATCAACTGCAAGCTCGCTTGGACCATCAGGGGGGAAGTGCCGTTTAAACTGTTGCCATGCGTGGCGTAGGCCGATGAAATGACCGATAAGGCTGCCATCAATGCGCCCAGCGCAATGAAAACTGTAGGCCAGCGCCGCACGGTGCTTTGTTGAAGGTGTTCCATTAAAACCAAATTTTTTCAAAAGTAGATTCAGCATTATGCAAGTGAAGTCATGGCCCTTAGGGTCAAACAATGTTTGGCAAGATTTGCTCAAGATCAGTGTGTGCCGCTTGAGTTTGATCGGTGTGCTTGTTTTGACGGGCTGTGCCAGCGTCAAACCGCCTGAAACAAATGTTGTCAAACCCCCCGTTTCCATTGAGACACCTGTATCTGTCGCAAAACCTGCAGAGCCCATCGTTACTGAACCTGTTGTGCCCCTTAAAGTGTTGCATTTGGGTTTGGCATTGGGGAGCGGAGCTGCGCGAGGATTTGCACACGTGGGAGTCATCCAGGTGTTGGAAGAGGCCGGCATACAACCTGAGCTTGTGGTTGGAACTTCTGCCGGAAGTTTGGTTGCCGCCTTGTATGCCAGTGGCAAAAATAGCACACAATTGCGGCGTGTGGCCGAGACCATGGAAGAAGCAGAAATCACAGATTGGATGATGCCTATTTTGAACAGAGGCGCATTGAGAGGTGAGGCACTGGCTCGCTATGTCAACAATCAAGTTGGAAATCGTCTGATTGAACAAATGAAGATTCCCCTTGGCATTGTGGCCACCGATTTACACAACGGAGAGCCGGTACTTTTCAGAAGAGGTAACACGGGTTCTGCCGTGAGGGCCTCTAGCGCCGTACCCGCTGTGTTTCAGCCCGTCAAAATTGGCAGCAGAGAGTATGTAGATGGTGGATTGGTCTCGCCTGTTCCTGTCAGGCAGGCTCGTGAAATGGGCGCTAACGTGGTCATTGCGGTCGATATTTCCACCGACCCTGAAGGCAGCCCTGCATCAGACACTTTTCAAATTTTGATGCAAACATTCAACATCATGGGCAAAAGCTTGAACACCGTTTTGTTGAAAGATGCTGATGTGGTGGTCAAGCCGGCTTTATCGGGCGTGAAGAGTGCCGACTTTGCCGCCAGAAGAAAATCTATTGAGGCGGGCAGAGAAGCCATGCTGAAAGCCTTGCCCAAGCTCAAAGAAATACTCAAAGGCTATGCCGTAAAGCCCTGATCATGTTTTGAACTTTGAAAACAAAAAAGCCGGTCAAAACCGGCTTTTTGTCAGAGATAGGCCAGAGAGACTCGGACCTTTTCAGTGGGGCTAATTAACGCTTTTTGGCAGCGGTTTTAGCTGTTGCAACTGCTGTGTTGGTTACAGCAGCCATGTTGGCTTCAGCCATGTCGGTGGCTTGCTTGACAGCTTTTTGAACTGACTCGTAAGCGTTGTTGGCGGCGTTCACGGCGCTTTTCATAACGGCAACAGCTGTCTCGGTGCCAGCAGGTGCATTAGAAGTAGCAGAGTCAACCAAGTTAGCAAACTGCTTTTGAGCAGCTGCTGTTTGGGCTTCCAAAGCTTTGGTGAATTCGCTAGAAGTGCCAGAAGCGATGTCATAGAGGTGACGGCTGTAAGCAGCTGTTTTTTCAGCGAAAGGCTGGAACAGGTTGGCTTGCAAAGCCATCAATTCTTGAGCATCTTTGACGCTCAAAACAGCTTTGGTGCTTTGAGCAGACTCGCTCAATGCAGCTTTGGTGGCAGTCAAGTTCAACTCGACCAATTTTTCCATGCCTTCGAAGGCTTTGGATGTCAAACCGAAGAGGGTTTCGACATTGGCTTTGTGGGATGCAACGATTTGTTCTGTAGTCATCATGATTTCTCCATTGATTTAAAAAAAGTTTCAAAAGGAACTGCTCTGAACCGGCTTTGCTTATCGCTTGGCCAAACATCTTGTTGCAGTGCAGCATGGGGTTTATTTTAGGGACTCAGAGGCCGATTACAAGGGGCTTTTGTTGCAATGCAGCATTTTAGAGTCGGCGTTCTAGAAATTGAAATAGCGCTCAAAGCGTCACAATTCGGGGATGAAAGCCTTCTACTCAGATCACTTTGTTTTGCCTTTGCCAGAGGGGCACCGCTTCCCCATGGCCAAGTACAGCATGCTTCGGGAAAGGGTTGCGACAGAACTTTTGGGGGTGCACATGTTGGAGGCTCCCGCTGCCACCGTTGGCGAACTCGCCCTGGCCCACGACCCAGACTATGTCAAATCTGTTCAATCGGGCACCCTGAGCCCCCAAGCATTGCGCGAAATTGGTTTTCCATGGTCACAAGCCATGGCCGAGCGATCTTTGCGCTCTGCTGGCGCTTCTATAGCTGCAGCCCGAGTAGCGGCTGTAGAGGGGATTGCGGGCAATTTGGCTGGAGGAACGCACCACGCCAGCGCTGGTCAAGGCGGTGGCTTCTGTGTTTTCAACGATATTGCTGTGGCGGCGCGGGTGCGTCAAATGGAGCATTTCAGAGCCACAAAAAGAACGCTTCAGGTGTTGGTCGTCGATTTGGACGTGCACCAAGGCAACGGAACAGCCAGTATTTTTGCCAACGACCCCAGCGTTTGGACACTTTCTATTCATGGGGAAAAGAACTTTCCTTTCAGAAAGGTCAACAGTGATTTGGATGTGGGACTGCCAGACGGGTGCACCGACGAGCCCTATTTAGAAGCTTTGGATGCTGCACTTGAAGCCGTTTTAAGACACATAAAGCCTGATTTTTTGATTTATTTGGCAGGCGCTGATGCGCATGAAGGAGACCGGCTCGGCCGTCTTAAACTCACGGAGGAGGGCATGAAAACCAGAGATCAAAAAGTTTTTGATTGGGCCAAAGTGCATCAATTGCCCATGATCATTTGCATGGGCGGTGGTTATGGCCGAGACCTGAAAACAACAGTATCGGTGCAAATGAATACATGGCGTTTGGCGCATTTGCATTGGCTTCACTGGCAAAATCGGGGCTTATGACTACTGAAGACTCTCAGCCCAAACCGGCCACTTCAAAGCCTGAGGCTTTACCCCGCAGCGCCTATCGTGCCTTTCGGCCCATCACCACCCGTTGGATGGACAACGATGTCTATGGCCATGTGAATAACGTCGTCTACTACAGTTGGTTTGACACAGCGGTCAATGCACATCTGATTGAACAAGGTGTGCTGGACATTCACAATGGCGACACCATTGGACTGGTGGTGGAAACGCAGTGCAATTACTTTGCACCTTTGGCTTTTCCACAAACCATTGAAGCAGGCATTCGCGTGGCGCATTGCGGCAGTTCAAGTGTTCGTTATGAGGTGGGTTTGTTTGCACAAGGCGAACCACTCACCGCCGCGCGTGGCCACTTTGTGCATGTTTACGTGAACAAGCAAACGCGACGCCCTCAGCCCTTGCACCACAAATTTATTCAAGTCTTGGAGACCCTCACATGAAAGAACTCAGTACATCCCAAGTTAGCACCCAGGTGGCCGACGGCAACAGTGTCGATGCCGCTATCTTGAGCCGATTTTCAGCACGTGCTTTTTTGAACAAACCCGTCGAGAAATCAGTGCTCGAAGAGTTGATTCAAGTGGCCGCTCGCGCACCCAGTGGCACCAACACCCAACCCTGGAAGGTGTATGTGCTGCAAGGCGCCGCCAAAGACAAGTTGGTGAATGAAGTCTGCGACGCTCACAATGCCATGGCTGCAAACCCTGCCTTGGCAGCCGACTATGCCGAAGAATACGACTACTACCCCAGCAAATGGGTTAGCCCTTACATTGACCGTCGGCGGGAGTGCGGATTTGGTTTGTATGGCGTGCTAGGAATTGCCAAGGGCGAAAAAGAAAAAATGCATTTGCAGCAGCAACAAAATTTCCGTTTCTTCGGTGCGCCAGTCGGTTTGATTTTTACCATCGACAAGGTCATGGGCCGCGGCAGTTTGCTTGACTACGGCATGTTCTTGCAAAGCGTGATGGTTGCCGCTAGGGCACGTGGCTTGCACACTTGCCCCCAAGCCGCATGGAATAATTTTTCAAAAATTATCTACCAACACGTTGGCGCAGGTGAAAACGAGATGATGGTTTGCGGAATGTCATTGGGCTATGCCGATGAGACCGCGTTGGTGAACACCTTCAAAACCACGCGCATTGACACCAGCACATTCACGCATTGGATTGAATGAGTTTTTGGCTGATTCAGTGTTTGAATGGCCTGAGCCACGCAAGCACATTGTTCATCATGGCTGCGGGCTTGACGCTGGTTTTTGGCGTGACCCGCATTGTCAATTTTGCGCATGGCAGTTTTTACATGTTGGGTGCATTGCTAGCAGGCACGCTAGTGACTCAATGGCAGCCTGGTTGGTCAGAGCATGCGGCTTTGTACCTTTTGGCCATGGTGATCGGCGCTTTCGCTGCAGCATTGCTGGGGGGGGTGACTGAAGTTTTTCTCTTTAGGCCTTTGCGTCACTCTCCACCCCTTTATCCGCTGGTCGCCACCTTTGGGTTGAGCTTGGTCATTCACGATGTCTTGCTTTGGGCCTTAGGACCTGGTGAGGTTTTTGCGCCGCGCTTTCCAGGTTTGAAGGGGGCTGTCCAACTTGGCGAAAACTTTTTCCCGCAATGGCAAATTGTGACGCTCTGTTTGGGGCCTGTTGTATGGGGCTTGCTTCATTTACTGCTCACGCGAACCAGTTGGGGTCAACGAGTTCGTGCAGCTACCCAAGATCGCGACATGTTAGATGCCTTGGGCGTCAATCCTGCGCCCCTGTTGTTGAGTGTGGTGGTTTTAGGTTGTGGCCTGGCAGGCCTAGCAGGTGCGTTGCAGTTGCCAAGAGAACCGGCTCATTTGCAAATGGATTTGCAAATGGTCGTAGAAACATTTGTGGTGGTCGTGATGGGTGGGCTAGGCAGCATTGCTGGCGCATTTTATGCGGCCATCTTGATTGGCTGTGTCCATGCGTTTGGTATTCATTTTTTTCCGCAGGCGACGTTGGTCTTGGTTTTTCTCACCATGGCGTTGGTGTTGGCTGTGCGGCCTCAAGGCTTGATGGGCGAGTTGCCAGGTGCGGCACCACGCGAAAAGGTCATGCCTTTTGAATTAGGAAGTGCCAATCGATTGGTGCAAGGAATGGGTTGGTTGGTTTTAGCTGGCAGTGCCATCAGCCTGCTGGCGATCAATGACTATACCCAGCGCGTCTTGGAAGATGTGCTCATCATGATGCTGTTTGGATTGAGTTTGCAGTTCATGATGGCATTGTCTGGGTGGGTGAGTTTTGGCCATGCTGCTTACTTTGGCCTTGGCGCATATGCGGCAGCCTTAAGTCATTTGCATTGGCATTTCAATGCACTGACGGCTGCCTTGACGGGTGTGTTGCTAGCCACAGTAGCAGCACTTTGCATGGGTAAATTGTTGCAGCGAAGTGCAGGCGTTTACTTGGCCATGCTGTCTTTGGCGTTTGCACAAATGGTGTGGGCCAGTGCCAGCCAATGGGTGTCATTGACCGGCGGTGATAACGGCTTAATTGGTTTGCAATTTTTCAATTCAATGCCGCGTTGGATTTTTCAAATTGCCATGATGGCCTTGTGCCTTGTTTCATTGCTTGGTTTTTCTCGCTTGGTTCGCTCTAGTTTTGGTGCCGCCTTACAGGCCGGGCGTGATGCGCCGCAGCGTGCACAGGCCAGTGCATTGAATGTCGTCAAGTTGAATCAGCGCGTATTTCTGATGAGCGCTGCTTTGGCAGGTTTGTCGGGAAGTTTATGGGCTATCAGCAAAGGGGCTGTCTTCCCCTCTGTAGCGTCCATTTCCAATTCGGTCGATGCCTTGATGATTGTTTTATTGGGCGGGGTGCACCACCTGTGGGGTGCATTTGCTGGCAGTGTCTTTTTGGTCGGTTTGGGATCGGAAATAGGACGTCACTTTGAATACTGGCGTGGTAGTTTGGGACTCCTTATTATGCTTTTGATGGTCTTTGCGCCTGAGGGAATGTTGGGGCTCAGTAGACTCAAAAAACACGCGAGTGTTAAAGCCCTATGAAAACCGTATTGAGCGTTAATGGACTGCGACATCACTATGCGGGTGTTCAAGCACTCAGAGGCATCGATTTCGAATTGAATGCGGGTGAATGTGTGGCACTGATTGGCCCCAATGGCGCAGGCAAATCAACATGTTTTGCTTGCCTGGCGGGCCAGCAAAAAGCTGTGGCGGGCGAAGTGTTTTGGCGCGGTCGAAATTTGCAACAGGTCTCAGTTGATCAACTGACTGGCTTGGGAGTGGCTCGAACCTTTCAAGTGGCGCAAGTTTTTGAAGCGCTCACTGTGCTTCAAAATTTGCAATTGGTATTGCAGGCTTCTCGCGGAGTTTCGATGCGTGATTCGTTAGACGAATGCATGTTCGACACTGCGATGCAGTGGATCCACCAAGCTGGGTTAATCGATCTAGGTGATGAAATGCTTCAGTCGCCAGCGGCCCGTCTTTCTTATGGCGGCAAAAAACGTTTGGAGTTGGCCGTGGCCATGGCCGGTTTGCCAAATCCAAGTGAAGGCCTGATGTTGCTTGATGAGCCGGCTGCAGGTCTCTCACCTGAAGAGCGAGCTGACATGATGGAACGCGTTAAACGCATGACTGATATGGGGACTACCGTTTTGTATACCGAGCACAACATGGATGCTGTGTTTGGTGTTGCAGATCGAGTCTTGGTTTTGATTGATGGTCAATTGGTGGCACAGGGAACAGCTGATGAAGTTGCGGCCAATACTGTGGTACGTGAGAGATACTTGGGCCAAACCTTTTCCTTCAAGCGAGGCTCTGAGCATGCTTGAATTGCAAAATATCAATGCCAGTTATGGGCAGGCACAAGTCTTGTTCAACGTCAGCTTGTCAATTCAGAGCGGTAACTTGTTGCTAATTCGCGGCTTGAATGGCGCGGGTAAGTCGAGTTTGCTCAAAACCATCATGGGTTTGATGCCACAGTCCCATGGCTTGATTTTTTGGAAAGGGGAGGCCCTGCATGGCTTGGCGCCTTACGAAAGATCCCTGAAAGGCCTAGGCTACGTGCCTGAAGACCGCCGCTTATTTTCCGCCTTAACAGTCAGGCAAAACTTGGAAATTGCCAAACCGCGCGTGCAACGCACACTGCCCAACGGACAGGCCGGCCTGCAGCTGGCTGACGTTTTGGACCTCTTTCCAGCGCTGGCGGGCATGCTCGATCGACCTGCGTCCCAAATGAGCGGGGGAGAGCAACAAATGCTGTCCATGGGTCGAACCTTGATGACGCAAGCTGAATTGTTGATACTGGACGAACCCTGTGAGGGCATCGCCCCCGTTTTGGTTGAGGCCATGGCGCGGGCGCTCGAAAGGCTAAAAAAGCAGGGGTTGACACTGTTGATTGCCGAGCAAAATCAGACGCTTTCAGCCATGGCGGACCAAATACTCACATTGGCTGGCGGCGTCATTCAGGATTGATAGCAAAGCAGCATATTTGCTTGTTTGGCGGCTATGACAATTTCGCTCATCACCACGTTTATCCCGATACCTCCGCACTGAGAAGGCGCGCTGCTTCACGTACACTTCTATCACCATCCATCTATGCCTCAATTTGCGACATGATCATTACCAGTTTGCTGGATACCGACCTTTACAAGTTCACCATGATGCAGGTGGTTTTGCACCAGTTTCCTGGTGCGCAAGTCGAGTATCGATTCAGATGTCGCAATCCCGGTGTCGAACTGGCACCTTATGTCGATGAAATTCGCAATGAAATCAAATCCCTTTGTAGTTTGCATTTCAAAGAGGACGAACTGGCTTACCTGCGTTCCCTGCGATTTATCAAAAGTGACTTTGTCGACTTTTTAGGCTTGTTCAGACTCAATGAAAAGTACATTCAAGTCTCGCCCACTTTGACGGGTGAAATTGAAATTGTGATTCAAGGGCCTTGGCTTCACACCATCTTGTTTGAAATTCCTGTATTGGCCATTGTGAATGAGGTTTATTTTAGAAATACCCAGCGCTTGCCCGATTTGATGGAAGGCAGGCTGCGACTGGATACCAAAATAAAGCAATTGCAGAAGGATGATTTAAGGGCCCTCAAAATTGCAGACTACGGTACGCGTCGGCGTTTTTCAAGGGCATGGCATGAAGAAGTTTTGAGGGTTCTAACTGGACGTTTAGGTTCCGGCCAAGCAGGGCAGTTTGCGGGTACCAGCAATGTTTATTTTGCATTCACACTGGGCCTGACGCCTTTGGGCACGATGGCCCACGAATACTTGCAAGCATGCCAAGCCTTAGGCCCAAGGCTTCGAGACAGTCAAGTCTTTGCCTTTGAATCATGGGCTCGTGAATACCGCGGCGACTTGGGTATCGCGTTGAGTGACGTCTACGGATTCGATGCCTTTCTTCGCGACTTTGATATGTACTTTTGCAAGCTGTTTGACGGTGCCCGTCACGACAGTGGCGACCCCTTCATGTGGGGCGAGCGCATGATTGACCATTACCGGTCTAATCGAGTCGACCCGCTTACAAAAACATTGATCTTCAGCGACGGCCTCACTGTGCCTAAAACCATTGAGTTGTTCAGGCAATTTAACGGGCGCTGCATGCTGGCATTCGGTATAGGTACCAATTTAACCAATGATCTGGGCTACGAACCACTTCAAATTGTGATCAAAATGACCCGCTGTAACGATCAACCGGTTGCCAAATTGTCAGACTCTCCAGGCAAGGGTATGTGTGATGACGAGAAGTATTTGGCCTATCTGGCCCAAGTTTTTGAAATTACCCCCAACCCCTGATCAAGGGTGTATCGGTGTTTATTTGGATCTATTGAAGAAGGTGTTGTGACATGAAATCTTTGTTTTCTCAATGGCTCATGCGTGTGATAGCTATAAGTTGCTTGAGCGCCCCTGGTGCCGCTTTGGCTGCTGATTTTGATGGCGCACAACTCACCGCTGTGTGGGGCATTCCTTTTGCCGGCATTTTGCTGTGCATTGCCCTGATGCCGCTTTTAACCCCCCATTTTTGGCACCACCATTACGGCAAGGTGGTTGCTGCTTGGTCCTTGGCATTTTTCATTCCATTTGCTGTCATGTTTGGGGCTGATATCGCAGGTGAGAACTTGGTTCACGCGCTGTTTGCCGAATACATCCCATTCATTGTTCTTTTGACGGCCTTGTTTGCAGTTTCAGGCGGTATTTTTATTCGCGGAAACTTGCATGGCAGCCCTGGCCTGAACACCGCTATCCTCGCCATTGGCGCATTTTTGGCCAGCTTCATGGGTACCACAGGCGCTTCCATGCTCATGATTCGCCCCCTTATCCGTGCCAATGACAATCGCAAACATGTTGCACATGTGGTTGTGTTTTTTATATTCATTGTGTCCAACGCAGGTGGCTCACTGACGCCATTGGGTGACCCCCCCCTGTTCTTGGGTTTTTTGAAGGGGGTTGATTTTTTCTGGACACTGAAACACATTTTTCCAGAAGCACTTTTTTTAATTGGTTCTCTGCTTGTCATATTTTTCGTTTTGGATTCTTGGTACTACCACAAGCGGGAAGAGGTACAAGCAGTTGACCCAACGCCAGATTCTCGCCAAATTGGTTTTGATGGCAAAGTCAACTTTGTATTGCTGGCTTGTGTGGTGGCCTTGGTCTTGATGAGTGGACTTTGGAAATCCGATGTGTCTTTCAATGTGGCAGGTACTGAAGTTGGTTTGCCAGGTTTGGTTCGGGATGCAGGACTTTTGTTGATCATCCTGATATCTCTCAGGTTAACGCCATCGCAAGTTCATTTAGACAACCAATTCAGTTGGGGGCCTATGCAGGAAGTTGCCAAGTTGTTTGCCGGCATCTTTTTAACCATCATCCCTGTCATTGCCATGTTGAAAGCAGGCGTCAATGGCCCGTTTGGTGCTGTTGTGTCGGCGGTGACCAATCCAGATGGTTCGCCCAATGTCATGATGTATTTTTGGATCACAGGTTTGCTGAGTTCTTTCCTAGACAATGCGCCCACTTATTTGGTATTTTTCAATACCGCGGGTGGCGATGCTCAGGTTTTGATGACCACATTGGCGCCTACATTGGCCGCCATTTCAGCAGGTGCTGTGTTCATGGGCGCCAACAGTTACATTGGTAATGCGCCCAATCTCATGGTGAAGGCCATTGCTGAAGACCGCGGCATCAAGATGCCAAGTTTCTTTGGCTACATGGCCTGGTCTATGTGCGTTTTAATTCCGTTGTTCATTGTGATGACATTCATCTGGTTTCGAACATGACTAAACCCTCTATCCTGGTAGCGCGCGCTATTTTTCCTGAAGTGCTTGAAATGCTTTCGCAGCATTTTCAAGTTGAAAGCAATCAGTCTGACGAGGTCTTGTCTGCTGAAATTTTGAAGCAAAAAATGCATGGCAAGGTAGGAGCGCTCACCACGGGCAGCGAACGCATTGACGCCGCACTCTTGCAAGCCAATCCTCAACTTAAAATTGTGTCCAACATGGCAGTGGGGTACAACAATTTTGATGTCCCTGCCATGACTGCTTGTGGTGTCTTAGCCACCAACACGCCAGATGTTCTGACTGAAACAACAGCAGACTTTGGGTTTGCATTGCTCATGGCCACAGCCAGACGCATCACCGAGAGCGAACACTATTTGCGCCAGGGTTTGTGGACAAAGTGGAGCTATGACATGTTTGCCGGTGCGGAGGTGCATGGCAGTACCTTGGGCATCATTGGGATGGGCCGCATAGGCCAAGGTATTGCCAAGCGGGCAGCACATGGATTTGGTATGCGAGTGATTTATCACAACCGAAGCCGCTTGAGCGCCGACCTAGAGGCTTCTTGCAAGGCCACTTATGTTGCCAAAGAAGAGCTGCTTCGCACAGCCGACCATGTCTTGTTGGTGGTGCCCTACAGTGCAGAGTCACACCACACCATAGGTGCCAAGGAATTAAGTTTCATGAAGCCCTCTGCAACGTTGGTCAATATTGCGCGCGGCGGCATTGTGGACGATGCAGCTTTAGCGCTTGCATTGAAGAACAAACAAATTGCGGCTGCTGGCCTTGACGTGTTTGAAGGCGAGCCTGCACTCAATGCTGCGCTTCTGACTGTGCCCAACGTGGTGCTCACTCCCCACATAGCCAGTTCGACCATTCAAACCCGAATGGCCATGGCAAAGTTGGCCGCAGATAACCTTGTGGCATATCTGCGCACGGGTCAAGCCTTAACGCCATTGAATCAAGTGCCTTTGAATCCAGCAATTTTGTCTGATTGAATTTGATGGAATTATCCTCGACCATCTTCATTTGGTTATTGTTTGCGCCCTTGGGCGCTATTCTTGCAGCCTTGTTTTTGATCTCTAGGCAGTTGAAAGCCCAGTCCAAAGACGGTCAAGAATTGGCCCAACTAGCAGCCTCTATGCAGATTGCCAACGAACGCTTAGAGCGCGAATTACGCAATGCCATCAACGAGTCTGCCAGAGGTGGTCGTCAAGAGCTTATTCAAACTTTGGGCACCTTTCAGCAAAGTTTGGTGCAACAAAGCGCAGAAGCCACCCGTACTCAAAACAGCCAGATGGATGCGTTTGCACAGCAATTGTCTTTGCTGCAAAAAACCTTGTCTGATACGCTCACTTTGCAAGTGCAGCAGTTGTCTGAAGCCAATGCGCGGCGTTTGACGGAAATGCGCGGCACTCTTGAGACGCAACTCGCGCAGCTTCAACAAAGCAACACCGCCAAGCTTGATGAAATGCGCCAAACGGTGGACGAAAAATTACAAACCACTTTACAAGCCCGTTTGGGTGAAAGCTTCAAACAAGTGGCAGACCGCTTGGAACAGGTGCACAAGGGCCTCGGTGAAATGAACACCTTGGCGCAAGGCGTCGGTGACCTCAAACATTTGCTCACCAACGTCAAAACGCGTGGCATGTTTGGTGAAGCTCAGCTGGCTTCATTGTTAGAACAAGTGATGGCACCCGATCAGTATGCAACCCAGCATGCCACTCGGCCCGGAAGCAAAAATAGGGTGGACTTTGCCATTCGTTTACCAGGCCGATCTGATGATGGTGAGCCTGTTTGGTTGCCCATTGATGCCAAGTTTCCCAACGAAGATTACGAGCGCTTGCTCGATGCGCAGTCTCGAGCCGATGTCATTCAGGCAGAGTTGTACAGCAAGGCCTTAGAGGCGCGTGTGCGATTGGAAGCCAAATCCATGACTGAGAAGTATGTGGAGCCGCCCTACACCACAGACTTTGCCATCATGTTCTTGCCGACTGAGGGCTTGTACGCAGAAGTGCTGCGCAGGCCAGGATTGATTGAATCCTTGCAGCGCGATTACCGTGTCACGCTGGCTGGTCCAACCACGCTCATGGCCATGTTGAATTCTTTGCAAATGGGATTTAGAACGCTGGCACTCGAAAAACGTTCCAGTGAAGTTTGGCAAGTTTTGGGCGCCGTCAAGACAGAGTTTGGAAAGTTTGGCGATGTGTTGGCCAAAGTGAAGGAGCAAACCCAAACGGTTTTGAACACCTTGGACAAAGCCCAAACGCGCAGCAATGTGATGCACCGCGCGTTGCGCCAAGTAGAGGCCTTGCCTGAAGGTCAAGCGGCAGGGTTACTGCCCAACGAAGGCGATGCCATTGACGGCGACAACCCGTGACGCATGAACTTGCCAAACTGATTACAGGTCAGATTTTTTTACATGCCTGCATGACCGGCATGCGACTGGCTACACCGCTTCTTGCTCTTCAACAAGGTTACAGCACCTTGGCAGTGGGTGTTTTGTTGGCGCTGTTTTCTGTCACCCAAGTATTCATGGCCATTCCGGCGGGCCGTTTTACAGAACGACATGGTTTAAAGCCGCCAGTTCAAATCAGTGTGGTGATGGCTTGTTTTGGCGCAGGGCTGGCGGTTTTTTGGCCCACATTTCCTGTTCTATGCATTGCGGCACTCACCACAGGTGGTGCCACGGGGGTGACTGTCATTGCTTTGCAAAGGCATGTTGGCCGAATCTCTGCCAATGCCAATCAACTCAAAGAAACATTCAGTTGGTTGGCCATTGGCCCTGCAATTTCTAATTTCATAGGGCCTTTTTTTGCTGGCCTGATGATTGACTATGCGGGCGCCATGCCAGGCGATGCAGATGGCTTTCGCGCCACGTTCGTGATGCTGACGCTTTTTCCTTTGTTTGCGTGGTTCTGGATTCGCAACATTCAAGAAAAACCCATTGCACCGCAACTTCCTGAGCATGCCAATTTGCGTGTTTGGGATTTGCTGCATGAGCCAATGATGCGGCGCCTGCTTTTGGTCAATTGGTTGCTGGCTTCATGTTGGGATGTGCATACTTTTGTGGTGCCTGTCTTGGGACACGATCGCGGGCTGAGTGCTTCCGTGGTGGGTACTATTTTAGGTTCGTTCGCCGTGGCCTCTGCTCTGACTCGAGTGATCTTGCCTTGGGTTGCTAGGCACCTTCAAGAATATAGATTGCTCACAGGTGCCATGATTTGCTCTGGGCTCATCTTTGCCATTTACCCCATGGTCTATTCAGCATGGGCCATGGGTATTTGCTCGGTTTGTTTGGGTGTGGTTTTGGGCGTGGTTCAGCCCATGGTGATGAGTACCTTGCACCAAATTACCCCAGCGCACCGTCAGGGCGAAGCACTTGGCCTGCGAATCATGACGGTCAATGCCTCCAGCGTTGTCATGCCACTTATTTTTGGAGCAGCTGGTGCCGTGGTGGGTATTTCAGTGGTTTTTTGGGTTGTGGGCTGTGCAGTGGCCAGCGGTGCACCTCAAGCTTGGCGCTTGCGGCCCAAAGGCCATCCAACTGAGCTTCCTTAAGTCGTTAAAAGTTGATTGATTTCTTGCCACGCTTCCTCAGGTGAATCGACATATTTGAAGCAGTCAAGATCTTGTTTCGAAATGGTGCCAGATTCAAGCATCCATTCGAAGTTAATGATTTTTTCCAAAAAAAAAGACCTCCGAAGAGGTCTTGATTTGCATTGATCATGGTCAATGCAAAGCCGAATTAGACACGCTTGCGGTATTCACCCGTGCGAGTGTCAATTTCAATTTTGTCGCCTTGATTGACGAACAAAGGTACGGGTACTTCAAAGCCAGTTGCAATCTTGGCAGGCTTGAGCACCTTGCCAGATGTGTCGCCTTTGACTGCAGGCTCGGTCCAAGTAATTTCGCGCTCGACACTGGTGGGCAATTCGACAGAAATAGCCTTGCCGTCGTAGAACACCACTTCAACAGCCATGCCGTCTTCAAGGTAGTGCAGGGCATCTCCCATGTTTTCTGATTCAACTTCATACTGGTTGTATTCGGTGTCCATGAACACATACATGGGATCGGCAAAATAAGAGTAAGTGCACTCTTTTTGGTCCAAGATCACTTGGTCCATTTTGTCGTCGGCTTTGAAAACAGACTCAGTACCCATGTTGCTTAGCAAAGCCTTGAGCTTCATGCGAACAGTGGCCGCACCGCGGCCGCCGCGGCTGTATTCAGTGCGCAAAACGATCATGGGGTCTTTGCCTTGCATGATGACGTTACCGACGCGAATTTCTTGAGCTACTTTCATAATGTGTCCAATGTTGTCCCAAACAAGTCAAATTTGGGGGTTAATCCTCTTGGCTTTGCCTATTTGGCGCAAGCCTTTGCAGGATCATTTAAGGAAAGGGCGCAAGAAGGAACTGGCCCAAAGCCCACGATTTTAGCGCTTTTCTGCAACGAATTGAAGCAGTTGGCTGACCAAATCCATTTGTTGCACCAAACGCTCTCTGGCTGCCAGGGCGCACGCTTGCCAAGAAGCTAAATCAACCTGTGGCAATGGGTCTTGAGACAGGTCGTTCCAGCGAAGGTGAAAACGTCGAAGGCTTTCAGGCGCTTGGAGCCAGTCTAAAAAAGCATTTAACTTGGGGCCATGGGCGCCATCATCTTGCGGGTAAATTTGCCAAACAAAGGCTTTTCCTGCCCACAGCGCTCTGACCAAGGAGTCTTCACCCCTGACAAAATTCAAGTCGCTGGATGCTAAAAGCTGATCGAACTCAGTTTGAGAAACAGGGGAAATGAACTGGTAAGAAGCTGACTCCAAAGGACTTGGCAATTTAAGCAAAGCTTGCTCGAATGCCATTGCACCTCGCCCGTGAGCCACTTGCCACTGATGTCCTGGCATTCCGAGGGATTCCAATTGCATGGCTTCAGCGAGGGCTGCTGGTTCATAACAAAAAAGCGTGCTTTTTTGAGAAAAAGACTTGCATGGCAAAGCGTGAAGACCTGTTGAGGCACTTTTTTTGATCTGTTCTTGAACCCATGACTCTCTGATCAAGCCGCCTGTTTGACCAGTCAATCCAGGATAAAAAAACCATTTGGTGCGACCTTTGAGTGGGCCGCTCATGACGGGTGAGGGCAGTTTGTGGCTTCTTTCCACATAAGACTCTGCGCTCAAATATTCCAAATTCAACCAAACAGGGTTTGTGGACTTTGCAGCATCAGACAGGCCAAGTTGAGCCTGTGCCAAGAAATGCTCAGGCAGTTCGCAACCAAAGGCTTCAACCCAGACGTCTGAAGCTGCGTCAGGGGCCCCAAGTGAGTGAGACCATGGTCTAACCTCTACATGGCCTTTTGGGGTATTGAAAAGGTGTAAACCCGCGGTATTTTGCTTTGCTTCAGGCGCCATCCAAGCAAGTGCACTGACGTCGTCAACCCAAAGGCGAACCGTGTGCCCGCGGTTCGCCAAATCGGCACTCAAGCGCCAACAGACCCCCAAATCTCCGTGGTTGTCGATGACGCGGCAAAAAATGTCCCATAGCATGCGTGATATTGTCGCGCGCTTCGAGACACAATAGCGCCCATGTCGAGTGTTCATCCAGAATCTTTGTTGGCCGAAGTGGCCGCGCTTCCCAGCTTGCCAGGGGTTTATCGCTATTTCGACGAACAAGACCAAGTTTTGTACGTTGGGAAGGCCAGGAATTTAAAAAAAAGAGTTAGCAGTTATTTTCAAAAAGACCATGGCGGCACCCGTATAGGGCACATGGTCAGCAAGATTCGCCGTATGCAAACAACGGTAGTGCGCTCAGAGGCCGAAGCCTTGTTGCTTGAAAATAATTTGATCAAATCATTGAGCCCCAAGTTCAATATTTTGTTTCGTGACGACAAGAGCTATCCTTATCTCAAGGTGTCTGGTACTGGCACCACGCGAACTGAGGCACGGCCCTCCAAACTTGCCAGCCAAGACAAGCCTGAGGACAAGCCTGAGGACAAGGCAGAGGTCAAGGCTGAAGACTATTCAAGAATTGCTTATTACCGCGGTGGCGTCGAAAAGAAACACCGTTACTTCGGCCCATACCCCAGCGCATGGGCTGTGAAAGAAACGATTCAGTTGTTGCAAAAGGTTTTTAGGCTTCGCACCTGCGAAGACACGGTTTTTTCAAACCGCACACGCCCTTGTTTGTTGTATCAAATCAAGCGTTGCTCTGGCCCTTGTGTGGGGGTGGTATCAGTCGCGCAATATGCGCAAGATGTTGCGCAAGCTGAGGCCTTTTTGCGCGGTGAGACACAGGCCGTTTTAAAGGCGATGGAGGCGCGCATGATGGCGCATGCTGACAAGCTTGAATTTGAAATGGCAGCTGAGGTTCGCAATCAAATGACGGCCCTGTCTCGCGTGCTGCATCAGCAATCGGTCGATACCGTCTCAGACACCGACGTCGATATTTTGGCGGTCAAAGTGCAGGGCGGTAGAGCCTGTGTCAATTTGGCCATGGTGCGAGGCGGCCGACACTTGGGTGACAGACCTTACTTTCCTTCGCATGTGGAAGATGGTCATGCCATGCTGAACCCGACACTAGAAGATGATGTGAGCACAATCGCGCCGACCCTGGAAGTGAAAGTTTTGGAGGCCTTTATAGCTCAGCATTACCTGGCTATTCCAGTGCCGCCAGCGCTGATTACCAGCGAGAAAATAGATCCCAAGGTGCTTGAGGCCATCTCTTTGCAGTCTGGAGTGAAAGTGAATGCCGTGCACAATCCGCGCGAGCAAAGAAGAGCTTGGTTGGAAATGGCAGAAAAAAATGCAGCCATTCAATTGGCCCGATTGTTGGCAGAAGAGGGCTCGCAACAAGCCCGCACCCGAGCCTTGGTTGAAGCGCTCGACTTGACACCTGACGACATCGATACTTTGCGCATGGAATGCTTTGACATTTCACACACTTCGGGCGAGGCCACGCAAGCGTCGTGCGTGGTTTTTCAAAATCACAAAATGCAAAACAGTGAATACCGGCGTTACAAAATTGAAGGCATCACACCGGGCGATGATTACGCGGCCATGCGGCAGGTATTGACGCGCCGTTATAGTAAGGTGGCCGAAGCTATGAAATCAGGTGAAGCCGATCACAAATTGCGAATGCCAGATGTCGTATTGATTGATGGTGGCAAAGGACAAGTTTCAATGGCCAAGGAGGTGTTTGAAGCTTTGGGCCTAGATTTGTCTTTGATTGTGGGAGTTGAAAAAGGCGAGGGTCGCAAGGTAGGTCTTGAGGATTTGGTTTTTGCAGATGGGCGAGACAAAGTCTATCTGGGTAAAGACTCTGCGGCTTTGATGTTGGTGGCCCAAATTAGAGATGAAGCGCACCGTTTTGCAATCACTGGCATGCGCGCTCAACGCGCCAAAGTGCGGGTAGGCGGTGGCCGCTTGGAGGAAATAGCGGGCATTGGCCCCAGAAAAAGAGCCAAATTGCTGCAACGATTTGGGGGCGTGCGTGGCGTAGAGGATGCCAGTGTGGAAGACTTAATGTCGGTCGACGGCATTTCAAGAGAATTGGCTGAAAGCATATACCAAGCACTTCACTAGGGCTTGAGGGCTTGTGTCAGCAAATTGTCTTGAAGGCATGACACAATACGCTCCATGTTTTTCACCATCCCTACCATCATGACTTGGACGCGAATTATCGCGGTTCCGTTCATCGTGGGGGTGTTCTACTCCGACTTGCCAGTTGAGCAGCGCAATTTTTTAGCCACCACCATGTTTGTGGTTTTTGCAATCACCGACTGGCTCGACGGCTATTTGGCTCGCAAACTTAATCAAACTTCTTCGTTTGGTGCATTCCTAGACCCAGTTGCCGACAAGTTCTTGGTGTGTGCTTCACTCCTGATGTTGGTGCATTTGCACCGAGTTCATGTGTTGGTAGCGCTGATTATCATTGGCCGTGAGATTGCCATCTCTGCATTGCGCGAATGGATGGCACAAATTGGGGCCAGCAAAAGCGTCGCAGTTCATTTTGTAGGCAAACTCAAAACCGCCGTTCAGATGGTGGCCATCCCATTTTTGCTCTACAACGGCCAACTATTTGGGGTCATCAACACGCATTTGTGGGGTACTGTACTCATTTGCTTAGCCTCCATCTTGACCATCTGGTCCATGATTTATTACATGCAAAAGGCCTTGCCTGAAATTCGCGCTCGAGTGAAATGAGTCACTCGGATTCATCTGCTGCTTGGTTGCGCGCGATGCCTGCGGTGTTTGTGCTCATTTGGAGCACGGGTTTCATTGTTGCGCGCTTTGGCATGCCCCACGCGCCGCCTTTTTCCTTTTTGTGGTTTCGATATGCTTTGTCAATTGCATGTTTTGTCATTTGGATACGCATAGCAGGTGTTCGGTGGCCACAAAGCCGCGCAGAGTGGTTTCACCTTTCAGTCACGGGCATACTCATGCACGCAGGTTATTTGGGCGGTGTTTGGGCTGCAGTGAAAGCAGGAATGGGCTCAGGTTTATCAGCCCTCATCGTTGGACTTCAGCCGGTTCTAACAGCCATCTGGCTGTCTTCTAGAAGCGAAAGCGCTGAAAACCGAGTTAGCAAGCGCCAGTGGATGGGTCTGATTTTGGGGTTTTTGGGCTTGCTCTTGGTGGTCTGGCGAAAACTCACTCAAGGCAGCGCTCTTGATCACGTGACCCTGCTAAATTTGAGCTTTGCTCTTATGGCACTTTTGTCGATCACGCTTGGGACTCTTTACCAAAAAAACTTTGTCAAGCCCTGCGATGTTCGAACGGCCAACACCACACAATT
Source organism: uncultured Burkholderiales bacterium (assembly GCA_903961095.1). Lineage (GTDB taxonomy): Bacteria > Pseudomonadota > Gammaproteobacteria > Burkholderiales > Burkholderiaceae_C > Limnohabitans_A. The sequence goes on along the minus strand of CAJCDH010000026.1, from coordinate 6,078 downwards.
GATTGCGGCCATGCTTGTGACTACGCCCATCGCATGGTTAGAAACTGAATCGATTCAATGGAATATTGAAAGCATGGGTGCCATGGCTTGGTCTGTATTAGGATTGACATTGGGCGGTAGTTCGCTTTTGTACATACTCATTCAAAAGGGTGCTGCTGCCCGTGTCACGAGTTTGATGTATTTGGTGCCACCCTGCACTGCGGTGATGGCCTGGTTCTTATTTGATGAACCCATCACGGCAGTCACTTTGATTGGAATTGCACTGACAGCATGGGGCGTGAGTTGGGTGTTAAGGCCTGCTAAATAAATTGAAGGAGAGAGAAAATGAGTCAAAAACGCATTGCAGTGATTGCTGGCGACGGTATTGGCAAAGAGGTCATGCCAGAGGGTTTGCGCGTGATGGAGGCTGCAGCTTCCAAGTTCAATCTTGACTTGAAGTTTGATCATTTTGATTTTTCAAGTTGGGATTACTTCGAGAAGCACGGTCAAATGTTGCCCGACAACTGGAAAGACCAAATAGGTGGCCATGACGCCATCTACTTTGGTGCAGTGGGTTGGCCCGACAAAATAGCAGACCACGTGTCTTTGTGGGGCTCTTTGCTTTTGTTCCGCCGAGAGTTTGACCAATACATCAACTTGCGCCCGGCTAGGCTCATGCCCGGCATCATTGCGCCTGTGGTTCGAAAAGATGGCTCGCCCAGGCAGCCTGGCGAAATTGACATGTACATCGTGCGTGAAAACACCGAAGGCGAATACTCCAGCATTGGCGGCCGCATGTACCCCGGCACCGAGAGAGAAATTGTGATGCAAGAAACGGTGATGTCGCGGATAGGTGTCGATCGCGTTTTGAAGTTTGCATTTGAGTTGGCCCAGTCGCGACCAAAAAAACATTTAACCAGCGCCACCAAGTCGAATGGCATTGCCATCACCATGCCCTATTGGGATGAGCGTGTTGTAGAGATGTCCAAAAACTATCCTGGAATTCAGCTTGACAAGTTCCACATTGATATTTTGACTGCGCACTTTGTACAACGCCCTGACTTTTTTGATGTGGTGGTTGCGAGCAATTTGTTTGGTGATATCTTGAGCGACTTGGGCCCAGCTTGCACTGGCACCATAGGCATTGCACCGAGTGCCAACCTCAACCCCGATCGCAAATATCCGTCTTTGTTTGAACCGGTGCATGGCTCTGCCCCCGACATTGCAGGCAAGAACATTGCCAACCCCATTGGCCAAATTTGGTGTGGCGCCATGATGTTGGAATTTCTGGGTTCCAAAGCTGCGCACGATGCTGTGTTGGGGGCCATTGAAAAAGTTTTAGCACCAAATAGTGGCGCGCCTCGCACTGCTGATATTGGGGGTTCTGCTAATACACAAGACGTAGGCAAAGCCATAGCCGATGCTTTATGAGAACTTTTGGGATCAAGTTTTGAAACTAAAATTTTTTTTTCGCCAAGTCCTCCGTCGCCATTCAGTTTAGATCTAGAATTCGGGTCGCATTGAAGTTTCTGACTGAAATATCATTTGACAGAAGCGTTTTGTCTGTTTAAATTGAAGTTGACATATTCATTGCGGAGACAGTTTTTTTCCCAGATGTTGTTCAAACCTCAAACAAATTTTTTAACTCTGATGAGTCACTCAAATTGAGTGCATTTATTTTCGAAAGCTCTTTGTATGAACAAAACAGAATTGATCGAGCACATTGCTAAACAAGCAGACATTTCTAAGGCTGCTGCTGGTCGTGCATTGGAAGCCACCATTGGCGCTGTTCGCACCACATTGAAAAAAGGCGGCACTGTCGCCTTGGTTGGTTTCGGCACTTTTGCTGTCACCAAGCGCGCTGCTCGCACTGGCCGCAACCCCCGCACTGGCGTTGCCATCAAAATTAAATCTGCCAAGGTGCCTAAGTTCCGTCCAGGCAAAGCCCTTAAAGACGCCTTGAATTAATCTTTGATTAAGGGGGGTGCTTAGCTCAGTCGGTAGAGCGGCGCCCTTACAAGGCGTAGGTCGGCGGTTCGACCCCGTCAGCACCCACCACCCCCAAGCAAAGGCGAACAGGTTGTTCGCCTTTCGTCTTTTTAGACCATTACAGCTTCCATAAACAGAGAGTTTTCACATGTTTGATTTTGTCCGCAACAACACCAAGATCATGATGGGCTTGTTGTTCTTGCTCATCATTCCTTCCTTCGTCTTGTTTGGTCTAGAAGGCTACAGTCGTTTTGACGACAAGGGCATAGTCGTTGCCAAGGTTGATGGTCAAAAAATTAACCAATCAGATTGGGATACCGCGCACAAAAGCGAAGTTGATCGCATTCGCGCATCCATGCCCAACTTGGATGTGAAGTTGTTTGACACCCCTGAAGCCAAGTACGCCACACTAGAGCGAATGGTGCGAGATAAAGTCATTGCCGCCGCCGCTCAAAAAATGCATTTGGTGGCCAGCGACACACGTTTGGCACGTGAGCTGCAGCAAAGTCCAGCCATTGCTGCATTGCGCACGCCCGATGGCAAGCTTGATATGGAGCGCTACAAGCAATTGGCTGCTTCACAAGGCATGACCCCCGAAATGTTTGAAATGCAAGTGCGTGCTGATTTGTCCAACAGACAAGTCATTCAAGGTGTACAAGCCTCTGCCTATGCTACTTCTGCTCAAACGCAAACAGCCTTGAATGCCTTCATGCAGCGACGTGAAGTGCAAATTCTAAATTTCCCCGTCGCCGATTACCTCAGCAAAGTAACCGTTTCAGATGCCGACTTGCAAACTTATTACGAAAAAAATAAAGCCAAATACCAGTCAATGGAATCGGCTGACATCGAATACCTTGTGCTCGACATCGAAACTTTGCGTCAATCAGTCACACTGAATGAGCAAGACTTGAAGTCTTACTATGAGCAAAACCTTCAGCGCTTGTCCAGCAAGGAAGAGCGACGAGCCAGCCATATCTTGATCACTGCGGCCAAAGAAGCGCCAGAAGCTGAGAAAAAAGTAGCGCGCGCCAAGGCCGAAGAATTGTTGAAATCCGTTAAAGCCAAGCCTGCTAGCTTTGCAGAAGTTGCCCGCAAAAATTCGCAAGATCCTGGCTCTGCATTGAAGGGCGGCGATTTGGATTTCTTTGGTCGTGGTGCCATGGTCAAAGTTTTTGAAGACGCCGTTTTCAGCATGAAAAAGTCAGACATCAGCGATTTGGTGGAATCTGAGTTTGGCTATCACATCATTCAAGTTACAGATATCAAGGTGCCCAAAGCACAAAGCTTTGAGTCACTTCGCCCGTCTTTAGAGGCAGACTTGAAAAAGGAACAAGCACAGCGCAAATATGCCGAACTGGCTGAAACCTTTTCCAACATGGTGTACGAACAATCTGACAGCTTGAAGCCCGTTGCGGACAAACTTAAACTCAACATTCAAAAGGCCAATCAAGTGGCGCGTCAGCCAGCTGCAGGGCAGTCCAAGAGTGTTTTGACCAATCCGGCTTTGTTAAATGCCTTGTTCAACGAAGCTTCCTTGCAAAAGCAGCGCAATACAGAAGCCATTGAAGTGGCCCCAAGTACGCTTGTTTCTGCGCGTGTTGTCAAGCATCAACCTGCAGCCACCTTGCCGCTTGCCGAGGTCAAAGAGTTTGTGAAACGCGCCCTGACTCAAGAGAAAGCTGCCGAAATTGCCAAAGCACAGGGCGAGCAACGCTTGGCGGCACTCAAGGCCAAAACCGGTTCCGACACACTTCCCAATGCCATTGTGATTTCGCGAGAAAATACACAAAGGCAATTGCCGCAAGTGGTAGAGGCTGCATTGCGCGCCGACCCCAGCAATTTGCCTTCTGTCAATGGCGTTGATTTGGGTGCTCAAGGTTTTGCTGTGGTGCGAGTGACTAAGATTTTTCCCCCTGAGCCAGAAAATAAAGCGCTCATGGCACAAGCACAGCAGCAATTTACGCAACTGTGGGGCACAGCTGAAACTCAGGCCTACATTGCCCAATTGAAGACCAAGCTGAAGGCGGAAATTCTGGTGCCAAAGCCCAGTGCAGCTAAGGCAAAGTCAGAGGCTCAGGGCGCCTGAAAGAGAAATACTTTCGGCTATAATTTCGCTTCTACGGTGGCTGTAGCTCAGTTGGTAGAGTCCAGGATTGTGATTCCTGTTGTCGTGGGTTCGAGCCCCATCAGCCACCCCATTTAAAACTACAACTTAGCCTCACTTTGAACGAGTGGGGCTTTTTTGTTTCAAAGTCATACCGCCGCAATTCCGACTTTAGTAGCGAAGTTTGTACCTGCATGCTAAAGCCAAGTGCTTAAGCTCAACCACATGTCAGGCAGGTGATCTAACACTTGCGCTTCAAGCCATTTGTCTAAGCCGGTCAAAATCGCCAAGCCAGTCAAAAGGATCAAAGCCGCAAATACTTTTTTAACTTGGTCTATTCGCGACAAAACCCACCCTTGAGCCAACTGGAATCCTTTTCGGGACGCATAGGCCACGACCACCAATGGAATGGCTGCGCCCAATCCAAACAAACCTAAAACAATTCCGCCACGCGCTACGCCTCCCTCGGTAGCAACCAGTGTGAGTGCAGAAGCCAGCAAAGGCCCGGAGCAGGGGCTCCAAACCAATCCCAGAACGCCGCCCAGCATCAATGCGCTCCACCAAGTGCCGCCATCCAAACTGCTAGAGGCCTTGTGTGCGCTGCTGGCTAGGGGCTGCATCCAAAGAGTTAAGCGCTCATTCCAAGCTGGAACCCACATGATCAAACCCATGGCGATCAACATCAGCGCACCTGCTGTGCGCAAATGCTCGCTGTCCAATCCGAGCGCTGGGCCAATCAAGCCCAACAGCATTCCAGCCAGCGCAAACGAGAGCGCCATGCCTAAGCCCATCCACAGTGGCGATGACCGGTTACCGCTTACCGAGCCGCCCAGCACCAAAGGCAAAATTGGAAATACACAAGGCGACAAGGTGGTCAAGCTACCGGCCAGCAGGCTCAGGCCCAAGGTGGGGAGGGACAAATCCATCACAATCTTTCGAAGTGGCGTTCAGTTGTAGCTTAGAGCGGCGCGTAACTGTTGAGGATCTGTCACACCACCAGAGCGATTGATTTGCGTCTTCCCATTAAAGACAATGAGGGTGGCCTGTGTACGAACATTCATTTCTCGCTTAAGTTCGCGCTCGGTGTCATAGTCGACCAACAGCAAAGTACCAGGAACCGACGCGTCACCTTGAAAGGTTTTAAAGACCTTGTCTTGCGCTCGGCAAGTGGGGCACCAATTTGCATGAAAGTGCAAACTTACCCTTTCACCGTTTTGCTGTTTGGCGGCGAAGACTTGAGGGGTGTAAGGCGCGATGTCCAGAGCGTGAACGGACGACAGGGCTGCGCAAAGAGCCAAAGATATAAACGCGAAAGATTTTTTCATTTCATTTCCTTGAAGGTTGTGGTCAAAAGATGTGTCAGCTTGAAGTGCACGGGTTTTAAACAAGCGGTCGAATGAAGCGCACCCTGGCTGCATGGTGTAATTCGATGGGCAACGCAAAAAAGTTACAAAAATTAAATCTATTTGTTTCGTTTTTGTTTGTAACTTTTCCTTAACTACGAACGAATTGACTTCATGAGCGAAAGCCTGCAAACCAATGAAGTCGAATTGCATGCCCTGTGGCAGCAAGCGCAGCAGGGCAATGCCGCCTGTTATGCACGCGCCTTGAAAGTCATCAGTGGCTACTTGCGGCGCTTTCTAAATCGACGCATGCAGTCGCAACCCAGTGATGTCGAGGACCTTGTGCAAGAAATCCTGTTGGCTATTCATCAAAAGCGCCACACCTACCTATCCGATCAACCCTTGACGGCTTGGATGTATGCCATTGCGCGCTACAAATGGATTGACCATTTGCGTGCACACGGTCGACGCGAAGCTTTGCACGACGACATTGACGACTGGTCGGAAGTCTTGTCAGTCAGCGGCAACGCCGAAGTGGCGGACTCGCAGCGCGATCTGGACCACATGCTGACGTTTTTACCCGACAAGCAGCGACTTGTGATCGAACACACCAAGCTGCAAGGACTGTCGATTACCGAGACCGCAACCCTGACCGGGCAAACT
>CAJCDH010000025.1 GCA_903961095.1 uncultured Burkholderiales bacterium | reverse complement strand
CAATGCACCTTCGATGAAAACCACTTTGCCATCGGGCCTGCGGGCGATGCCTTGAGCCTCCATGTCCAAAGAATTCACATGCAGCCAGCCTTCTGGCAGGTCAGCACTGGCGTGGTTTTCGGTCTCGATGGGGGGAAGTGAAAGGGACATGTCTTGTTCGCTCATGGCCCAATTGTCTCAGGATGTCGAGGCTGACTTGACGATGGCCCCCTCACAGTGGCCTCGAAAAATCAGTTCCAGGCTTGCAAATATTCCTGCCAATGGGGTTCTTGACCAGCCAAGGTGCTGACGTTGTCTTTGACGAAACTGATTTCCTGGTCGTATTCAGCGTCTGTCAATCCACCACGCATCTTCTGGAATCGGCAATAAAGCAAATAGGTATTCATCACATCGGTTTCGCAATAACGCCGGATGTCTTCGGTTTTGCCCGCCAGAAACTGCTCATGCACTTGTGAGCCGTCCATGCCCAACTTGCCGGGAAAGCCGCAGAGCTTGGCCATAGCGTCCATGGGGGCGTTGTTTTTGGGCGTGTATTTGGCCAGCAAATCCATCAGGTCCAAGTGACGCAGGTGGTAACGTGAAATGTAGTTGTTCCACTTGAACTCTCGGTCACTGGCGTTACCACCCTCGCCCATGTCCCAGTATTTGTCGGCCACCACACCATGTTGAAGACCACGGTAATGCAAAACCGGCAAGTCAAACCCGCTGCCATTCCAGCTCACCAGCTGCGGTTCGTGCTTTTCAATGGTGTTGAAAAATGTCTGGACGATACGGCCTTCACTTTGGCCATCGCGGTCAACAAAAGAATGGACACGCAGCCCTTGTGCATTGCGAAAAACGCAGCTGATCACCAAAATCCGCTGTAAATACAAAGGCATGAAATCACTTTTGCCTTGCTCGGCACGCTCGGCCTTCCATTGCGCGTGCACTTGCGCATCGGTCAAATCAGAAGTCACCGGGTTCAGCCTGCGCCACCCGGCCACATCGGGCAAGGTTTCAATGTCAAAAACCAGAACAGGCCAGGCCATTTATTGTTTAACGTGGTGGCAAGAGGGCGACGGGATTCAATGCTTTGCCAGCAGTATCACGAATTTCGAATTTGAGCTTGTAGGCGTCAGCGTCGGTGTTGCCCATTTCTGCAATTTTTTGACCTTTGGTCACCAACTGATCTTCTTTGACACTGAATTTATCATTGTGACCATAGGCCGTCAGATACCCATTGTGTTTGATCAGAATCAACTTCCCATAGCCTCTTAAAGACTCACCCACATAAGCGACTTTGCCAGCTTCTGAAGCCAAAATCGGATCCCCTTTCTTGCCGGCTATTTCAATCCCTTTGTTATTTGCATCAAACTTGCTGATCAATTTGCCTTGCGTAGGCCAAATGAACTGCATCGCGAGCGGGTTCACGTTTGGCTTGTTGACGCCATCCTTGGTTGACTCTTTGTTGGCTGCACTGTCTTTGTCATTGGTTATGGCTGACGTTGAAGGACCCGATGCAGGGACCGGCCGCACCACAACGCCAGCTGTTTCGACGGCACCACCGGGCGGGGCCACCTGCAGCACCTGGCCCACTTCAATCAGATCCGGGTTGGTCAGATTGTTCCATCGGGCCAAATCACGCCAGCCTTGCCCATTGTCCAAACCGATGCGGGTCAAGGTGTCGCCACGCTGGACAGTGTAATAACCAGGCTTGCCT
>CAJCDH010000024.1 GCA_903961095.1 uncultured Burkholderiales bacterium | reverse complement strand
CTTACGACATGAAAGAGCTCATTCTGAAGACCGTGGACGACGGTGATTTCTTTGAGCTCCAACCCGACTACGCCAAAAACATGTTGATTGGTTTTGCTCGCATGGCCGGTCAAACGGTAGGCATTGTGGCCAATCAACCCTTGGTGTTGGCAGGCTGCTTGGATATCAAGAGTTCTATCAAAGCTGCGCGCTTTGTACGCTTCTGCGATGCCTTTAGCATTCCTGTTGTCACATTTGTCGACGTACCAGGTTTTATGCCTGGTACTTCACAAGAGTACGGCGGCATCATCAAGCACGGTGCCAAGTTGTTGTATGCCTATGCTGAGTGCACTGTGCCCAAAATCACAGTGATCACCCGCAAAGCCTATGGCGGTGCTTACGACGTGATGGCTTCTAAGCACCTCAGAGGCGACGTGAACTTTGCTTGGCCCAACGCCGAAATTGCAGTGATGGGTGCCAAGGGTGCCGTAGAAATTATTTTCCGAGAAGACAAAAACGACCCCGTTAAATTGGCAGCACGTGAAGCCGAATACAAAGATCGTTTTGCCAACCCATTTGTTGCGGGTGCGCGCGGATTTATCGATGACGTCATTCAACCCCACGAAACACGCAAGCGCATTTGCCGTTCGCTGGTGATGTTGAAAGACAAGAAAGTTGAAAACCCATGGCGCAAGCACGGCAACATTCCGCTTTAAGCGCAATGCCGCCAACCGCTTGACCTAAAACGCCATAAGGAAAAAAATATGTTTACCAAAATTTTGATTGCCAACCGAGGTGAAATTGCTTGTCGTGTGATTGCTACCGCCAAGAAAATGGGCATCGCCACTGTTGCTGTTTACTCCGAAGCCGATAAAGAAGCACGCCATGTGTTGTTGGCCGACGAAGCTGTGTTGTTGGGCCCAGCGCCATCGCGAGAGTCTTATTTGGTGGCCGACAAAATCATTGCTGCAGCCAAAGCCACAGGCGCACAGGCCATTCACCCAGGTTATGGTTTCTTGTCTGAAAACGAAGCCTTCTCAAAGCGCTGCGAAGACGAGGGCATTGCCTTCATCGGACCACGTCACTTTTCGATTGCAGCCATGGGCGACAAAATTGCCTCTAAAAAATTGGCGAACGAAGCCAAGGTCAATACCATCCCTGGCTACAACGATGCCATTGACACGGCAGAAGCTGCTGTAGAAATTGCCAAGGGCATAGGCTATCCCGTCATGATCAAAGCCTCTGCAGGCGGCGGTGGCAAAGGCTTGCGCGTGGCCTTTAACGACAAAGAAGCATTTGAAGGTTTTAGTTCTTGCAAAAACGAAGCTCTCAACTCATTTGGTGATGACCGCGTGTTCATTGAGAAGTTTGTTGAAGAGCCAAGGCACATCGAAATTCAAGTCTTGGGTGACAGCCACGGCAACGTGATTTATTTGAATGAACGCGAGTGTTCTATTCAGCGGCGTCACCAAAAAGTGATTGAAGAAGCGCCATCGCCTTTCATCAGTGATGCCACGCGCATCGCGATGGGCGAGCAAGCAGTAGCGTTGGCCAAAGCTGTGCAGTACCAATCTGCCGGTACGGTTGAATTTGTGGTTGGCAAAGACCAAAGTTTCTACTTCCTTGAGATGAACACACGTTTGCAAGTAGAGCACCCAGTGACCGAGGCCATTACGGGCATCGACTTGGTAGAGATGATGATTCGTGTGGCCAATGGCGAAAAACTGCCCATGACACAAGCCGATGTGAAGCGCAATGGCTGGGCCATTGAGTGCCGCATCAATGCAGAAGACCCCTTCCGCAATTTCTTGCCTTCTACGGGTCGCTTGGTGCGCTTCCAAACTCCTTTGCAAACCATGTTCCAGTCGAACACTCAAGACCTTCTGGGAGTGCGGGTAGACACAGGCGTACAAGATGGTGGTGAGATACCTATGTTCTACGACTCAATGATTGCCAAACTCATTGTGCATGGCACCGACCGCAAGGATGCCATTGCCAAAATGCGCGAAGCACTCAATGCCTTTGTCATTCGCGGCATCAGCTCCAACATTCCGTTCCAAGCAGCCTTGTTGGCGCATCCCAAGTTTGTGGCGGGTGACTTCAATACAGGTTTCATTGCAGAAAACTACGGGCATGGTTTCCGCGCTGAAGACGTGCCGCACGATGATCCCGATTTCTTGGTTGCCCTGGCTGCGTTTGTGCGCCGTAAATCACGCGAACGTGCTGCCAACCTCAGCGGTCAATTGCCTGGCTATGACGTTCAAATTGGCCATGACTACAGCGTGATTGTGTTGGGTGCCAAGGGACAAAATCGCTATATCGCTGTGCACGTAGATGAGTTTCGCGGTCAAAGTGGCAAAGCCATTATCAAGGTGGGTGAGAGTCACTACATCATTGAAAGTCATTCTCGCCTTAACGATGTCCGCATCACGGGTAGCGTGAACGGCAAACCCTTCACGGCACAAGTAGAACGTGGTACACCGAAGAACCCCTTGGCTTTGCAAATTCAACACAATGGCACACGCATTGAAGCCTTGGTCGTGTCGCCCCGCATGGCTGAGCTGCATCAAATGATGCCATTTAAAACACCGCCAGACATGAGCCGTTTTGTGTTGTCTCCCATGCCGGGTTTGCTGGTCAATGTGGCTGTGACACCAGGACAAAAAGTTCAAGCTGGGGAGCGCGTGGCTGTCATTGAAGCCATGAAGATGGAAAACATTTTGTTTGCAGCCCACGACGGTGTTGTGAAAAACGTCATGGCCTCTAAAGGCGAATCACTCACGGTCGATCAAGTCATTGTGGAGTTTGAATCATGAGCCAAATTTCTCGTCCTTTCAAAGTACTGGGCATTCAACAAATTGCCATTGGTGGCCCTGACAAAGTCAAGCTGCAGAAACTTTGGATCGACATGTTCGGACTAGAGATGACTGGCACCTACAAAAGTGATCGTGAAAATGTAGATGAAGATATTTGCGCGATTGGCGTGGGCCCCTTCAAGGTTGAAGTCGATTTAATGCAACCCCTAGACCTCGAAAAGAAACCTGCGGTCCACACCACGCCACTTAACCACGTGGGCCTTTGGATCGACCACTTACCGCAAGCTGTTGATTGGCTTGCCCAGCAAGGCGTTCGCTTTGCACCTGGTGGTATTCGCAAAGGCGCTGCCGGATTCGACATCTGCTTCATACATCCTAAAGGTAGCGAAGAGCTTCCTATTGGTGGTGAAGGCGTGTTAATTGAATTGGTGCAAGCACCTGAAGAAGTTGTCAAAGCTTTTGCAGCTTTGGCATCTCAGTACGCTTAAAGACGTTTATGTCGTCTGTCGGGCTTTGGCTTTAGCCAGAGCCGCTTCAATGATGGCCCTTTTGCGGGCCATTTCTGTGTCTGCATTGGCAGAACTCAAAGCTTGTCCGGTGGCGGGGTCAGTGCCAATGCGTGTGTGAGTGGCCAGATCAGCCAGCTTCATTTCAGCTTTACTTTGCTGCCTGCTGGCATGCAATTTTTCTTCCTCAACCAGTCGCAATTGTCTGCCTTCATAACGCTCGCGAGCTTGCTGAGCCAATACGGAAGACCAAGCAGACCAACCGGTGCGTTCGTTGGAGACCGGGACCATTTCTATGCAATCGACAGGACAAACGGGTAAACACAAATCACAACCCGTGCAGGCTGACTCAATCACAGTGTGCATCACCTTGTTGCTGCCCAAAATGGCATCAGTGGGGCAGGCTTTGATGCACAAGGTGCAACCAATGCACCATGCCTCGTCAATCACGGCCACGGTCATGGGGCCTTCTATACCGTTGTCTGGATTGAGCGGGAGCGTTGGCAGTCCGGTAATGTTTGATAAAAGGGCAATGCCCTCAAGGCCCCCAGGCGGGCATTGATTGATCGCGGCCTTGTTTTCCGCGATGGCCTGCGCGTAGGTCTTGCAATCGGGAAAGCCGCATCGAGTGCACTGCGTTTGGGGCAGCGCATCGTTGATGCGTTCGGCCAGCGATTTCACTTTTTGCGTGAAGGGGCTTTTTTGGCAACGGCCTTCACAGCGGCCTTGGTAGCAGTCTTGCTAGAAGCTTTTGTCTTAGCCCCCAAATCGTTGTGCGCCAAAATGAATTTGACAACAGCTGGATACACCACATCACGCCAGCGACGGCCACTGAAAATACCGTAATGGCCTGCGCCCGGTACTTCCAAATGCTGACGGTTTGCTGGTTTGACGTTATTGCACAAACCATGGGCGGCAGCTGTTTGGCCCGAACCAGAAATATCGTCCAACTCGCCTTCAACCGTGAGGAGTGCGGTGGTTGTGATGTCTTGTGGGCGAACCAATTCGCTCTTGCCTTGAAGGTTTTTAACATTCCAAGTGCCATGCACCAAGCTGTAGTCTTGGAACACGGTTTTGATGGTTTCCAAATAGTAATCGGCGTCCATGTCGAGCACAGCGTTGTACTCGTCGTAGAACTTGCGGTGAGCTTCGGTACTAGCGTCATCGCCTTTGATCAGGTCTTTGAAGTAATCGTAATGACTTGTGGCATGGCGATCGGGGTTCATGGCCACAAAGCCTGTGTGCTGCAAGAAGCCAGGGTAAACACGTCTGCCAGCTCCTGGGAAGTTACCAGGCACTTTGTAAATCACATTGTTTTCAAACCACTCAAAACTCTTGTTGGTGGCCAAGTTGTTCACAGAGGTAGGCGATTTGCGCGCATCAATGGGGCCACCCATCATGGTCATGGTCAAAGGTGTTGTCTCGCCGCGTGATGCCATGAGGGATACAGCAGCCAGCACCGGCACTGTAGGCTGACAAACGCTGATGACGTGGCAATTGCCGTAAGTCCCTTGCAAATGGCGAATAAACTCTTGAACATAGTTGACATAATCGTCGAGATGAAACTCACCATCTTCCAACGGCACTAAGCGTGCATTTTTCCAATCGGTGATGTAGACCTTGTGATCTTTCAACATGGTCTTGACGGTGTCACGCAGCAAAGTGGCGTAGTGGCCTGACAAAGGCGCCACAATGAGCACAGCGGGCTGGCCCTTGAGGCCTGTCAAAGTAGCTGCATCGTCGGTGTAGCGTTTAAATCTGCGCAGCTCGCAGAATGGTTTGTCAATTTCAATGCGCTCATGAATGGCGACATCAACTTTGCCAACTTGTACAGTGCGAATGCCAAACTCGGGCTTGACATAGTCTTTGCCCAATCGGTGCATCAACTCATAGCCTGCCGACACGCGGTGTGCCAATTGAGATTGGCCAAAAGGATTGAGCGGATTGCTGTACATCTTGGCGGCGGTATGTGCCAAGTCTGCAAAAGGCTCCATGATGGAGCGTTGAGTTTCGTAGATTTGGTAAAGCATGGCTTGAAACCCCTTAATTTATTGCACTGCAGCAATATAGCAGTTGTGGTGCCACCAAAGTGGAGTCGCACACCTAATTTGAATCAAATGAGCGACACCCAGGCACTTGGCCTGTGAATTTAAATCACCTTGGCAATGGCTTGGCAAACGTAGTCAATGTTTTTGCTGTTCAAAGCAGCCACGCACATGCGGCCTGTGTCGGTGCCGTACACCCCAAACTCAGAGCGCAGACGCACCATTTGGTCTTTGTTCAGGCCTGAATAGCTGAACATGCCAATTTGGGTGGTGATGAAACTCATGTCTTGCTTCACGCCGGCGGCCTTCAGGCCATCGACCAGCTTTTGGCGCATGGCCTTGATGCGAACCCGCATTTCGCCAAGCTCTTTTTCCCAAGTGGCGCGCCACTCAGGGTTGGCCAACACCGCTGCTACCACGGCGCCGCCATGAATGGGCGGGTTGGAGTAGTTGGTGCGAATCACAATTTTAAGTTGGCTCAGAACGCGGCCGCATTCTTCTTTGTCGATGCAAACCACAGACAAAGCACCCACGCGCTCACCATACAAGCTAAAGCTCTTTGAGAAAGAAGTGGAAACCAAGAAGTTAAGGCCGGCCGCTACAAACTTGCCAATGACAGCGCCGTCTTCCTTGATGCCATGGCCAAAGCCTTGGTAGGCCATGTCTAGGAATGGCGTCAAGCTTTTGGCTTTGACCACTGAAATAACTTGGTCCCATTCAGCAGCCGTAATGTCGTAGCCTGTAGGGTTGTGGCAGCAAGCGTGCAACACCACAATGGTGCCCTCTGTTGCAGCGTTTAGGCTGGCCAACATGCCGTCAAAGTTGACGCCGCGTTTGTCGGCATCGTAGTAGGCATAGCTTTCAACCTGAAAACCTGCATTGCTGAACAAGGCGCGGTGATTTTCCCAGCTGGGGTCTGAAATCAAAACCTTTGCGTTGGGGCTTATTTTTTTCAGAAAGTCGGCACCAATTTTGAGCCCACCTGTGCCGCCGATGCCTTGAACAGTGGCTATGCGGCCAGAACTGACGGGTTCGCTGTCAGCACCAAATACCAAGCTCTTGACGGCAGCGTCGTAAGCGGCAATGCCATCGATGGGCAAATAACCACGGGCTGTGGGCTTGTCCATCATGGCTTTTTCGGCAGATTGCACACATTCGAGAAGGGGAAGTTTGCCGTTGTCGTCGAAATACACGCCCACACCCAGATTCACTTTGTTGGGGTTGGTGTCTGCTGCAAATTGTTCATTCAAACCCAAGATAGGGTCGCGGGGGGCCATTTCGACGGCGGTAAACAGAGACATGAAAAAAGTCCTTGTGGGAGGTTGTAAAAGCAGTTTCTGGCTGGCAGAAACCCAAAACCTAGGTTAGGCTTTAGGGTTGCCCCTAATTTTAACGGCTCTT
>CAJCDH010000023.1 GCA_903961095.1 uncultured Burkholderiales bacterium | reverse complement strand
GGCCGTCGGTCAGCGGCCATCTGCGGCATCCCTGTATGTGGATCACACGGTCCGCAGCCAGCGGATGGTGGCGCGCGTGGGCGTGCGCGTGGTAAAAAAAGTGGGAATAAAAACAGAAAAGCCCCAAGAGGGGCTTATCCATTGGTGTGCTGGCGGAATCGGAGTCAGACATGTGGTTGTGGTTGTGGTTCAATTTGTGGTAAATTGAATTACTTCACGGTTATACCCAATGCTTTCTTGATAGCTGTATGAGTTGATATCCGCATATCAAATTCCTAGTTGTTAATTTAAGTTTTCTCTTTATCAGAGAATCAGGCACTAAGAATTAGATTAACAAGATCGAACTTAGCTCTTCGATGCAAACATTTCGCTATACCCGTGGTAAAGGGGTTTAAGGGGTGGCCCTTTGCATTGAAGCCTTCAAGCTTGCGTTCAAAGTATCCAGCGCATCAGCGTAATGTGCTCGCGTGGTTTTGGACAAGCCAGGTTTGACATTGGCTTTTTCCAATACGCTTACCAATTGACGCGCGTTTTCTCGCATGATGCTGCGTGCATCTGCTGGCCATGATCCTGCGGGCTTGACCAGCACATCGGCCATGCGGCGCAATTGTTCGCGTTGCAAACTGCGTCGCATGAGACTGGTCTCTTGACCTGTTTTGGCTTCAGCCCAAATGGCATCTTGCAGGCTGTCATAGACATCAGCCAAGCCTAAGGTTTCCTTGGGGTCGTTCACTTTCATGCCCACTTCGGCCAAATGGGTGGCCACGGCAGGGGAATAAACATGATCGAGAATGCCTTTTTGCACGCCAGCCACCAAACGCGCAACTGAAGTTTGCATGCTGCCATCGGCTTCTGTTCGCTCGAATCTATCGGTGGCCAAACGGGCAATGAATTCTGGCTTGAATTTGAAACTATCGGTGCCAAAGAAGTCTTTGGTTATGAGCGCTAATGCTTCTCTTTGCTGCGCTGCACTCACAGGCTCAAACACCGCTTTTTTACTGCCTGCGCGCTCTCGGCGAATGTGCACACCGCCAATGTATTTGGCTGCCAATGGCGCAACGCGGTTCAGCTGATTGAATCCACTGCGAAAGCTTCGCGTGAGCCGTTCATAACTGTCTCCTGTGGCCAAGTTCATATTTTGCAAGCGGTCCCACAGTTCGCGTGAGAGTTTCATGCGCAGCTTGTAGTAGGCCAATGGATCGGCACCTAAGTCAAAGCGGTTGACCATGGGGTCAACACCGCCCATGCTGCCGTAGCCTGCATCTTCATCGGAATCAAATTGCAATTCGGGCTGACTGGCCTTGGCTAAAATTTGAGCAAGGCCTTGAGCTTCTTGGCCTGGTGGAAATTGTTTGTAACCAAATTCAATAGCCCAATAGTCATAGGCGCCTAAAGTAGACATGACGTACTCGCCTTGCTTTTCACCCATGGGTGAAATGTTGTAAGGGGTGTAGTCCATGACCGAGGACGTTACGCCATTGAGCTTTGTGAAGTTGGGATCTTGAATTTGCTTCAAGTCATACACGGTGGATGCGCGAAAGTTGTGACGCAGGCCCAAGGTGTGACCCACCTCGTGCATGATCACATCTTTCAAATAAGCTTGAGCCAAGGCATCGGCTTGCGGAGTGTCTAACTCAAGGCCGCGAGCCTCTAGCAAATCTAAAGCGTAGTGCAATTCTTGTGTAGCAGATTCTGCGTGGTCGCACATTTCGCCATCAGCACCCCGAACACGGCTTAAGTCCTCAACGACTGCCCGACGTGCGCCGCGAGCAAAGACATCCGACATACCGATGTCAGCATCCAAAATTTCGCCTGTGCGTGGATCGGCTTGAGATGGGCCAATGGCAAAGCCCACATCAGCTCCGGTAAACCAACGAATGGAGGTGTGCTTGGCATCCATGTTGTTGAAGTCGTCAGTGGCCTGTTGCTGCTTTACCACCAAGGCATTTTTGAAGCCTGCTTTTTCAAATGCTTTGTTCCATTCCAAAACACCTTGTGAAACTGATTGCCGATATTTTTCTGGAATATTTTTATCGAGCCAATACACAATAGGCTCTTTGGGCTCAGACACTGCTGCTGCTGCGTCTTTCTTTTCTAAACGCCAGCGTTTGAGCAAATGCGTTTTAGATTTGATGTTGAGGTCGGTGGTGTAGTCGGTTCGTGCCACTGTGAAAAAGCCAACCCGCTCATCTGCAATGCGCGTTTGCATGGGCTCGGGCAAAGGCATGAGACTGTAATAGAAGGAAACAAAGAGGCTGCGCGGATCGGGGGTTGTGCGCGGCGGCGGTGTCATGGGCACAGGACTAGGCGTCATGGGAGGCGCTGAAATTCTAGGCACAGAGAAATGCACCTTAACTTCCAAACCGGTGAGCTTGTCTGTATTTTTGATGGCAGAGAAATACGTGTTACGTGCATCGATTGCAAACGGCATTCTGAAAGCTGCTTCCAACCGGGTTTGATAACCAGGAATATCAGTAAACAACAAACTGTTGGCTTCAATCAAAACAGATTTGGTTTCAGGGTTCGGTTGCGTGAGCACAGCCGCACTGCCCATCAAACTGTCAGAGAAAGACTCAGATACAAACTGGGCTTGAGGTGTACCTTCTTTGGCAAAGAACTGTGTGTTCTTTGCAATCAATTGAATTTGATTTCCAATTTTCTTAAATTCAACCAACTTGGAACTTCCCATTTGGCTGCCATAGAGGCCCCGCTCACCCACCGAGTTAGGAATGTTGTATGAAAAGAAAAAGGGCTTTCCAATTTGGTTTGGCAAAATTTCAAGCCAGACCTTGTCATCTTTTTGGTGAAGCGTGAAGTAACCCGGAGTGGCCTTGGAGTCCTTCAAGAAATCTTTCATGGGACGCAAAGCGCCGGGAGCAGCGGGCGGCGTAGCAGGTGCCGTAGGTGCAGCAGCAGGTGTTGCAGGTGTGCTCGCAGAGGTTGCTCCAGGCGCTGGTTTTGGTGCCGGTGCCGGTGCTGGTGCTGGTGCTGGTGCTGGTGCTGGTGGCGTTTGCGCCTGAACCGCTGTCAAAGCCCAAAGGCCAATGCATGCCGCTGTCAAAGCGGTCAATTTGAAAGAAGACGATTTAAAGCGAGACATGCTGAGTCCTAAAACAAGGGTGATGTTGAATAGGTTTGATTCTAAAGACAATCCGATTGGGGTTACTACCAATAGCCCAAAGTTACCAAGCAGAGCGCAGGGTTAACACGTGGCCTACATCGGCTTACAAACTAGCAAAATCCGGCCATGCATTCCATCATCTTGGTAAACCCCCATGCTGCTGGTGGGCGAGCTCGAAAACTTCAACCCCACATCTTGCAGTGGTGCCAACGGCAAACAAACACCCACTTAGTTCGCGAGCAGGTGCAAGTGGCAATGCCAGAGTCGATCCCAGAGGCCCTGAAACTTCTAGAACAATTACCCCGCCCTTCGCGCGTTGTGATTGTGGGCGGTGATGGCACTTTGAATCAAATGCTACCGGGCTTACTCAAAGCTCATCATGAAGTGGGATTGGTACCCTATGGCAGCGGCAATGATTGCGCACGTGCCTGGGGCTTGCACGGCATGTCATGGCAACAAGCTTTGGTACATGCGCTTGATGGAACTGCAAGCGCCATTGATGTAGGGCGTGTTGTGTTGGATCACAAAGAGGATCATTTTTTTCTGTCTAGTTTGGCTGTGGGTTTTGATGCCTCAGTGGGCAATCAGGCGCTGGCAGGTCCCAAGTTTTTAAGCGGTTTGCCGCGCTATTTGCTGGCTACTTTTCGTGAGCTTGCCTCTTTGAAAAACTGGCTCTTGAATGTAGAGGTCGACGGCCGTTTAGTGCACCAAGGACCATGTCTGTTGTCATCTGCATTGAACACGCCTACATATGGCGGCGGCATGCCGGCAGTACCACATGCCACCCTGAATGATGGCCAACTGAATTTGCTCATAGGTGGCAGGTTTAATCGATTGCAAACTCTCCTAATGCTTCCTCGTCTTTTAATTGGCAAACACTTAGGCCACCGCCGAATTCAATGTCATGCATTCTCAAAAGCTGCCATGATGTGTGA
Organism: uncultured Burkholderiales bacterium; assembly: GCA_903961095.1. Classification (GTDB taxonomy): domain Bacteria; phylum Pseudomonadota; class Gammaproteobacteria; order Burkholderiales; family Burkholderiaceae_C; genus Limnohabitans_A. The sequence continues at coordinate 3,225 of CAJCDH010000023.1, read as the reverse complement.
TTCATCGGCGCCTGTTGCTGCAGATGGCGAAACTTTGGGCTTTGCCAGGAGTGTCCAGATCGAATGCATCCCTCAAGCCCTGAATGTTGTCAAGCTAGGCTGAGGAGCAGGCCCAATACATCCTCCCCGAGTGAGCTCAGAAAGAATCAATGACCACCTAACTTCACATTCCCTGTGAATAGTCCAAACCCGGCGCCCAAAACCACTTTTTCAAAAATATTCCGACTTGGAGTGCCCACTCCACCGCACACCCTTGATACATAAGATGCATCAAAGTGATCAATCGCATCCAAGCTCATGTTCAAACCCAGCAAAGGCAATAAAAGCCCACCGCCTGTGAGCAACAACAAAGAAGGCGTGGCAATTGATCGGGTTAGCTTGATCTCATCGTGCAAAGGCGCCAATAAAAATGACCGCTGGCAAGCCGGCTCATTGAATTGCGGCGTACTTGGATGAATGCTGTCAGCCATGTTGCGCGTATTGCTGGCGCACCCGGTCAGACCGAGTAACAACATTGCCACCACCAACTTGGCATGCATCACTTTAGCACCGGCAGGAATTGCGTCTCACCCATTTGCCACAACATAAATGCCTGCATTTCAGCCGTGCGTTGCATGGCCTGCTGAGTGCTTGAACCAGAGCCATGCCCCGCTTCATAATCTAAGCGAAGCAACACAGGCTGAGCGCCTTTTTGCGCATCGGCCAAGCGAGAAGCAAATTTCAAGCTCTGCCATACATCCACTCTTGAATCGTTGACACCATGCATCAGCATGGTAGCCGGATAACGCACACCATCTTTCACTGAATGGTAGGCGCTGTTGCGCAACAATGCATGGAACTCAGGCTCAACTTTCACAGTGCCATATTCAGGAATATTGGCGACACCATTGGCACGTTGCTCTGAACGAACCATGTCAAGTACCGGCACTGAAGGTACAGCAGCAGCAAACAAATCGGGGCGTTCAGTAATGGCACGGCCTACAAAAATTCCACCCGCACTGCCACCATAAATACCCAGCTTTGCTGCGCTGGTGTAAGCATTGGCAATCAGCCACTCAGCCGCTGCAATGCCATCTTTCCAAGTATTGAATTTTGTGGTTTTTTGACCTGCTTCGTGCCACTGACTACCCAAAGCGCCACCGCCACGCACATGGGCAAAGGCATAAATACCGCCTCGCTCCACCCAAGCCATCACACCGTTGCTTCGAGCAGGCTCCTCGGTCGTGCCATAAGCGCCGTAGCCATACAAGATTGTGGGGTTCTTGCCATTGAGAACAGCATCCTTGCGCATAATTATCGAGACTGGCACTTTCATACCATCGTGACTTGGCACCATCACTTCACGTGCCACAACTTCTGCACGCTGAATGGGCTCTACTGGCGGTGCTAAGTTCAACCGTGCAAACTGATTTGAATTTAATGAAGCTAGGCTGGGTGTATAGACATACCGGCGCAAAGCTTGCGTCCAACTGCTTACAGCGACAATCAACTCTGGATGATCGACACTGCCCACCACATTGACATTGCCCTCTAAGGGTAAGGCCACTTTTTGCACATCGGCTTTGGTAGAACTTGAGCCACCTAAAGCATTGATTGAAGCCACCGGCAAACGCATTAAAGCAGTATTGACGCCCTCTCGTCTTGTGACATACAGAGCGTCTTGACTAGCTGTCATTGCTCTAAGTACAGCATCAGACTCTGGCAGTAAAGTTTCAGCTGTTTTCAAATCAAGCTGTGGCATCTTAAGTTTCAATATTTTGAAACGTGGGGCATTCAGGGCGCTGCGCAAATAGACATTGCCATGCCCCATATCGACTTCGCGAATGTCTGCAGATTGATTGAAGACTTCGCGCCACTTGGCCTTGCCACTCAAAACTTCATCGAATTTGGCAACATACATGGCCAAGCGCCTGTCAACACCAAAGTTAACGACCATGCCAGCCAAATCGGTGCCGGGCAACTCTTGCACATACCCAGTGGCAAAAGGTGGCAACTTGAGCTCGGCATACATCGACGCATTGAAGACCAGCTTGTCTGGATCGGGTTGATTCAAATCCAAGTAATAACGACCCGTATCTGCAAATCGCTCTGTAGACTTCATCGACTCAAAGCCAGGTCGAAGACGAGAGAAAAACAAACCCGATCCATTTTTTCGCCAACTTGCGCCCGCAAATCGAACGCGGTCAATGGGGGGCAGTAACAGCTTGCCCGTTGCCACTTCAATGACATACATGTTGCCAATTTCAGAGCCTGAGGCATGCATGCCATAAGCCAACCATTTACCATCTGGAGAGGGGTGGAAACTTTGAATGGCGTGTGGTCTGCCCTTTTCTTTTGTAACGACATCGGGATCAATTAAAAGTCGCTCATCACCAGTCAGACTGTCTCGCCAAACCAGTTTCGCTGGAGATTGTCCTTGTTCGCGTTTCAAATAAAACCAGCGCCCACCTTCTGTGCGAGTGATGGCCGAGATAAAAGTACCCCCAACAGAGTCTTTTTCCTTCAAGGCTTCCAAAATTGAAGCTCTTCCAGGAATGCGTTTCAAAATGCTCTCTGTTGCTTCGGCCTGACCTTTCATCCAGTTTACGACTGCAGGGTCTTTGACTTGCTCTAAAAATCTGTAAGGGTCATTGACCGCCACGCCCCAATAAACGTCTTGGACGTTTTGAGAGGCCAAAGGAGGCGGAACATCAATGCCTGCAAAACGAAAGGCCTTGTTGGGTTGGGCAAAGACTGAAGTAGACAAGCACAAACCGACAAAACATAAATTGAGCTTGGTGAATTTCATCATGGCGTGAATAGATTTGTAATAATTTGCATAATACATGCTCTGAATATATTCAATTTCAAAAAAGCCCCTGTTCGTAACTGACCTTAGTTGCGAAAATATTATCTAATTCAAGACAATTTACCAAGCCTGATTTTATGAAATGCTCCTCAATTTTTTGCGCTTGGCGTGAACCAATTTCCACAATCCAGCGCAATCCAGCCAAATTGATAGCATTTGCAGTTCTTTCAGCGCCGCTTTCCATTTGGGCACAAGACAGTAGCGTTGGTGGCCAAGCAGAGCCCAGCTCTACCCCGCAAACCAGTGTCATCCAACGCGTCGAAATCGTAGGGCGACAAGGCTCTACAGAACTCAGGCGCGCAGCCAGTGTGGCCAAGCAAATCTATGGCCGCGAAGAACTCGATCGCTATGGCGACACCAATGCCCTAGACGTGATG
>CAJCDH010000022.1 GCA_903961095.1 uncultured Burkholderiales bacterium | reverse complement strand
TGTCTTTTAGCTGCAAATGCACGCATTTAAAAGCAGTTTTCTCGAGTGAAACTGTGAATTTTCTGCTGAGTTAGCGCAGAACAAATCTCAAGTGTTTTCGGCAGCTAAAAACTGCCTAAATTTGCTTAAAAACCCAGCAAATTTCGCTGTTTCTTCCACACCGCTTCCACACTCTCGGTTCGACTCCTATAAGTTGTTGATCTGTATGAGGAAAATATTTCTTAAACGGATTTTGTGATTGTTTAAGAAAGTGTCCTGAGATGAGGAATGTGTAGAGAAAAATTGCACGCGAAAAGTTAGACGCTTGACGCAGTGCTCCAAAAAATTATTTTTGTTTAATCGGCTCCATAAAAAGCCCCTGTAAAACCAATTTTCTGTGTACGCAATCGTCCTTAAGAAATACCTTTTAGCGTAGCAGGCTAACTCCCCGTAAAACCAAAGCACGACATTTAGAAAAGGAACTCTGCAACCCGACGAGCCTCTGCGGAAGACTTTCGCCATACCATCGAAACATGCAAGGGCTCTTGACTGATCACCACTGGCAATATGGCTGTGGCATGGTTGCTTTGAAGTGCTGCCGACTGCGCGCAGCAAGTTAAAAGTTCTGTTTGAGCAACCACCGACAAGCTGTAGAAAAATGAGGGCGATTCAACTGCCGGAATGGGCGGATTGATACCCCTTCTCAAAAATGCTTCCATCAAACCAACTCGGGTAGTCGACTGCATGTTGGGAAGAATCCACTGCCAATTGGCCAATTCTGCAAAGTCAATTTTTTTCTTAGTGGCCAAGGGATGCTTGCTGGAAGAGACCACAGACAAAGGTGCTTCATAAAGCAAGCGCTGCGACAGATCTTCAAAATAAGGCGCTTCGACAACATGGCTAGGCAAACGGCCTAGCAAGATATCAATTTCACCTTGCAACAACATTTGCAACAAGTAATCGGCTCGACCATCGATAATGCGCGGGCGCCAAATTGTTTTTCCACTGATCAATTTTTTGATGATTTCTGGCAACACGGTGGCCGCAGTGTGTGGAAAGGCGCCAATGCGAACGGTGGGTTGAACCTCGCCTTGAAGGGTGGATCCCATGGCCCCTACTTCACCCAAAACTGTCTGCCACCTTGGCATCAGCGCTGTGCCTTCGTTGGTGAGGGCCATGCCGCGTCCTTGCCTTTTAAAAAGTTTGACGTCAAACAAAGACTCAATCTCTTTAAGCATCATGCTGGCTGCTGACTGAGTCATCGAGAGTTGCTCTGCCGTAGCCGACAAAGAGCCATGAGTTGCCAACAGGCTCAAGAATCGCAATTGTTTAACCCGCAATTGATCTAAACGAGGATGAAGCATTTGAATAACCAGTGAGTTCAGTTTTTTCTGATGTTATAGCATTGATTTTTGATAATTTTCTGATGAGCTCACCCTAAAATTATTTCGTCATCAATGAATCGGACGACTCATGCCAGCTCTCTCCAGAAGGTATTTAAATAGCAGTTTGTTCGCAATGGCACTTGGTGTTGCACTTGCGGCCCAAGGGGCTTTGGCACAAGATTGGCCCAGCAAGTCAATCAGCTTGGTAGTTCCATTTCCAGCCGGTGGCTCCAATGATGTGGTGGCCAGATTAGTAGGCGAAAGTGTCAGAAAGCGACTGGGGCAAGCCGTTTTGGTGGACAACAAGCCAGGTGCTAATGGTTCTTTAGGCGTCGAAACAACACTGCGCACAGCAAAAGATCAACACACTTTTTTGGTGGCCTCGGATTCGGTGTCTTTGTTGCCACTGTTCAGAACCATGCC
>CAJCDH010000021.1 GCA_903961095.1 uncultured Burkholderiales bacterium | reverse complement strand
CCACCACCGCTGTTGCGACGGGGTGCACCTTGACGTGCAAATTGGTTGGTCATGAGCGGGTCAATGTGACGTGGCAACTCATCACCGCGAGGTCCTCGGTCGTTGTCTCGGTCCATACCGTTGTCTAGGTTGCGATCATTGGGTCGATCATTGCGACGATCATTTCGATCGTTAAACCGGTCTGATGGCGCACCCTCAAAACTTCTGTCGCCTCGGTCTTGACGATCACCTCGGGGGCCTTGTGCAGGACCACCTCGGCGTGAAGGAGGAGGACCATTGCGCGAACGACCTGCACCGCCTTCAGGACGAGCTTGGCCACCACCGCCACCATGACCACCAGGGCGACCACCACGGCCACCACCTTCGCCTGCAGGGCCCTTTGTTTCACGGATGCGTTGCATCATGTCTGAGCGGGCCGCTTTGGCCGCTGCTTGCATCACGTCGCGGCTTGGGGGACGGCCTGCGCCACCCCACAATGTTTGACGACCCATGGCAATAGGCTCAGCTTTCTCGCCTGGCTCGGGTCCAAAGCCTTCGAGCAATTGGACAGGAATTTCTTGCTTGGTGAAGCGTTCGATTTCCATCATGAAACCTTCTTCGTCCAAGCAAACCAAACTCACGGCTTCACCGCTAGCGCCTGCACGACCAGTTCGGCCAATTCGGTGCACGTAGTCTTCAGAAACGTTTGGAATTTCATAATTCACCACGTGCGGCAAATCTTCAATGTCTATGCCGCGAGCTGCAATGTCAGTGGCGACCAAAACGCGAATATCGCCGCTCTTAAATCCTGCAAGAGCTTGGGTGCGAGCTGTTTGGCTTTTGTTGCCATGCAGCGCCATGGACTTGATACCGTTTTTGGTCAGGTAGTCGGCCACATTGTTAGCGCCAAACTTGGTGCGTGTGAACACCAAAACTTGACTCCAATTGTGTTGGTTGATGATGTGCACCAGTACTTCTTTTTTCTTACCACGACCCACAGGGTGAATGACTTGAGAAATGCGCTGCACTGTGGTGTTGCTTGGCGTGACTTGAATACTTTGGGGGTTTTTCAAGAGCGTGGCGGCCAAATCGCGTATTTCATCGCTGAAGGTGGCTGAGAACAGAAGGCTTTGCTTGTCTTTGGGCACCAAGGCCAAGACTTTTTTCACATCATGGATGAAGCCCATGTCGAGCATGCGGTCGGCTTCGTCCAAGACCAAAATTTCAATGCTCGACAAGTCGAGCAAACCTTGGCCTTGCAAATCAAGCAAGCGACCTGGCGTTGCCACCAAAACGTCGACGCCACGCTTGACGCGATCAACTTGGGGTTTCATGCCAACGCCGCCAAATACAACGGTCGATTGGAGGCTGAGGTATTTGCCGTAATCTTTGACGGACTCTTCAACTTGAGCGGCCAATTCGCGGGTGGGGGTGAGTACCAATGCGCGGATGGCTTTGCCACCAAATTTGTTGCGGCCGGCTTCTGACAAGCTGAGCTTGTGCAGGATAGGCAGCGTGAAGGCGGCAGTTTTTCCTGTGCCAGTTTGGGCGCCAGCTAACAGGTCGTGACCTGCCAAGACGATGGGGATCGCTTGGGCCTGGACGGGAGTTGGTGTGTCGTAGCCTTGCTCTTGCACGGCCTGCAGAATGGCCGGAGCCAGATTCAAATCTTCAAATTTCATGATGGAGCGCCAAAAACGGCGCATGGCATCGGTTTGTCAGGCTGTTTGGAAACAGCCGCCAGTCAAAGACCGATGGGATTCACAGGTGGGCATGCAAACCACAGGCGAGTGCCTGAGTCAAACCCCAGCAGGAGTGCTGATGTTGCGGCAACTGGAGGCGGCAACGGGCACATTGTCGCATGTTTCTGTAAACTCACAAATTAATTCTAAAGAATGAATTTTTTAGGCTTAAAGAAATTTTTGGTGTTTAATTTAAAGTTAATACAAAAACTTTTGAATTCTTATACATGGACCACCTTCGACTTTTGTACTTTCGTGCCTTCAAAAAAGCCTTGAGGGGGCAAGCTCATAGGTCCATCGTTTTTGGTGGGTTCATTTTGGCCATGGGTATGACATTGTCTTTTCCAACGCTGGCTCAAACCACCCGCTTGGAACGTGTGTTGGCAAGCAAGGAATTGCGCGCTTGCATCTGGCCAGAGTACTACAGCATTACCTATCGCAACCCCAAAACTCGAGAGCTAAGTGGAATTGACATTGCGCTTACCCAAGATCTGGCACGCGAACTCGGTGTGCAGATTAGGTATGTAGACAGCAATTTCTCGCAGCTCTATGAGTCGCTTGAGCAAGACCGCTGTGACATTGCAACCCATGCCATTGGCATTACAGCCGAGCGTCAGGCACGCTTGCAATTTTCTCAGCCCTACCTCAAAAGTGGCTTGTTTGCAGTGACATTAAAAAACAAAGAGGGTCTGCAAAACTGGGATAGCCTTGACCAATCGGGGCGAGTCATTGCAGTTGCTGCAGGCACGATCATGGAAGGCGTCATGGCCAGGTCATTGAAAAAAGCCAGGCTGGTCAAGGTTCAACCTCCAGGAACGCGAGAACAAGAGGTTTTGTCTGGCAGAGCGGATGCCTTCATGACCGACTATCCCTACAGTTTGCGCATGATAGATCTGACCGACTGGGCCGCCGTGATCCCAGCCCCCAACAACATGCCCACCACCGAATACGCCTACGCATTTGCTAAGGGAGATAGCAGTTTGTCAGGGAGGGTCGATGCTTTTTTAAGTCTTGTCAAAAAAGATGGGCGCTTGCTGCAGTATGCGAAGTTAAACAATTTGGAGCCCATCGTCTTGTTAAAACCATAGGCGAGATTTTGTGAAAAATACATCTGGACACACACTGCAGCGCTCGATGCATTCGGCATCCGTCGGTGTTTACCGATTTGGTGCGGCGGTGGCGGTGTTCATTTTGTTGGTTGCAAGTATGTATCTTTGGAAAGACAGACAAGACACCCTAGAACGCGAGGAAGCCCGTGGCGATCTTTTGACGCGTATCTTGTTCAATCATGTGAGCCGAACATTGGAGTCTTCTAGCGCCATCATGACGGTTGCCAATCAGTGGTCAGATTCCAATTTGCCCACCCAAAACAAACTCAAGTCGGCCATTGGGAATTCAAGCTTCATTCGATCCTTGTCCATATTGAATGAAGATGGGTGGGTGCTCGCCAGCTCAGAGGATGGTTTGGTCAATCAGTCCGTGAGTTGGTCGCAATTG
>CAJCDH010000020.1 GCA_903961095.1 uncultured Burkholderiales bacterium | reverse complement strand
TCTGACTGACTTTGGCCACAGAAAGTATTGTTTTGACGTCACTCCAACGCTTGTTTTCACACCGCACCATCAGCTTATGCATTTCCTTGTGTATTCTGGTTCCCATGTCAGTTTCAACGCATGCTGCAGAAAACGACAAGCCTCGAAAGGCTGTTGGCAGTTCTAAACCAACCGGTGCATCAAAATCTAGCGGTGCATCAAAATCTGCTGCTGCATCTAAAAATAGCCCCAAAGCGGCCAACAAAACCCGCAAAGTCGCTAAAGCACAAAACCCCCGGCCTTCACATGGCCGCTTGGCAGGTTTGCACCAGGGCGACGACGATCTCGATTTACGCTCAAGTGTGGCACTTGTTATCGATCAAGACACCCACGAAGTGCTCATTCGCAAAAACGACCATGCCGTTTTGCCCATTGCTTCCTTAACCAAGCTCATGACGGGTTTGGTCATCAGCGACGCCGATTTATCGCACAACGACATGATCACCATCACCCAAGAGGATGTTGATACCGAAAAAGGCAGCACCTCTAGGTTGGCGGTGGGCTCGGTATTAAGCCGGGGTGATTTGATGCACTTAGCTTTGATGTCGAGTGAAAATCGTGCAGCTCATGCATTGGGCCGAACCTATCCTGGCGGTTTGTCCATGTTTGTCAAAGCCATGAATGAACGGGCCAAAGGCCTGGGTATGGGCTCAACTCACTTTGTCGAGCCAACGGGCTTGTCAAGCCGCAACCAGTCAAGCGCCACCGATTTGGCAGTGTTGGTCGGTGCTGCTTACAACGTTCCTTTATTGCGCGAACTTTCTACCTCGCCAGGCCGTGAAGTGGCTGTGGGTCGTCGAACCCTTCAATACAACACAACCAATCGACTGGTCAAAAGTCCAAATTGGGACATTGGGCTGCAAAAAACAGGCTACATCTCAGAAGCAGGTCAGTGCTTGGTCATGCAAACCAAGGTTGCTGGCCGTCAGCTCATCATGGTTTTCCTAGACTCTGCAGGCAAACTAAGCCGTATTGCAGATGCCGAGCGAGTTCGACGTTGGGTCGAAAATCAAAATGCTCGTACTGATGTGGCATTGCTCAAAAACGCGGGTTAATTCAAACTTCGACCCCAAGTAAAAAACCCGTCGTAGACGGGTTTTTTTCATCGAAAGACCCGTCGTAGGCGGGTTTTTTTTCATCAAAAGACCCGTCGTAGACGAGTGTTTATGAGTCCTTGTAGCCAAGCGCCTGGGAAATTGCTTCGGTGGTCGCTTGCAACTTAGACAGCCAAGCCTCATCAAGTCGATCAGCAGGTGCTGAAATGGAAAGGCCCGCCAGAAGTTTGCCTTGATCATCATAAATACCAGCAGCAATGCAACGCACACCCAATTCAAGCTCTTCATTGTCGCGTGCAATGCCATATTGCCTAACTTTGGAAAGTTCACGCTCCAGAATGGGTAATTGAGTGATGCTGTTTTTAGTTTGACCGCTCAAGCCTGTGCGAGTTGCATAACTGCGAACTTTCATAGGTTCATCGACGGATAAAAACAATTTACCGACGGAGGTGAGATGAAGCGGGGCACGGCCGCCAATGGCCCTGACAACTTGCATGCCTGAGCGTTCGCTAAAGGCCCGTTCAATGTAAACAATCTCATCGCCTTGGCGCATGCTCAAATTGACAGGCTGTTGAATGAGTTTGTGCAAATCTCGCATTGGGGCCAACGCGGCATCTCTGACATTCAGGCGGGCCTTGACCATGTTGCCCAACTCTAGCAAACGCATGCCCAAACGGTAGCTGCCTGGCTCTGGGCGATCAACAAAACGGCCAATGGTCAGGTCGTTCAAAATGCGATGCGCTGTGGATGGATGCAGCCCTGTTTTTTCGCTAATTTCTTTCAATGAAATAGCATCTTCTCTGGAGGCCAATACGTCCATCAGCGAAAAGAGCCTTTCGATCACTTGGATGGTGGGCGCTACAGGCTGATGTGCTTCAGCTTTTCTCATGGGACTGAACCTCGGTCGATTTCAAAGAGAAAGAGTCTTCCAATCAGAATCATGGGTGAGACTTTGCGAAATTTTATTTTACAAGATGAAATGGACTTTGTGTACTTTCCAAACCTCAAGACAGCGTGAGGTGGCTTTGCCATTTGCCGTGTTGAAGACTTTCGCAAGGCTTAAATCGCTCTTTGTATTGCATTTTGGGACTGGCGCCAATCCAGTAACCCATGTAGACGTAAGCTAGACCCAGTTCTTTGGCTTGTTGAATTTGCCACAGCACACCATAGGTGCCATAACTGGCATGGGCTTCAGGTGCATAAAAGGTGTAAACGGCCGAAAGCCCATCGTTTAGAACATCGACGATGCTCACCATTTTGAGTTCGCCCAAGTTGCCGTCTACGCTGGGTTCTCTAAACTCAACGAGTCTTGAATTGACGCGACTTTGCAACAAAAATTGTTTGTATTGTTCGACGCTGTCGTGGTCCATACCGCCTCCAGCATGGCGGCTGTTTTGGTAGCGCAAATACAAGTCGTAATGTTCTGCTTCAAATCCGAGGCGAGAGACTCTGGCAACCAAGTTTTGATGTTTTTTAAAAGCGCGGCTTTGACTTTTGTTGGGTTTGAAGTCTTGACACAAAACACGCAGCGGCACACATGCCTGACAACCATCGCAATAAGGGCGGTAAGTAAAGAGGCCGCTTCTGCGAAAGCCACGCTCTACCAAATCGGAATAAACATCGTTTTGAATTAAATGGCTGGGTGTGGCCACTTGTGAGCGGGCTTCTCGGTTTTCCAAATAACTGCAAGGGTAGGCGGCTGTTGCATAAAACTGCAAAGTGCTGAAAGGCAAGTCTTTGAGGTGCGTCATAGCGAGGCAGTCCGCCAAAGATCCCAGTCAATCTGTGCCTTTTCCCAATGGGGGCTTTGTTGCGTCAAAGCTGGCACACTGAGGGATAAAAACTCAGAGCGTGTCATTTCCTGAGCACCCATGGAAGCCAGATGAGCCGTGTTTTGCTGACAATCGATGGCTCGGATGCCGTGTTGAGAGCACACATGTACCAAGGCCGCTAAAGCCATTTTGGATCCATCACTCAGTGTGCTGAACATAGACTCACCAAAAATTGCTTTGCCAATGCAAACAAAATAAAGTCCCGCCACCAACTTGCCGTCGAGCCATGTTTCTGCGCTGTGGGCATATCCTGCACGGTGTAACTCTTTGTAGGCTTGTACCATCTCAGGCACGATCCAAGTTCCAATTTGTCCTTCTCTGGGGCTTTTTGCGCAAGCTTCTATGACCGCATCAAAGCTTCGATCAAAGCTGAGTTCAAAATTGGGCTGTGCGGCATATCGGCTCAGCGTTTTACGCAGCGAACGGTGCAATTTAAAGTTTTCAATTTGCAACACCATTCTGGGGTCAGGGCTCCACCAAAGCACGGGCTGTTTGGGGTTGTACCAAGGAAAAATGCCCTTGCTATACGCCTCGATTAGGCGATCGACCCCCAAGTCTGCCCCAGCAGCCAGTAAACCAGGGGCGTCCGTGTCCTTGCCCCAGGCGTTTTCAACCGAGGGGAGTGGGGAATGGCTTTCAATCCATGGAAGCTTGGGCTCTAGGGTGTCGACAGACATATTTCCAGTTTATGCTAATGCCTATGAAACTTTACAACTACTTCCGTTCCTCTGCTTCATTTCGCGTGAGAATTGCACTGCACTTGAAGGGCTTGCCCTATGAATATATCCCAGTTCATATTGCCAAGGGTGAGCACAAGCAAGCCACCTACAGCAGTGTGGCTGCAGACAACCTGGTGCCCAATTTGTGGGTGGATGGTGAGCACCTGAGCCAGTCAATGGCCATCATTGAATATCTCGACGAAACGCACCCAGAACCAGCACTCTTGCCCAAAGATGCTCTGGGCCGAGCGCATGTTCGCGCATTGGCGCAATCGATCGCATGTGAAATTCACCCCATCAACAACTTGCGGGTCCTAAAGTATTTGAGTGGCACGCTTGGTTTGAGCGAAGACCAAAAAAACACGTGGTATCGCCATTGGGTTAGGGATGGTTTAGAAGCATTTGAACGTCAGTTGGCTCAAGGCCCAGAATCAACATACTGTTTTGGCCACACGCCTACATTGGCCGATTGCTGCTTGGTGCCACAAATTTTCAACGGCAAAAGGTTTGCGGTCAGCTTGGATGGCTTGCCCCGCACGATGTCAGCATTTGACGCGTGTATGAAATTGGAAGCCTTCCAAAAAGCGCAGCCCTCTGCTTGCCCTGATGCAGAATAAAGACTTGATCGGATTGACACCTGCTTGGCCTGCACCTCATTTCGTGCGGGCTCTAATGACCACCCGAGAAGGAGGGGTCTCCCCCCAACCTTGGGGCAGTCTGAACTTAGGCCTCTTTTCTGGAGATCAATCAGAAAACGTTCTTCAAAACCGCAACTTGGTGCAAAGTGCAATGGGTGTGCCAGCGGTCTACCTTAGGCAGGTGCATGGCGTTCAAAGTGTGGCTATCGAGCACCAAACCCCCTCTGGGCTAGAGGCCGATGTGGCTTGGACCACTCATGCCGGTGTTGCTTGTGCAGTGATGGCGGCAGATTGCTTGCCGATTTTGGTGTGTCACCCCAAGGCCAAGTGGGTTGCTGCGGCCCATGCTGGCTGGCGTGGACTTGCGGGCACTCAAGGACATGGGGTGGTGGAAACGCTGTCGGAAGGTGCAAGAGCACAAGGCCTTGATACCGCAGATTGCATGGCGTGGCTTGGTCCTTGTATTGGGCCTACGGCTTTTGAAGTGGGCGAAGACGTGCTCCAGGCCTTTGCCTTGACGAAGGGTTCTTCGAAACTGGAAGGCTCAATCGAAGCGCTATTTGTAGCTAAAGACAAAGACAAAGACAAAGGCAATGGCAATGGCAATGGCAATGGCAAATATTGGGCAGATTTGGCAGGCCTAGCGCGTTTGCGCCTAAAAGCTGAAGGCTTTCAAGTCATTTGTGGCAACGACAGCACAGTGGCTTGGTGTACGTATCGCCAAGAAGCTCAATACCATTCGCACCGGCGCGATGCCTTGCTCAAAGGCGGTGCTGGGCGGATGGCCGCTTACATCTGGATTACGGCTTAGTCTCAGGCGGCTTAGGGTGATGCTGTTCAGGCGGTTCAGACTGATCCGGCTGATCCGGCTTAGGGGGATCAACTGGCTTTGGTAAGTCGACCTTCATTTCGTGCACGTTTTGCAACCTGTGTGTCTCTAAAGCTTCACGTTCAAGAGCTAATCTGACCCTCTTGCGATGGGGCGTTCTCATGATGTAAATAATTATGGCAGTTGGAAGGATCCCGTAAAGAATG
>CAJCDH010000019.1 GCA_903961095.1 uncultured Burkholderiales bacterium | reverse complement strand
TTGCCCGAGCAAGCGTTCTACATGGTCGGCACCATTGATGAAGCCTTCGAAAAGGCCAAGAAAATGGCGTAAGCCATTTTTGTAAACCCTTTTCAAGGAACAAACTATGAACACCATCCGCGTTGATGTGGTCAGTGCCGAAGAGTCCATCTTTTCAGGTGAAGCCCGTTTTGTGGCCTTGCCTGGTGAGGCTGGCGAGTTGGGCATTTACCCCCGTCACACACCATTGATCTCACGCATCAAGGCTGGCTCAGTTCGCATCGAAAAAGCCGACGGCACCGAAGAGTTTGTCTTCGTGGCTGGCGGTGTTTTGGAAGTGCAACCCGACCATGTGACCGTTTTGTCCGACACTGCTATTCGCGGTAAAGACTTGGACGAAGAGAAAGCCAATGCCGCTAAATCAGCAGCAGAAGATGCGCTTCGCAATGCCAAGTCTGAAATCGACATGGCACGTGCGCAAAGTGAGTTGGCTGTGTTTGCAGCGCAACTGGCTGCCTTGCGCAAGTTCCGCACTAAAAAATAAAATGTGGGCGTTGCATACGCTGACAAGTTTTCTGAAACCCGGCGCACGCCGGGTTTTTTGTTTCTAAGGACACCATGCGCAAAGCCAAACTTCAAGCCGCCACATTGGGCGGTAACCCAGACGATATTGAGACCGCGTTTTATGACGCTCTGAGACAAGGTGACGTAGAGCGTTTGATGGCGTGTTGGGCCGATGAAGAGGAAATTGTGTGCGTGCATCCGGGTGGCCCCAGACTGATTGGCGCAGGGGCCATACGCGCCACCTTTGAATCCATGTTTGCCAACGGCACTGTTCAAGCGCATCCAACGCAAGTGCACAAGGTTGAATCACTGGCCAGTGCCATGCATCACTTGGTTGAGCGCGTTGAAGTGCTTGGCTCCGATGGCCCACAAACGGCCTATGTCATGGCGACCAATGTGTATCACAAGACCCCTCAAGGTTGGCGCATGGTGGCACATCACGCCAGCCCCGGAACGCCCAATGCGCCAGCAGATATTTCTACTAGCCCTTCGACACTTCATTGACTGACTATTCAGCACCTTCTTGGCTGCCTGGCGGTCATTTGCAAACGATTTGGCCAGCTTTGTGGTCTCGCCGGTTTGAGTCCACTGCGCCCAATTGGCGGCGCGAAAGGTGGGACACGCCCGATGGTGATTTTGTAGATATCGATTTTTGTGAAGCTCAGGCTTGCGTTGCATCTGGCATCCATCACAGACAAAGACCTTTATTGGTGTTGTTTCATGGCCTCGAAGGCTCTTCAAGTAGCCATTACTCGCAAGCCTTTGCCGACTGGGGCTTGAAAAATAGCTGCGATATCGCTGTGCCTCATTTCAGGGGTTGCAGTGGTACATTGAACTTGATGCCGCGCGCTTATCACTCGGGTGACCATGAAGAAGTTCATCACTTGCTCTCTAGATTTAAGCAAAGGGCCGACGCTCAAAATCGACCTGGACTGCTAGCGGCAGGCGTGTCTTTGGGCGGTAATGCCTTGATGCGCTGGGCCGGCGAGCACGGGCAGTCTGCTCAGCAATTTGTGAACGCAATTGCCACCATTTGCTCGCCTTTAGACCTTGCAGCCAGCGGCAAAGCTATTGGTGAAGGCTTTAATCGACAGGTCTATACACGAATGTTTTTGCGCAGCATGAAGCCTAAGGCCATGGCCAAGCTGAAGCAGTTCCCTGGCCTTTTTGATGCCAACAAACTGATGGCAGCCAAAGACTTGTACGAGTTTGACGATGTATTCACTGCGCCTTTGCATGGTTTTCGAGAC
Source organism: uncultured Burkholderiales bacterium (assembly GCA_903961095.1). Lineage (GTDB taxonomy): Bacteria > Pseudomonadota > Gammaproteobacteria > Burkholderiales > Burkholderiaceae_C > Limnohabitans_A. The sequence continues at coordinate 1,115 of CAJCDH010000019.1, read as the reverse complement.
ACGGATGACTACTGGTTAAGAGCTTCAGCCTTGCCGCACATGATGCAAGTTGCAATACCTGCTTTGGCCTTGAATGCTCAGAACGACCCCTTTATACCCCCAAGCAGTTTGCCAACTTTGAAGAAAGTCAGTGCTTACGTAGAACTATGGCAACCCAATGGGGGCGGGCACGTCGGCTTTGCCAGTGGAACATTGCCAGGGCACCTCAAAGCCATGCCACAGGCTGTGGGTCAATGGCTGTTGAAGCACATCCCATAAAATCAAAAACATGGACGATATTGTTAAACAAGCCATGGCCAAGTGGCCCAATGTGCCCCATTGCTTTGGCTGGTTAGGCTTGGATGAGCGTGGCCATTGGTACTTAAGAGACGATCTTGCGCAAGCACTTGGTAGCTTTCAAAGTGGTGCAACCGGTGCCAAAGGCTCTTTGCTTCAACACGACAAGTTGATCGAGTTTATTCATCGCAATTACACGGTGGACTCAACTGGCGCATGGTATTTTCAAAATGGTCCCCAGCGTGTTTATGTCGAGTTGGCCGCAACGCCATTTGTTTGGCGGATGTCATCTGATTTCAAACTGAGCGCGCAAACGGGCCAAGAAGCGCAAGCTCAAACTTGCTACACAGATCAAACGGGACGCGTGTATTTTCAAACAAGCATGGGCTTTGGTTTGCTACACACCTTGGATGTTGCTATGGCTGCAGAAGGTCTGGAAATCAATCTTTGGCCCTTAGAGACCATCGAAACAGCAGACATGCCAAGTCGATTTGCGTACACCCTTAGCCCTGCTACAGACCCTAAAAAACCGCTCTGATTTGCATCGAGCGGTTTGAAAGAATGCCCAGATCAATGGGCTAGCAGATGTTTACTTTTTCTCTGCAGCGGCTGCTGGCGCCTCTGGCTCTTTGAACTTGCCTCCAGCTGAGGAAGTTAGGTAAGCAACTGCACGGCCAATTTCAAGATCGCTGTAATCGCCGCCGCCTTGTGCACCCATGGCATTTTTGCCTTTGAGTGCGGAGTTCAGCAAAGCCTCATAACCCGTTTTGATGCGAGGAGCCCATGCACCTGCGTCTGCATACTTGGGCGCACCCGCTAAGCCAGCGTCATGGCAAGCT
>CAJCDH010000018.1 GCA_903961095.1 uncultured Burkholderiales bacterium | reverse complement strand
TGGTGATCGCTCCCTCAAATAGGATATCTCTACGCCAAGCCGTTCGCCGCTACCAAAATGGGCTTCGATCATGTGTCCCAAATAATGGATGGCCAATATAAAACTACCAAAACCTTCCAATTTTGCACGTTCGATGATGTGCTCAAGCATCGGTTTACCCGCCACTGGCAACAGGGGCTTGGGGCAAGAGTCTGTATGCGGGCGAAGCCTCGTTCCCATACCGCCAGCCATAATGACCATGAGGTTGGAGCGGACTACAGGGGTGGTAATCTCATCCCACAGATGGAGGCCGACAACATGGTGCTGCGCATCGACCACGGGCACTTGTTGAATTTTATTCGCCACCATGAGTTGCAACACCATGGCACGCGGCATTTCTGGCGGCACCACCATCGCGTCGCGATGAATAATGCTTGCAATCGGACTGCTAAGAGTCAAACCCTTGAGCAGGCCACGTCGGATATCGCCGTCAGAGATCGTGCCTTCCAGTTCTGCACTATCGTTTACCACCAAGGCGATCTTGATAGCAACCTGATCCAAGTTGCGTATTGCCTGCTCTACCGTTGAATTTGCGGAAAGAATGGCTCGGCGCCAAATTTCCTCAGCTGAACTCATTTGCAGCTCCTAGAATCAAGATTCATACAAATCATAGAAGGCTTTCTTAGCAAACCCTTCAATCGAAAAATTCTTTATCGTGTCGAGCACTTTTTCGCTCGCACCGCCGGTGCCATAGGGGCTGATCACCCCAGCCAATATCGACTGGAACTCAGCCGAATAAAGTTTTTTAATCGCGGCTGCAATCTCTGCCCGGCGGGGCCGCGAATTGATCACGCTGGAAGCCTGCAACCGCCCGCGTTGGCGATCTCCGATGTTGATCGTAGCCTTCTTGAAACTTGGTGCTTCTGCCAAGCCACTGGAGGAATTCCCAACCACTCCATCGACATGGGACATGCAGGATAAATAGCGCAGTTGACCCAGAGAACTGAAAGCCCGAGCGTTTGCATGCCTCACAACGAATTGCTCAACCATTCTGATAAGAGCCCGCCCATCCGTATCCGCGTTTGGCATGGTAAATATGAGTTGTGTATCGTCCAAGCTTGCCAGTGCAGCCAAGAGTTCCGTCATTTGATTGCCCGCCGTGGAATCTTCAAGTGTGACCGGGTGAAAAGTAATCAGCAGATTTTTTTGCCCGAGCTTGAAGCCTAGTGAACCCTCAAGCTCTGCTCGGTCAAGAAGCTTCAAACGTTTAATGCCGTCAATGCCGAGCCCACCGACGAGGAAAACACGGTCAGGCTGCTCTCCGAGTTGGATAACACGTTGCCGGTATTCTTCGGCTGCTACGAAATGCAAGTGCGACATTTTGGTGATCGAATGTCTGAGTGCCTCATCAAATGCGCCTTCCGTGGTTTCGCCTCCATGCAAATGGGCGACTGGTATACGCGCAACCAGCGCTGCGGAAACCGCCGAAAATACTTCAAACCTGTCACCAAGCACCACGATCAAGTCGGGCTTTAAATCGTTCAGCGCATCGGCAAAACCAATCAAACCCAGCCCCATGGACTTGGCAATGCCCACGGCTGTGTCTGAACTTGTCAGCATCTCGACCTTGCGGTCAATATGGAAACCGTCTTCCTCAATTTCACGGTAAGTGAGGCCAAACTCAGGGGACAGGTGCATGCCTGTGGCAAT
>CAJCDH010000017.1 GCA_903961095.1 uncultured Burkholderiales bacterium | reverse complement strand
CAGATGCGACGAACAGGCCAAGCGCCGGGGGCTGATGTGTCGATGCTTAAGATTAGAGGTACTGAGGTGCAGCAGATGATTACCGAGTTGGCGATGCAAGCAGCAGGACCCAATGCGCAACCCTTTATGTCTGTATTCAATGGCGTTGTTGACCCTTTCATATCGCGTTTGGCGCCGCGCTACTTTAATTTTCGGAAGGCCAGCATTTATGCAGGATCCAATGAAATTCAGCGCAACATCATTGCCAAAATGACCTTGGGACTGTGAGCAAAATCGATGAACTTTGAACTCACACCTGAACAGAAACAATTGGCTGATTCGGTCAGCAAGTATCTGAACAATGAATACAGTTTTGAAAAACGCAAAGCTATCCTCAATTCTGAATCTGGGGTGAGTGAGGCTGTTTGGAAAACTTTTGCCGATCTGGGTTTGACTGCTATCACCTTGTCAGAAGCCGATGAGGGTTTTGGTGGTGGTGCGATGGACTTGATGGCGGTCATGGAAGCAATGGGCGAGGCCTTGGTTGTTGAGCCTCTCTTGGAGAATGTTGCTTTGGCAGGACGTCTTGTTTCGCGCATGGGGTCTGTTGCCCAGCGTGCTGCACTATTGCCAGGTTTGATTGATGGTTCCGCAAGACTGGCGTTTGCCTACTTGGAGCAAGGGCATCGCTATCAATTGGCACCCCAGCTTACTTTAGCCAAATCCAACTCAGGCGCTTGGGTTCTCAATGGTCGAAAGTGTCTTGTAACAGGAGCCGCTGCGGCTCGTCACTTGCTTGTTTCAGCGCTTACTCCCCAAGGCGCTAGTCTTTTTATTGTCGACACCCAGGCATCGGGCGTTGAACTAAATCCGAGTCGCACCGTAGACGGATTTCGGGTAGCGGATGTCGCATTTTCAAATGTTTTACTGCATGCAGATGCACTGCTTGGTGTTGAAGGCGCTGCTATGCCTTATATCGAAGAGGCGACAGACTTTGCCACAGCCTTACTTTGTGCAGAAGCCATTGGGGCGATGAAAAGCGCCAACGATGCCACATTAGATTACATGAAGCAGCGTAAGCAGTTCGGTGTACCGATTGCATCGTTTCAAGTATTGCAGCACCGCATGGTGGAGATGTACATCACTACCGAACAAGCCCGTTCAATGGCTATTTTGGCTGCCAGCAAAGTGGATGACACGACTAACGCTAAAGGCCGTGCAAGAGCTGTTTCTGCCGCAAAGATAAAAATCGCAGATGCCGCGCGCCTAGTCAGCCAGGAGTCTGTGCAATTGCACGGTGGTATGGGAATGACTGAAGAGCTCAAGGTATCGCACACCTTTCGCCGTTTAACGATGATTGCGCAGCAATTTGGTGATGCAGATCACCATTTGGAACGATACGCTGACCTGACCTGACCTGACCTGAAATTTAAACGAACACAATATGGAAAAAAATCACTCACTCTTTTCAAATCTTCGCTTGCCTGTTATTTGCTCGCCGATGTTCATTATCAGCCAACCGCCTTTGGTCATTGAACAATGCAAGGCTGGTGTGGTGGGCTCAATGCCAGCGCTCAATGCGAGGCCTGCTGAGCTACTTAAAGATTGGCTTGAAGACATTACATTGACACT
>CAJCDH010000016.1 GCA_903961095.1 uncultured Burkholderiales bacterium | reverse complement strand
GAAGTTTGGGTTTGAGGAAGAGGGATTGTTGCGTCACTATGCGCTAAGAAATGGGCGCTTTGATGATGTGATTTCTATGGCTCGTTTCAATCCAAATCAAGCAGTAGCTTAATGAAGCCCTCCAATTGTTTAACAAGCCAATAACTAATCCAACATCTATTCTGTTGCTGAATAGATGTTGGATTTGAATTAGATGCGATAGCACTCGCGTGAAAAAAAGATTTCTCTGCGTAGCAATTTCCCCCAAAAAAATGACTTTAGCAAAAAAGTATTTTTACTATGCCTGTTGAATGGCATCCAAAACTAAGCCACTTTGAAGAGAATTTGCATCCAAATTTGAGCAGCCCCAATTGCTCATTCTGCTTAATTTTTCAGCAAGGATTGGGTTTAATTGTTAGAACTTTTGAATAAAGTTTGGGACCTTGGTTTGGTTTTGCTTATTGGAAGCAAAGCAACATTTAAGATAACAACCCTAACTTGAAGGCGAAGTTCGGTTGATTTCAAGACGCAATTTTTCAATTACTGCGAGTTTCAGCGTGATGACGAATTCTTTCGCCTCAGTGGAAAGAAAGTCAGGAATGCCAACGGACATGGCGGTGAAGATCCAGGCGCCATTGGACCCAATGGCACCAAAGAGAAAGATGTGGTGCTGCAAATTGCACTCAAACTGCGCGATCGCATCAACGCCACACTAGTCAAGGGCAGTCCCATGCGGGCTTACCTGACGCGCGATGCCGATTTTTTTGTCCCCCTGCATGTTCGCGTGCAAAAGGCCAGAAAAGTCCAGGCCGATTTGTTTGTCAGTGTACATGCCGATGCTTTTTTCACGCCCAATGCACAAGGCGCTAGCGTGTTTGCGCTCAGCCAAGGTGCAGCTTCTAGCAGCGCGGCTCGGTGGATGGCATCGCAAGAAAACAAGGCCGATTTGATCGGCGGCATGAACCTGGGCGTGAAAGATTCACAAGTTCAACAAGCACTGCTAGATATGAGTACATCTGCACAGATTAAAGACAGTTTGAACTTAGGCGGCGCCATTTTGCGTGAAATTGGCAGCATTGGAAGGCTCCACAAACCCAAAGTAGAGCAAGCAGGCTTTGCAGTCTTAAAAGCGCCTGATATTCCCAGTGTGCTGGTAGAGACCGCATTCATCAGCAACCCGAGTGAAGAAGCCAAGCTGGCTGACCCGCAATACCAAAACGACATTGCCGATGCATTGGTGAAAGGCTTGCAAAAATACTTTGAACGCAACCCACCCTTGGCCAGAAAGAGATCTACTTAAGTCAAAGCAGCCAAGACAAGGCGCTCTGCAAGCGCCATCAAATGGCTGGGAACGCTTTCATTCGAGCGCGAACCTCCGTCCAAGAGGCCGGTTCGCACCCGCGGCGCATGACCACCAAGGTGGCGCTGGCCAATGCATGCTCAAGCACATCTTGCAAAGTATCGAGTGTTGCTTGCTCGGCCCACTTGCGCAAAAGGGGCTTTGATTTTTCTTGATCAACATGGTGCAAGGCACATGCCAGGAGACCTGCTAAAAAACTATCGCCCGCCCCTACGGTGTCAATGACTTTGACGGCCAAGGCTTCACGCGCTTTGAGCACTTGCACATCAGCGCCATGTCGAACCAACAAACAGGCGCCCTCAGGACCGAGCGTTAAAGCCATCCATTGGGCAGAGGTCATGGCCATCAAATTCATCGCTTGATCCAAGGGGCTGACACCGGGTATTTGCAAATGGCGCAAATCTTCGTCACTGGCTTTTAGAGCATCGGCCAGTTTGGCCATTTCCAAAACATGGGCTCTGTAGCTTCGCAAATCTGGCATGACCGAGGGCCTGAGATTGACATCAAGCACAATCCATTTGCCTTCCCTCTTTTGAGACTGAAGCCAAGGAAGATAGTGAATTGCATCGGCCGGGTCCAAGGCCAAACAACCTGTGCAAGCCACTTCCATGTGAGCCTGCCCACGACAAGCCGCGCTCAAGCTTTGCGCTGTGATTTGTCGATCCGCAACGCCCTGCCGATAAAAGGTGTAATCGGGATGCCCCTCCGCATTCAATGCAATCACTGCCACCGATGTAGGCTCAGAGACCGGCTGAGGCTGGGCCAATTGCACACCATCTTCAAGCAAGCCCTCCGCCAATTGCCTTCCAAACCTGTCATGGGACAAGGGGTTTTGGTAGAGGGTGGGCACATTTTGTCTGGCCAATGCGCGCGACAGGTTGAAAACAGCGCCGCCCAAGCAAGGCTTAAAAAGTCCGTCTTCTTGCAATACCAAATCGATCAGTGCTTCGCCTGCAGTGACGACTCGGGGTGGGTTGGTGGGAAAGGGCAAATGCACTTGAGGGTTTGAGATCATGCTCGAAATTTTACTTTCGATGCGCGCGCCAAGCGCCCCAAAGTGCTAACAAACCAGGTACGAAAATCATGGCCCAAATGATTTTGCTTAAGTGCGTCTGCACAAAGGCTGTTTCGCCAAATAAATAGCCTGCGCTGGTCAGGCCACACACCCAGATCACGGCGCCAAGAACGTTGAAAGCGATAAAGCGAGATGGCGTCATGGCCGCCACACCTGCCACAAATGGGACAAAGGTCCGAATAAAAGGCATGAAACGCGCCAGAACGATGGTGATGCCACCATAGGTTTCGTAGAAATTGTGCGCCTTGTCAAAAGCGGATCGGTTGAAAAAACGCGAATTTTCCCATTGAAAAACCTTGGGCCCGAAGTAGCGACCAATTCGGTAATTGACTTGGTCGCCTGCAATCGCGGCGATGAGCAGCAAGGTCATGGCCAAAGGCAAGCTCAGAAGACCCGTGCCACACAAGGTACCCACCACGAACAACAAAGAATCGCCCGGTAAGAAGGGCATCACAACCAGGCCCGTTTCAACAAACACGATGAGAAACAGCAAGGCATAAACCCATGGGCCGTAATTGGCCACAAACATCTCCAAATAACGGTCGACGTGGAGAATAAAATCGATCAATTGCATGAAATAGTCCATGGCGCGATTATCCCTTTCTTGAAACCCCTCCCCATTCATCGGGAATTGAGGGGTCCCTGCACCTACAATTTGAAAATGTCCCAAGTCCAAATCCTTCCCACCATTCGAGAGCTGCCTGATGTGCTCATCAGCCAGATTGCTGCCGGAGAGGTGGTCGAACGCCCTGCTTCGGTGGTGCGTGAACTGGTTGACAACGCGCTTGACGCAGGTGCAAGGCAGATTACGCTGAGGTTACTGGGGGGTGGCATTCGACTGATTTCGGTCGAAGACGATGGTTGTGGCATCCCAGCTGATCAACTGCCTATCGCGCTCAAAAGGCATGCCACCAGCAAAATTGTCAGCTTGGAAGATTTGGAGTCTGTGGCCACCATGGGCTTTCGAGGCGAGGCGCTGGCCGCCATGAATTCAGTGTCCGACATGAGTTTGCTGTCGCGCATTGAGGGTGCTTCCAGTGCCTTCCTTTTGGAGGGGCAAACGGGTGAAATTCGACCCGCTGCTCGGGCTGTTGGTACAACCGTCGAAGTCAAAGAGCTGTTCTTTTCAACACCTGCACGTCGCCATTTTCTAAAGTCTGAAAACACCGAACTGGCCCATTGCATCGAAGCCGTCAGACGTCACGCCTTGGCCAGACCAGAGGTGGGCTTTGCCATTTGGCACGAAGGCAAAATTGTGGAGCAGTGGCGCAGCCAGCCTGGCGAAGCCGGTTGGAACCAACGCTTGGCCGATGTACTGGGCGAGGATTTTGTTGCCTCCTCTGTCAACATTGATTTCAGGTCGGGGCCTGTGCATGTGCGCGGACGTGCCGGTACGCCCGATGCTGCGCGCGCACGCGCAGACCAACAGTTTGCCTACGTCAACGGGCGTTTTGTGCGTGACAAAGTGATCACCCATGGTGCACGCAGCGCCTATGAAGATGTGCTGCACGGTCAACGCCAACCGGTGTACGTGTTGTATTTGCAAATGGACCCTGCCCGTGTGGATGTCAATGTTCATCCCACCAAAATTGAAGTTCGATTTCGCGACAGCCGTGAAGTTCATCAGGCCATGCGACATGCCATTGAAAGTGCTTTGGCTGTGCCGCGAGCGCAGTTGCTTTCAAGTACGCAGCTTTCAGCTGATCGCACTGCAGATTCAGGCTCAGCCAATCAACTTCAAGTCACGCCCAGCGCTCCATCACAGCAAGTCCAAGGAGGTTGGTCGCAACGCGGCATGCCCTTTGATACGCAGCGCCGCGCAGAAGACTCTGCACAAGCATTGGCAGACTTAAAAGCCTTGTGGGGCGGCCCGCCAAAAGTGGCCGAACAAACAGCCAGTTTCACAAGCACACCGCAACTCTCCAGCATCACGTCAGACACATCGCCGCAAGAAGCGCAGGAATGGCCACTTGGTAGAGCCATTGCCCAATTGCAAGGCGTCTTCATCTTGGCAGAAAACAAGCAAGGTTTGGTGGTGGTTGACATGCATGCTGCGCATGAGCGAATCGTGTATGAGCGCCTCAAACTGCAACTCGACACCACCCAAATTAGCAGTCAACCTTTGTTAATTCCTAGCGCCTTCGCAGCCACGCCCCAAGAAATTGCCACAGCAGAGAGTTGCGCCGAAGTATTGGCTCAGCTGGGCTTGGAAATTTCCTCTTTGTCTGCCAAAACTCTGGCCGTTCGCGCGGTTCCTACTTCTTTGGCGCAAGGCGATGCTGTGGAGTTGGCCCGAAGTGTGTTGGCTGAATTGGCGCAGCACGATGCGGCCACGGTGGTTCAACGCGCTCAGAATGAAATATTGGCTACCATGGCCTGCCATGGTGCGGTGCGTGCAAATCGCAAGCTCACATTGGATGAAATGAATGCCTTGCTTAGACAGATGGAAGCCACCGAGCGCTCAGACCAGTGCAATCATGGCCGACCCACTTGGCGTCAGGTCAGTATGCGTGAATTAGACGCCCTGTTCTTGCGCGGTCGTTGATGTCCAACTCTGCGCCCTTGCTTATTCGCAGTCAGACCATGACAGTGCTGATGCTAGCGCTGCTGCTGGGATTGCAACCGGTCACCACCGACTTGTACTTGCCAGCCCTGCCCGCTTTAACCCAAGTTTTTGGCGCTAGCATGGTGCAAGCACAACTCACCCTCACGGCACTGCTCTTAGCTTTTGGCACTTCTCAGTTGGTGTGGGGCCCCTTGTCTGACAAATGGGGACGCCGACCCGTTCTGTTAGGCGGCATTGGGGTCTATGTGGTCTCTGCGATTGCTTGTGCACTCGCGCCTGATATCGAAACCCTGATTGCAGCACGCACGCTTCAGGGCGTGGCCATGGGCGCATGTGTGATGGCTGCGCGTGCCATTGTTCGCGACTTGTACGAGCCCGTACAAGGCGCCAAAATCATGTCGCAAGCACTCTCTGGCTTGGGGCTCATTGCTTGCACCTGCGTGCCAGTAGGTGGCTTCCTGACAGATCTGCTAGGTTGGCGATGGGCCCTCAGCAGCTTGATCCTGTTTGCAGCCTTCACAGGCGCACTGATTTACTTTTATTTTGATGAGAGTTTGCAACAACGCAACCCCCATGCACTGCAAGTTAACAGCTTGTGGGCGGCGGTCAAACACATTGTTCGCAATCCCACCTTTCAAGCCTACAGCGCATTGTCAACGGCCTCATTTGCAGGTCTCTTTACCTTCTTGGCCACCTCATCTTTTGTCTTTACACAAAGCATGGGCTTGAGCAAAACAGTTTACGGTTTGTTGATGGTCTCCATGTCGCTTTCGTACATCGTGGGCACCTTCATATGTCGTTGGTTGTTATTGCGCGTCAGCGTTCAGATGTGCGTCCTCATGGCCAGTTTTGTGAGTTTGTTTGCTGGCGTCCTCATGATGCTGGTCGCTTATGCAGGCCCTGGGCAGTCTTGGTTTGGCGCTTGGGCTGTGATGTTGCCCGTCAACTTCTTTTTGTTGGCGCATGGCGTGCATCAACCTTGTGGTCAAAGTGGCTGCATTGCACCATTTCCTGAAATGGCAGGAACAGCCTCAGCCTTGAATGGTTTCTCGATGATGCTGGTGGCTTTTGGTGTGGGCACTTGGATTGGCACGCACATGAGCGATCCCTTGCTGGCCATGGCACAAGGCATGATGTTTGCATCAATTTGCATTGGTCTGATTGGGATATTGGCTGTGCGCAAAATTCCTTTGCCTCAGACTGCATCCATACCTCTTGCAAAATGAAATTGCGTGCAATCGCCATTGCCGGCCCCACTGCCAGCGGCAAAACAGGTTTGGCTTTGGCCATTGCAGCCCATCTTGCAACGCAAGGCGGCGCAGAAATTATCAGTGTCGACTCCGCTTTGGTTTACAAAGGCATGGACATTGGCACAGCCAAGCCCACACACGACGAATTGACCGCTGTAGCGCACCATCTCATTGACATTCGCGACCCCCTGAACGCCTACAGTGCAGCAGAATTTGCACGCGATGCTTTGGTGTGTGTCAAGGATATTTCAAGTCGCGGTAAAGTTGCTTTGTTGGTCGGCGGCACCATGCTTTACTTCAAGGCTTTGCTAGAAGGTCTCAACGACATGCCGGCTGCCGATTTAGGCATCAGGGCCAGCATTCAAGCAGAAGCCCAAAGTTTGGGTTGGCCTGCTCTGCATGCGCAGCTGAAGCTTGTAGATCCCATCACTGCCGCGCGCCTGGCACCTGCTGACAGCCAACGCATCTCGAGAGCCTTGGAGGTCTTTAGAATTTCTGGTCAAAGCCTTTCGAGCTTTCAACGAAACTCTGCCGAAGCTGACATATCTCAGGACACAACAAAAGCCGATTCCAGCAATGGCGCTTTGAATATCAACAACGTTCCCATGCTCAGCTTGGAACCTCTCGAACGCGCGTGGTTGCACAAACGCATTGCGCAGCGCTTTGATGACATGCTGGCTCACGGTTTATTAGAAGAAGTCGAGAAATTGCGTGCCAGGGGCGATCTGCATATTGACCTGCCCTCCATGCGCTGCGTGGGTTATCGACAAGCATGGGAAGCTTTAGACGGCAGTTTGCCCATGGCCGAGTTGCGTGATCGCGGTGTATTTGCCACACGCCAATTGGCCAAACGACAGCTCACTTGGTTAAGAAGCATGCCTCAGCGGCACATTCTGCAAGCTGATGGGCCCGAAGTGTTGCCGCAAGCACTCAAATGGGTCGGAGCCGTTTTGAGTTGAATCCCCCTGTGAGGCAGGCTGTTGGCTTGCCTGAAGAGCTTGCTCAATCCCAATGCGCTTTGCCACGCAGGGCCTTGGTCTGCCCCCGCTTCACTTTGCTGTCGACCCGCTTAACTTGCGAGCTGCGGGTGGGACGTGTGGCTTTGCGCTTCTTTTGAACCACTGATGCCAACTCGAGCAAATCATGCAAACGCAGCAGGGCTGCCATTTTGTTCATGTCTTGACTGCGATGCTCTTGCGATTTAATGACCACCACCCCGCCTTGGGTAATACGGTGATCACGCAAATTCAAAAGCCGCTCTTTCAACTCTAAGGGCAAACTGGAAGCTCGGATGTCAAAGCGCAATTGAATAGCACTGGCCACCTTGTTCACATTTTGGCCACCAGGCCCCTGTGATCGAACTGCCGTGAGTTCGACCTCATTGGCTGAAATGTGAAAAATTGTCATGACAAACCCTGAATATGCAGCCTGAGCTAGCCTTCCCTATTGGGCATTGATTGTGCCTCGCGTAAACTGGGCGCTTAACTACTTCAAGGTGATCCTATGGCCAAAGGTCAACAAAAAACAAATAAAGAGTCCAAAAAACCCAAAAAAGACACATCACCGCCCAAAACCATAGCGGTAGACACTGAGCGCCCTGTGCAAAAAACCACGGCCATTATTCCCCGTGGCAAAAAACCCATTTGAGATTGAACAACTTCTAAATGATGAGTGATTCTGCGCAAAGTCTTTGGCCCCAAGCGGGTTATGCACAACTTAAAAAAGACGCGAGGGGTCACCTTACCGTCACCGACGATTTTCTAAGAGTTTTGCTGTTGCGCCCAGAGTTGGCGCCCATTGAAAGCTCTTGCAAGCATGAAATTCAAATTCATGATCGCCTACTGGAAAATCCGCGTCTCGAATTGCAAGCTGCAGAGATGGCGCTTGTACAAGACCAAGACGCTGCCGAGAACATGGCTGTTTGGCTGCGCTTTCGAAACCGAATTCTGGCGCGCCCCACCCTCGAAGCCAGTTATTGGGCTTTGTTTGAAGGCCAAGGCGTCGATGTGCCACCGATCTTGGTCAATCAAATCACTCAAGTGTTGGTCCAACACATATTAGGTGACGATTGCTCGCCTCTTGAAGCCCGTGCTGCCGAGTTGTTGTTTAGGACCCAGAAAATTTCTGTTCTTGAAGATGGCTCTGTCATGGCCGCCGATCACGAAACAGTTGAGCGTCATGCATTAGAGAGTGGCTTTGGCAGCGTGGGCGAGTTGCTCAAACAAGGCGGCATTCCTCTGCGCAGTGTTGACCTTGATGTGATTCAAGACAGCAACGATGAAACCTACTGGGAACGCAGCGAACGTTTTGACATGGTGGCCTGTCTCAACTTGGGTCAGCCCCTCATCGAGGCTTTTTGCCGTGTACTCGAGCGTTGGATATTGCACTTCACCAGTGCCAGCGTGCGCATTGACACAGCACGTGAAATAGAAGATGCCAATTGGGTTTGGCATGCAGGACTGGATGCACAGGCCAGCAGCATACTCAACGACTTGTACAACGGCCAAAGCATTGATGAGGACAGACAACGCCGCATGCTGTGCTTGTTTGTCCTGAACTTTGACAATGCAAGCGACATGCTGCAAGACGTAAGTGGCAAACCGGTGTATTTGGCAATGGCCATGGACCCTCAAAATCTTCTCAAAATCAAACCGCAAAACTTGCTCTTGAATTTGCCCCTTGCACGAAGGTCTTGATCATGAATGCATCCCAGATCGTTCTGAGTTTGGTCTTGGCGACCATGGTGTTTTCAGTTGCTCTTGAACTTCGCCTCGACGACTTCAAACGTGTCGCCCAAGCGCCAAAGGCGGTCATTGGCGGTCTTATTCCTCAGTTCATTTTGCTGCCTGTCGCTACATGGGCTGCAACGCTGCTTTTAGATCTGCCCCCCAACGTCGAGGCTGCCATGATCTTGGTGGCAGCTTGCCCTGGCGGTAGTCTGAGCAACGTGGTCACCCATATGGGCCGCGGCAACACCGCCTTGTCGGTCAGCATTTCTGCTGTGGCCAGCATCATTGCCCTGTTTGCCACGCCCTTCAACTTCAGTTGGATGATGGCCGCCAATCCCGAAACAGCTTCATGGCTGAAAGAATTGTCTATTGATGCCTCTGGTATCTGGATCAGCTTGTTTTTGTTGCTAGGTGTGCCACTGACATTGGGTTTGCTGGCATCACATCGCTTACCAGCGCTGACTGAGCGAATCCGAAAACCATTGGGTCACTTTTCTCTGATCGCCCTGCTGCTGTTCATTGTGGCCGGTCTCATCAAAGAACGTCAATTACTTACCCTGGGCTTGTTGCCCACCCTGCTGTTGGTGGTTTTGCACAATGCCAGCGGTTTGTTTTTGGGTTGGATCACCAGCATTGTGATGGGCCTCAGCGAACGCAATCGCCGTGCTGTGATGATTGAAGGCGGCATGCAGAACTCCGGTTTGGCGCTGGGCATCATTGCCGTGCAATTCAACAGTGATTTAGGCATGGTGACACTGGCCAGTTTGTGGGGCATTTGGCACATTGTGAGTGGCATGTCATTGGCGTATTTCTGGAGAAGAAAAGATGCTCGATTGCTTGATTAAAAATGGCACCATTGTTGACGGTACAGGGCAAAAACCTTTCGTTGCAGACCTTGGCATACAAGGCGGCCGTATCACTCACATTGGCCAAATCAACGAACTCGCCAAAGAAACCATCGATGCCACAGGCCTCTGGATCACGCCAGGCTTTGTCGACTTGCATACCCACTACGACGGTCAAGTGACTTGGGATGAATGCTTTACGCCCAGCATTTACCACGGCGTCACCACGGTCGTCATGGGCAATTGCGGTGTGGGTTTTGCACCTAAGCGTCCAGGCGCAGAAGACGATTTGGTCAAACTCATGGAAGGCGTGGAAGACATACCTGGCGCTGCTTTGCACGAAGGCATTGTGTGGAACTGGGAAAGTTTTCCGCAGTACATGAATGCGTTAGAAGCCAAGCCTCATAGCCTCGACTTTTTGGTGCAAGTGCCGCATGATCCGCTGCGCATGTACGTCATGAAAGAGCGCGCCTTGGCCCATGAAGTGGCCACGCCGCAAGACATCAAAGAGATGCGTGCACTGTTGCGCGAAGCACTTGAGGCAGGCGCTGCGGGCTTTAGCACGGGTCGCAGCGACAACCACCGAACATCCGAGGGCAAAGAGACACCTGCAGCAGAGGCCAGTCATGCCGAGCTGACAGGCTTGGCGCAAGCCTTTCAAGGCCTGTCGCACGGCGTGGTTCAAATGGTCAGTGACTACAACTTACTGAAAGACCCTGCTGAGTTTGATGCAGAATTTGATTTGCTTGAGGCTGTGGCAAATGCCAGCGGCAGGTTCCTGTCTCTCACTTGGCTTCAACGCGATCCCGGGGGCGAACAATATTTGCGCATTCAAGAGCGCGTTGAAAAGGCAGTGGCCAATGGCCTGCCTCTCTTCATGCAAACAGGCGCACGCGGCATTGGTGTACTGAATGGGCTCGATGCCAGCTTCCATCCCTTCATGGGATTTCCTTCATACAAGGAAGTGGCTCATTTGCCATTGGCAGAGCGAGCAGCGGCTTTGCGCGAACCCGAGCGCAAAGCTCGCATCCTTTCAGAAAAGTCAGAACGCTTAGCCGGGGATGGCAGCTCTATTCCACCACTGGTGGACATCTTGCTGGCCAAGATTGACATGATCAGTGGCCGCATGTTTGCGCTTGAAGCCACCTTGAATTACGAACCCTCCGTCATGGAGAGTTTCTTGGTTAGAGCTAAGCAAAAAGGTGTCACCCCCCTAGAAGTCATTTACGATCATTTGAGCGCGGGCAATGGCGAAGGTTTAATTTACTTCCCCATCTTCAATTACAACGAAGGCAACCTGAATACCGTTCGCAAAATGTTAGCGCATCCCCGCGCTTTGAGTGGCCTGAGCGACGCCGGTGCTCACGTGGGCACTGTTTGTGACGCCAGTTTCACCACCTTCATGCTCACCCATTGGGTGCAAGGCCGCGGCAAAGACAGTCTGCCCCTCGAAACGGCCATCGAGATGCTGACAAGTCGAAATGCCAATTACTTGGGACTCAAAGACAGGGGGGTTCTGGCTGTAGGCATGCGCGCCGATATCAACGCCATCGACCCCCAACAACTCAGCGTCGGCCTGCCCAAGTTGCTTAACGACTTGCCTGCTGGTGGCAAACGCTTTTTGCAAAAGGCAAAAGGCTATGTCGCGACATGGGTAGCTGGTGAACAAGTGCAAACTGCAGGTGAGATCACCGCAGCTCGTCCCGGTCGTTTGGTGCGCATGGCATAAGCATCAAGTCCAAATCCTTGGGTTCACCCTAATGCCTTTTGACTTAAAAGGGCGTAACTTGTGCGTGTTAGCAAATTTTTTGTACCAACCCTTGTTTAGGAGTGAGTTATGTTTGCATTACCCCGTCGTCGTTTGTTGGCTACTGCTCTGCTGAGCACATTGGGTGTTTTCGGCGCCCTGTCCTCTGCTGCACAAAACTATCCAGTTCGCCCTATCACGCTCATCGTGCCTTGGGGTGCTGGCGGCGGCACAGATGCAACAGCTCGAATCATTGGCAGTCTTTTAGAAAAAGACTTGGGTCAACCCGTTACGGTTGTCAATCGCACAGGCGGTAGCGGTGTGGTGGGCCATGCGGCCATTGCTTCTGCTCAACCCGATGGCTACACCATTGGCTTGGCCACTGTTGAAATTGGCATGATGCATTGGCAAGGCTTGACCGATCTCACCAGCGCGTCCTACACCCCCATTGGTCTGGTCAATGCAGATCCGGCAGGCGTTCAAGTGCGGGCCGATTCACCCTACAAAACCGTCAATGAATTGTTGGCTGCCATCAAAGCAAACCCTGGTAAATTCAAAGCCTCTGGCACTGGTCAGGGCGGCATTTGGCACTTGGCCATCGCTGGCCTTTTGCGTGATCAAAAAATAGACCCAGCAGCCTTGCCATGGGTGCCTAGCAACGGCGCAGCGCCTGGCTTGCAAGACATGGTGGCGGGCGGCATTGAGGTTGCTCCTGTGTCCTTGCCTGAGGCACGTTCTTTAATTGATGCAGGCAAAGTCAGAAGTTTGGCAATCATGAATGACAAGCCCTCCGCGCTCTACCCCAATGTGCCCACCCTCAAATCAGCCACTGGCAGCGATTGGACCATGGCGGCATGGCGCGGCATTGTGGCACCCAAAGGTTTACCTGCACCTGTGCGCGACAAATTGGCTGAAGCTGTTCGCAAAGTGGCCGCTAGCAAAGAGTACAACGAGTTCATGGCCAGTCGCGGCTTTGGTGTGATCTACGCGGGCCCAGACGACTTTGCCAAGTTCATGGTGAAGTCAAACACTGAATTGGGCGCCACCATGAAAGCAGTCGGCTTGGTCAAATAAGACCATGAAAATACACGACACCTTATTTGGGCTGTTCTTTTTGGCATTGGGTAGCTTGGTGCTCTTTGCCGTAAAAGGCTTCCCAAATATACCGGGGCAACCGGTTGGTCCGGCTCTTTTCCCAAGCATGATTGCTACAGGCCTTTGCGTGACTGGTGTCTTGCTGGTGTTCAAAGGTCTTCGGAATCGAACACCTACCGCATGGTTCGCTTGGGAGGATTGGGTACATTCTCCAAGACATGTACTGGCCTTGTTTGTGCTCTTAGGATCTGTGGTTTTCTACATAGCGTTTGCAAATACGCTGGGATTTTTTGCCACCAGTTTC
>CAJCDH010000015.1 GCA_903961095.1 uncultured Burkholderiales bacterium | reverse complement strand
TCGCCTAGCGATGGGCGCTGCTTGTGCCGCACCAAAGCCAGCGTTTTCAACCACGATGGCCAAGGCAATTTGTGGATTCTCAGCAGGGGCAAAGGCCATGTACAAGGCATGGTCGCGTTGATGTTCTTCCAGTTTGCTGGCGTTGTACTTGTCTTTTTGGCCAATGGTCACAGCTTGAGCCGTGCCCGTTTTGCCAGCGCTTTGATACGTCGTACCTGCAAACACACGGGCGGCAGTGCCATCTTTGGCAACGCCAATTAAGCCCTGCTTGATTACTTCCACGTGCTCTGGTTTGAACCCCAAATTGACCGGGGGCGTGTTCATGACACGTCGGTCGACGCGTTGAATGGGATCTTGGGTGGCCACCACCAAGCGGGGTTGATGGTGTGTGCCACCGTTGGCCAAAGTGGCCGTTGCATTGGCCAATTGAAGCATGGTGAATGTGTTGTAGCCCTGACCAATGCCCAATGAAATAGTTTCACCACCATACCACCGCTGTTGCTCTGGTTTTTTATAAGTTTTCTTTTTCCACTCGGTGCTGGGCAAGGTTCCGCGCAGTTCGCCAGGCAAATCGAGCCCCGTGATTTGGCCAAAACCCAGCGGCTTCATGAAGTCATGGATGGCGTCAACGCCCATGGTGTTGGCCAATGAGTAGTAATAGACGTTGCTTGACAGCACGATGGAGCGAACCATGTCGACCGGTCCTAAACCCGTATCGCCGTGGCTTCTAAAGGTGTGGCCACCATAGGTCCAAGAACCGGCATCGTTAATGACCTCACTGGCACTGCGTTTACCCGTTTCAAGCGCAGCCAAGGCCATGAAGGGTTTGTAAGTGGAACCCGGTGGGTAGGTGCCTCGCATGGCGCGATTGAGAAGTGGTTTGTCAATCGATTCACTCAGCATTTTCCAACTCTCGCTGTCGATGCCATCGACAAATAAATTGGGATCAAAAGTGGGCTTGCTGACAAAAGCCAAAATTTCACCGGTGCGGGGATCAAGAGCGACCAAAGCGCCGCGCCGATCACCGTAGAGGTCTTCGATCATTTTTTGCAATTTGATGTCGATAGAAAGCACCACGTTTTGGCCTGGTGTTGCGGGCTTGCTGGCAAGCCTTCTCACGGCGCGGCCTCCAGCTGATGTCTCTACTTCTTGTACACCCGTGATGCCGTGTAACTCACGCTCATAGCGCTGCTCAACACCTAGTTTGCCAATGTACTGTGTGCCACGGTAATTGGCTTCTTCGTCGTTTTCTTCAAGTTGCTCTTTTTCTTTTTGGTTGATGCGGCCAATGTAGCCCACCACGTGGCTTGCCATGTGACCAAAGGGGTAATTGCGAAACAATCGGGCTTTGATTTCAACACCCGGAAATTTAAATTGCTGCGCTGTGAATTTCGCCACCTCCTCATCGGTGAGCCGAGAGCGAATGGGCAGTGAGTCAAAGTTTTTCGACTCTTCTCGCATGCGTTTAAAACGCCGCCTGTCGCGCAGTGGGATGTCAATGATCTCAGACAATCTGTCGATGGTGGCTTCTAAGTCTTTCACGCGCGAGGGTGTGATCTCGAGTGTGTAAGCAGAGTAGTTGTTGGCCAACACCACGCCATTGCGATCCAAAATAGTGCCTCGATTGGGCACTGTGGGCAAGATGGCTGTGCGGTTGTTTTCAGCCTGCGCCAGCAAGTCATCGTGCCGAATCACTTGAAGATAAAACAAGCGCAGGCCCAGCAGTGCAAAACACAAAAGCACTGCGCCTTGCAGCACCACCACGCGTGTTTGAAATTTGAAGATCTCAAACTGTGTGTTGCGCAACTCGCTTAACGAGGGCAGGTGAAAGGCCATGACTTAGATGGGCCGGTTGGCGTCGGGGTCATGCGCCCGACGTTGGGGCGCCAGCAAAATGAAATTGGCGACGGGCCACAACAAGGTTTCTAGAAAGGGTGTGAGCAGCATGGGCCAACCAGGGAAATCATCCCCAGTGCTCAGTCGAATGACCAGGCCGATGGCCTCTGCCAAAATAAAGAAGGGTGCAATTTGAATCATTTGCTCTTGAATGGGGAACCAAAGCAAGCGCCGGTGCAAGCTGAATGCAAAGTAGCTCAACACCACATACGACAGTGCATGCTGACCCAACAAGGATGATTGCTGCACATCCATCCAAAGGCCCAAGACGAAGGCAATGGCCATGCCCACTCTGCGGGGTTGATGAATGCCCCAAAAAAATATGCATACGGCCAACACGTCAGGCAACCAAATGGCTTGTGAAAAACCCAACAACATACTTAAAAGCAATGCGCTGATTAAGCTGCCTGCAATGAACCAGGGGCTGACGGGCAGCAACAAGGCTTCGCGTCGTTCCATGATCATGGCGCTTTACCTTTCGCTGCAGGCTGAGAGCCTGTGGGTTGCAGAATCAAGAGATGTCTGCCTTTGAGCTCGGCCAATGGGGTGGCATGAATTCGCGCAAAAGAAATGTCGACACGCCTTTCGATGTGACTGATGCGGGCTACTTGAAGGCCCGCAGGATAAACACCATCAATGCCGCTGGTGGTGAGCAAGTCGCCTTCTTTGACATCTGCACTGGCTGGCACAAACTTCAACTCAATCATGGGTACACCAGCCAACATGTCGCCGCTGGTGATATTGCGTGCGCCAGTTCTGCTGTTGAGAACAGGAATGCTTTGGTCGTTGTCGGTTAACAGAGTGACTTCAGAGGTCAAAGGAAATACGCGTGTGATTTGACCGATGACGCCACCAGCATCAATGACGGGAGAGCCCAGTGCGACGTCATTGGCTTGTCCTTTGTTGATCACAATGCGTTGGTTGTAGGGGTCGGGAACATCAAACAAAATTTCAGCGGCCTGCGAACTTACAGCCAAGTTGGAAGACAGGCCTATCAATTGGCGCAGAGATTGATTTTCTTTTTGAAGTTGCTCAACTTGCTGTGAACGCACAGAGTACTGCAGCGTTTTGAGGTCTGCGGCTTTGAGATTTTTTTGCGCCTGATCCAAGCTTTGAAAATGATCGCCCAAATACGCCAGCGCATGTCCCGGTTGAAGCACCAACCACTGAACAGGCAAAATGAGTGTTGAAAGACCAGC
>CAJCDH010000014.1 GCA_903961095.1 uncultured Burkholderiales bacterium | reverse complement strand
TGAAAAGCGTCAGCACGATGTGGCGCTGGCCAAGGGTTTTGTGATTGCCGACCACGCGCTCAGTTTGTATGCCCACTGTACCCAAAACCCCTGCCCGCACCGCAATCGGGCTTAGGCTTAGGCTTCGCTCTCGCCGCCCACGCCATCCATTGCCGCCCGCTGTCGCTCCATGAAGTCTTGGTAGGTATCAATGCCGCGCATTTGTAAAATGGTGTTGCGCACCGCGGCCTCGACCAGCACCGCAATGTTGCGTCCCGCCACCACCTGAATGACCACTTTTCGAACAGGAATACCCAATACGTCTTGTGTGAGTGGCTCTGCGGGAATGCGCTCGTAATCGCGCTCAAAGTTCTCCCGCCGAACCAAGTGCACGATGAGCTTCAAGCGCATTTTTCGGCGCACAGCCGTCTCACCAAAAATAGCCCGGATGTCCAACAGACCAATCCCGCGCACCTCCAACAAGTTTTGCAACAAGTCCGGGCAACGTGCTTCGATGGTGGTTTGGTTGATGCGAAACAATTCAACAGCATCATCGGCCACCAAACCGTTGCCGCGAGAAATTAACTCCAAACCCAACTCGCTTTTTCCTAGGCCAGACTCACCAGTGATTAAGACGCCCAAGCCCAAAATGTCCATGAAGACGCCATGCATGATGGTGCGATCGGCAAAGTGTTTGGACAAATAGGCCCTGAGGACGTCAATGACAAAAGCCGAAGACTCGGGCGTTGCGAACATCGGTATTTGGGCGCGTTCACAGACTCTGAGCAAGGCTTCTGGCGCGGCTTGGCCATCGGCTAAGACCAACACAGGCGGCTCTAAGGTCACAATGCGGGAGATCCGCCGCACACAATCCGCATCGCTGCCTCGCGTGAGGTAGGCAACCTCGCGCTCCCCCAAAATTTGAACCCGATAAGGGTGGATGTAGTTGAGGTAGCCAACCAAATCTGCGCCAGAGCGCGCAGCGCGCACAGCCACCTCATCAAAACGACGCTCGGAGGCACCCAAGCCCGCAATCCACTGCCACTTGAGTTTGCCTCGGTGGTCTTCAAACAGCGCGTCGGCACTGACAGCGGTAGGCTTCATCTCAACCTCGTTTCGTTGATGGGCTTCAGAGCGTTTGTCTTAGTGGACAGGTGACCATTTGTCGATCAATTGATGCAAGCTTGCAACTGAATCGCTGCCAATCAGGCTGTCGCGCAAATTGGCATTGCTTAACAGTTCAGCAATTTCCGACAAAATTTCTAGGTGTTTTTGGGTGGCCGCTTCAGGCACCAGCAAGAAAATAAGCAACTTCACAGCTTGTTCGTCTGGCGCATCAAAGCCAATGGCCTGCTTCAATTGAAAAACCGCCGCCATGGGCGATTTCAAGCCCTTGATTCGACCATGCGGAATGGCCACACCATGGCCCAAGCCTGTTGACCCAAGACGCTCCCGGGCAAACAAGCTGTCGGTGACCAAGGCTCTGGACAAGCCGTGTAAATTCTCAAACAGCAAACCCGCCTCTTCAAAAGCGCGCTTTTTGCTGGTGGCGTCTACGCCAACCAGCACTTGTTCAACGGGGAGAATGGCTGCAAGTCTGTTCATATCGAGGGCGGATTATGCACCTTGTGAAAGGCTCTGCCCAAAAAAAACCGCACCTGAGGGGTGCGGCTGTGTGCTTCGAGTTGAAAAACAGTGGAATTTCACATCATTCGCTTGGGCGAGGTATGGTGATGGTCAGTGATTCGATTTTTGTGTTTCACCACTTGGCGATCCAATTTATCGACCAAATCATCGACGGCGGCATAGAGGTCTTGATGCGAGCTTTCTGCAAACAAGTCGTTGCCTTTCACGTGGATATTGCACTCAGCTCGCTGTCGTTTTTCTTTCTCTTTTTGTTTTTCAACGGTGAGCAACACTTTGACATCGACCACCTGGTCAAAGTGTCTTGTGATTCGGTCTAATTTACCAGTGACATAACTTCTGAGTGCGGGTGTCACTTCGAGATGGTGACCACTGATCGTCAAATTCATAAATAAGCCTCCTGTTGCTCTGCTTTTCAAACAACCACCGCCACAAAATGGGGTGGGCTGAATCCACTATGCGCCCCGATCAGCGCGAAAGCAAGCCCGCTCTCTTTAACCCTTTATTTAGATCAAGTCTTGCAGTTTTATTTGAGAAAAGCTGATAAATTCCCATCTTGAAGGCTTTGATCAGTATTTCACGACTGGGTTGCCTGATGCAATCTCAGTTTACTGGCCAGCACATAGCTTAAGAGGCTTGCCCCTCCGCCCAACAGAGCTGCCATCCAGTAATGGGTCAAATGCCCATCACCGTCTCGCCCCAATATCTGCCCCCCTACCAAGGCCGCCAAGCCCATCGACAGGGACTGAACGGCAGAGTTCAAGGTCATGAAACTGCCGCGCCTGCGCGGATCGGCTGAAGCACCAATGAGCGCCATGCCTGGAATCATGCGGCCGCTCATGACCACAAACAAAATGGAAGAAACAATGAGCACACCCGCAATGGGCAAGTCAGCGGCCAAGGTCATCCCTAGCAATGGCAAAGGCATCAGGAGCGCCAATCGGCGAAACGCATAGGCCTTACCAGCACGATCGGACCAATGGCCTATAAAGCGAGCAGAAATCAGTGTGCAAACACCGCCGCACAAATAAACATAGGGAATCTGTTCTGCTTGAAACCCGGCATTCAACTGTAAATAAAGAGTGATGTAGGGAATGACAGCAAACCCCGCAAACACCATGCAGGAGGACATGGCAAAGGCACGCAAGTGGTTGGGGTCTAGCAACACCAAGCGCAGGTTAGACAACACGCTGGGCGCAGACCCACCATCGGAGGGTGCTTGCACATGCCCCTTCAAACTTGGCAAGGTTTTGATGGCCCCCAATGCAAACACACTCACCATGAGGGCAATGGCTAAAAATGGCGCATGCCAATTGAAATACGAGACCAAAAAGAGCGCCAATGGCACGCCCGCCACGGTTGCAACAGAAAAAGACGTCATGACCACGCTCATGGCTCGTCCCCTGCGATCGAAGGGAATGACTTCGGCCACAATGGTTTGGGACAAGGCCATCAAGACGCCGCCAAAAAAACCTGAGGCCACGCGCGCAGTCATGAGCCAAGCATAGGTCGGCGCCAAACTACAAGCCAATGCCGCCACCCCAAACAAGGGATAAAGGGTCAGCATCATTCTTTTGCGGCCAAAACGGTCAATGTAAGTGGACGCCAAAAGCCCCGACAAACCGGCAGCAAACGTGTAGGCCGCCACCAAAAATCCAAACTGTCCTGCAGAGATGCCAAAAAGTTGAGTCAGTTGAGGCCCCAAAGGCATCATGATCATGAAGTCGAGGACGCTTGTGAATTGGATGCTGGCCAGTGTGAGCAAAAGCCAGCGTTCGCGCTTAGGCGTCAAATGTGTGGTCATGGGTGGTTTTCCTGAAGCTCTGACTCTATCATTCAGTCATGCATCTAGATGACCTCACACAAAGCGCCGCCATGGGGAGCCGCTTGAGCCAATCGCCTGGCCAAATCACACGCGGCCTGGTTCTGATGGGTGGAGGCGCTCGAGCAGCTTATCAAGCTGGCGTTCTACAGGCCCTGGCCGCACTGCTCAAAGAACGGCCTGTTCAAGCCAATGCCAAATTTCAAAATAGCGCTGCAAAAGAGCATCCGGCTCAACAGGGGGCCTTTCCCTTCCAAGTTCTGGTCGGCACTTCGGCAGGCGCGCTGAATGCCACTTATTTGGCCAGCAGGGCCATTCATGGGCTCAATGGGCTGCAAGGTCTCGGTGAGTTTTGGCATGGTCTTCACTCACCTTTGGTGTACCACCTGCCCGACACCCCCATGGCCAAATTCAGCCGATGGGCCACTGCGCTGGGCGTGACTTTGTCGGCTCGCAAACAAGGTGCTGCGCTAGACAGCATGCCTTTGGTCGACACCTTGCATCGACGCATTCAACTGAACAACATTGAATTGGCTCTGACGCGCGGGGATTTGAAAGCCTTGGCAGTCACAGCCTCCAGTTACACCACCGGCGTGCACTGGACATTTTGTCAAACCCACCATCTGCAGAATCAAGAGGCCTGGAATCGACCTGGACGGCGCGCTGAGTTGCAAGACATCACCATCGAGCACCTGATGGCTTCTAGCGCCATCCCTTTTTTATTTCCAGCCACCCCTCTTTGGGTCGATGGCAATATGGAGTTCTTTGGTGATGGCTCGATGCGGCAAAGCTCGCCCCTGTCACCCGCGGTGCATTTAGGCGCCAACAAAATATTGGCAATTGGGGTGGGGCAGCCCCAGCGCGCCAGCATCGGACAGCCGCCGATTGGCGCCAGTGCATCCAGCCCCAGCAAAAAGAAGCCCAGTCTTGGCAACATTGCAGGGCACGCCATGGCCAGTGTTTTCAACGACACCTTGCTGGCTGATGTTGAACAAGTTCAGCGAGTCAATCAAAGTATTCAACAACTGAAAGCCCACCTTTCAGAGCATCACAGTCTGGCACTGGCCCAGACGCTGCCATTCAGAGAGGTAGAAGTTTTGGCCATGCAGCCCAGCGAATCACTCGATGCACTGGCACAAGCGCATGTGCATGAACTGCCACGGCCTGTGCATCGGGTGCTAGAAGGCTTGGGTGCACTCAAGGGCTCGGGCGCTAGCTTGGCAAGCTATCTTTTATTTGAACCAGGATTTTTGCGCGCTCTGATGGCTTTGGGCGCCCTAGACGTGGCACAGCGCAAAGATGAACTCTTAGATTTTTTCACCGATTAAGTGCCATAATCCGACCCATCATTATTTTGGAGTTTGCTCCGTGGAAAGCCACCCTAGTTGGTAGCTTTCGAATGAGATGGATCCTTTGCTGCACACCACGCTGTAGCCATGCCAGTCGTTCGAAAGCTGCTTGACCCTCAATGCCGCCTTATCGAACACTTGGCCCCGTTTTTTTAGGGGTTGAAGGAGATCTGCCATGCTCAATATTTTTACACTGGCCAACGGCCGTCTCGTCCAGGAAGAGATTGAATCCCTGGAAGAGTTGTCTAAATTCCAGCCAATTTGGGTTGACCTTGAGTCGCCCACGGTGGAAGAAAAGCGTTGGATCAAACAGTACTACGGACTGTCCATTCCAGAAGATGCGATGGACGAGGACATTGAAGAATCTGCGCGCTTTTACGAAGAAGACAACGGCGAGTTGCACATTCGCTCCGACTTTTTAATTGCCGACGAAGACGAGCCACGCACGGTACGTTGTGCGTTCATCTTGAACCAGCACAACGCCGATTTGCGCAGCCGCGGTGTGTTGTTCTCTATTCACGATGAAGACGTACCCGTTTTTCGCTTGCTGCGTTTGCGTGCTCGCCGCGCACCTGGCTTGTTGGAGGATGCCAAAGAGGTCTTGCTGAAGTTGTTCGATGCTGATGCTGAATACTCAGCCGACACCTTGGAAAACATTTATGACAAACTTGAAATTGCCGGCAAGCTGGTGTTGTCTGGCGACGTGACCGACGCCATGGCCGGTGAAGTGCTCGGTGCCATTGCACGCCAAGAAGACTTGAATGGCCGCATTCGCCGCAACGTCATGGACACGCGCCGCGCAGTGAGTTTCATGATGCGCAGCAAGATGCTGAATGCAGAGCAGTTTGAAGAGGCGCGTCAAATTTTGCGCGACATCGATTCGCTCGATTCACACACCGAGTTCTTGTTTGAAAAGATCAACTTCTTGATGGACGCCACTGTGGGTTTCATTAACATCAACCAGAACAAGATCATCAAGATTTTTTCGGTGGCCAGTGTGGCTTTGCTACCGCCAACCCTCATTGCCAGCTTGTATGGCATGAACTTCCAGTACATGCCCGAACTGTCGCAAACTTGGGGCTATCCTTATGCGCTGTGTCTCATGGTGGCCAGTGCCGTGGTGCCCATGTGGTATTTCCGCAGGCGCGGTTGGCTCAAGTAGGTAAGCGTTTGACAAGTGCATCGCGCAATTCGCGGCGCAATATCTTGCCTACCGCAGTTTTTGGGAGTTCGTTTTTGAACTCAATGAGCTTGGGTTGTTTGTAGCCCGTCATATTGGTACGGCAATATTCGCGCACATCGCTCTCAGACAGTGCAGGGTCTTTTTTGACAATCACCAACTTCACAGCTTCGCCTGTTTTTTCATCGGGCACGCCTACCGCGGCGCACTCCAAAACACCAGGGCACAAAGACACGGTTTCTTCAACATCGTTGGGGTAAACATTGAAGCCGCTGACCAAGATCATGTCTTTCTTGCGGTCGACAATTTTGAAATAGCCGCATGCATCACGAATGCCGATGTCTCCTGATTTGAAAAATCCATCAGGCGTCATGCAGCGCGCCGTTTCGTCAGGACGCAGCCAATAGCCAGCCATGACTTGGGGGCCTTTGATCACAATCTCTCCCGGCTGACCCAAGGCCAAGACCTCATGGCCCTCGTCATCTAAGAGCTTCATGAAGGTGCTGGGCAAAGGCACGCCAATGGTGCCCGTAAACTGCGTGCTGGTGGTGGGGTTGCAACTGGCAGAGGGGCTGGTTTCAGACAAACCATAGCCCTCGCAAATAGGACAACCCGTTTTTTGCAACCACAAAGCTGCTACTGCACTGGTCACGGCCATGCCGCCACCCACAGACACTTTGAGATTTTTCCAATTGACTTTGCCAAAGTCGGGGTGGTTGGCCAACCCATTGAACAAGGTGTTGACAGCGGGAAAACTGTGGAAGGTGTGCTTCGAAAGCTCTTTCAACACTGCTGGCAAATCGCGCGGGTTGGGGATCAAGATGTTTTTTCCACCTGTGCGCAAGCCCAGCATCATGTTCACAGTGAAAGCAAAGATGTGATAAAGCGGCAAAGCACAGACCGAGGTGGGTTGCTCGTGGGCGGGAACCCGCTTCATGACCGGGTCGTTCCAAGCTTCAGACTGCAACAAGTTGGCAATGACGTTGCTGTGCAAAAGAACCGCACCTTTAGAAACACCTGTCGTACCACCTGTGTATTGAAGAACGGCAATGTCTTCTGAGCTTACGCTGGGCGGACGAAAACTGGCTTGCCTGCCCAGCTTCAATGCTTGCTTGAAATTCACTGCACCTGGCAGGTGAAATTCAGGCACCAAGTTCTTGAAGTTGCGAACCACAAAATTAACCACCGCAGATTTTGGCCAATTCAACATATCGCCCATGGCGCACATCACGATGTGTTTGACTTGCGTTTGCTCGATGCATTTCTGCAATGTGATGGCAAAGTTTTCAATGATCACAATGGCCTTGGCGCCAGAGTCTGTCAATTGGTGTTCAAGTTCGCGCGGGGTGTAAAGAGGGTTGACATTGACCACCACCAACCCAGCCCGCAAGATGGCAGCAACTGCCACAGGGTACTGAGGGACGTTGGGCATCATGATGGCAACGCGGTCACCCTTGTGCAAGCCCAGTGATTGAAAATAAGCGGCTAGGGCTTGGCTTTTGACATCGGTTTCTTGGTAACTGATGTCGTGCCCCATGAAACTGTAGGCGGTGCGATTGGCATATTTGGCAAAACTTTCTGCCATCAAGCTCACCAAAGACTCATACTGAGAAGCGTCTATGTCAGTCGGTACACCCTCAGGGTAACTTTCTAACCAGACGCGTTCTTCAGACATCACTCGATCGCTTTCACCATATCTTCCACCACTTTCTTGGCGTCACCAAACACCATCATGGTTTTGTCCATGTAGAACAGTTCATTGTCTAGGCCCGCATAACCTGCGGCCATCGAGCGTTTGTTGACGATGATGGTTTTGGCTTTGTAGGCTTCCAAAATGGGCATGCCATAAATAGCACTGCCCTTGATGTGAGCAGCTGGGTTGACGACATCGTTGGCACCCAAAATGATGGCAACATCGGCCTGGCCAAATTCGCCGTTGATGTCTTCCATTTCAAACACTTGGTCGTAGGGCACTTCAGCCTCGGCCAGCAGCACATTCATGTGGCCTGGCATGCGGCCCGCCACTGGGTGAATAGCGTACTTCACCGTAATGCCTTTTTCTGTGAGCTTGGCGGCCAGCTCTTTCACGGCATGCTGCGCGCGCGCCACAGCCAGACCATAGCCTGGCACGATGACCACGGTTTCGGCATTGCCCAATACGAATGCGGCGTCGTCGGCACTGCCAGTCTTGACGGGGCGTTGCTCTTGCGCACCACCAACAGCCGTAGCAGCTTCACCACCAAAGCCGCCCAAGATCACGTTGAAGAACGAGCGGTTCATGGCTTTGCACATGATGTAGGACAGGATGGCACCAGATGAGCCGACCAAAGAGCCTGCAATGATCAACATGCTGTTGTTCAAGCTAAAGCCAATGCCCGCAGCCGCCCAACCGGAGTAGCTGTTGAGCATGGACACCACCACCGGCATGTCGGCACCGCCGATAGGGATGATGATGAGCACGCCCATGACAAAGGCCAGCGCCAACATGGCAAAGAAGGCCGTCCAGTTTTCGGTGAACATGAACACCAAACCCAAGCCCACCGTGGCCAAGCCCAAGATCAAATTCAATTTGTGTTGGCCCGGAAACTGCACAGGCGCGCCTTGAAACAAACGGAATTTGTACTTGCCTGACAGCTTGCCAAATGCAATGACCGAGCCGCTGAAAGTGATGGCACCAATGGCTGCACCCAAGAACAACTCTAACAAGTTGCCTTTGGGAATGGGGGGCACTGTGCCATCAGCCGCTTTGGTGACGATGTTGAAGGCATAGGGCTCGACCACTGCTGCAATGGCAATGAAGACTGCAGCCAAACCAATCATGCTGTGCATGAAGGCCACGAGCTCTGGCATTTTGGTCATCTCAACTTTTTGTGCCATGTAGGCACCCAAACTGCCGCCCACAAGCAAACCACCGAAGACATAAATCATGCCGGCAGCCTGGCCACCGGATAACTCCACAATCAAAGCGGCCGTGGTCAAAGCGGCAATGAGCATGCCGATCATGCCAAAGACATTGCCGCGTATCGAAGTAGTGGGATGCGACAAGCCTTTCAAGGCTTGAATGAAACAAACGCTGGCTATCAAATACAGCAAAGTGACAAGGTCCATGCTCATGCTTTGTCTCCTTCAGTTGTCACAGCTTTTTTCTCTTTCTTCTTGAACATTTCGAGCATGCGCCGCGTCACCAAGAAGCCGCCAAACACATTGACCGCGGCCAAGGCTACAGCCAGCACGCCCATGGTTTTACCCAGTGTGGTTTCGGTTAGCGCGGCTGCCAACATGGCACCCACAATGACGATGGCCGAGATGGCATTGGTGACCGCCATCAAAGGCGTGTGAAGCGCTGGGGTGACGGTCCAGACCACGTGATAACCCACGTAGATGGCCAACACAAAAATAATCAAGTTGAGAAGGGTGGGGGACACTGCTTCCATGGAGATCTCCGGTTTCTAATTTATAAATGTGGTTGGAAGGTGAGGGCTTATTTGCGCTTGACGTCGCCGCCCTGCGTCATCAAACAGGCCGCCACGATGTCATCTTCCATGTCTACTTTGAACTCACCTTCTTTGGTGATCACGAGTTTCAAAAAGTCGAGCACATTGCGGGCATACAAAGAGGAGGCATCGGCTGCCACCAAGGCTGGCAGATTGGTTTCACCCACCAAGGTCACGCCGTGTTTCACAACCGTCTTGCCCGCTTCGGTGAGCAAGCAATTGCCACCCACACCATCGGCGGCTTTGCCTGCGGCAATGTCAACAATGACGGAGCCAGGCTTCATGCTTTTGACCATGTCTTCTGTGACCAACACTGGCGCAGCGCGGCCGGGAATGAGCGCGGTAGAAATGACCACGTCGGCCATGGCCACGCGTTTGGCCACTTCTATTTTCTGACGCTCTAACCAGCTGGGCGGCATGGGGCGGGCATAGCCGCCCACACCTTCAGCGGCTTCTTTTTCTTCTGCGGTTTCGTAGGGCACATCGATGAATTTGCCGCCCAAAGATTCCACTTGCTCTTTGACGCTGGGGCGCACATCGGACGCCTCAATGACAGCGCCCAAACGTTTGGCAGTGGCGATGGCTTGCAAGCCCGCCACGCCGACTCCCAAAATGACAACACGGGCCGCCTTAACGGTACCCGCAGCCGTCATGAGCATGGGGAAAAAACGTTGGTATTTGTCGGCCGCCACCATGACCGCTTTGTAGCCGGCAATGTTGGCTTGAGAAGACAACACATCCATGCTTTGAGCACGGGTGGTACGGGGCGCGGCTTCAAGCGCAAAACTGGTGAGGCCTGCGTCAGCCAATTGAGCCAAACCTTCGGCGTCAAACGGATTGAGCATGCCCACCAAGGCAGCGCCGGAGGTCATGAGTTTCAATTCATCAGCGCTAGGTGCACTGACCTTGAGAACCAACTCACAAGCAAACGCACCAGCGGCATCGGTGATTTGAACACCCACCGCTTCATAAGCGGCATCAGTGATGCTGGCAGCAAGGCCCGCACCCGACTGAACTTGCAAGGTGTGGCCTTGGGCTTTTAATTTTTTGGCCGTTTCGGGCGTGATGGCGACGCGTGTCTCGCCAGCTCGTGTTTCGGCAGGTACGCCAATGCGCATAGATGTCTCCTGAATGCTTACAAAACTGACAGCCCTCTATTGTGCTTGATAAATGGCTTATCGAGGCACGCCTGAACGCATGAAACCCTATCTTGCATCCTAAAAAAAGAGGCTGCGAGCTTGCTCAGGGGGCCTTACTTCGTCTCAGGGCAATGTGCTGACTTTTTGACCTGCAGCCACTTGGTCCAAGCGCGCTTGCTCTGCCAGTACTTTGGCCACATAGCCCGTATCACTTTGCAAAGCGTCACCCCCAAGGTAAAAAAGCAAGCCATCCTCGGTCACGCCCCCCTTCAAGCGAATGTATTCTTGAAGCACCTGCGTGCCCACGCGCATGTTGGTCAGTGGGTCAAAAGCAGCCAACTTGCCACCATATTTTTCATATTTTTTGACATGAATATCCGTCATCACTTGCATCAAGCCCTGAGCACCCGCGGGGCTTTGGATGTAGGGATGAAAACTCGATTCAATGGCCATCACGGCCAAAATAAGGTGGGGCTTGATTTTGGTGCTGTTTGACAACACATAGGCCTCGGCCACCAAGGCAGCCATGGGCTCAGGCGCGACCCGATATTTGCTGCCCAGCCATGCGGCCACTGCTGCTTGCTTGCTGGGTATGTCTTTTAAGTCAGTCGCAGTCGCTCTTTCTGCCGTGTTTTGAGGCTCCCACCACAAGCTGAATTGCCGAGACCGCAGCCATTCATAAACGGTCGATTCTGTTTGGGCCAAGATGTCTGGTCGAAACAGGGCCACATTGACACCCAAGACAACCACCAAGCCCAACATGGCCAATCCGCTGTGAGTGATTGTGAAGACACCTTTGCCCACATCTCTCACAAAGATGCCAATGGCCGCTCTCAATTTGGCAATGGCTGTGGGGTTTGAATCGGGCAACATGATGACCGCAAGTATAGATATTTAGATCAAGGGATAATTGGCGCCATGAAGCATCACCGAATTGTTGTGGGTTTGTCTGGCGGCGTCGACTCCGCAGTCACCGCTCACTTGTTGAAAAAACAAGGCCACGAAGTGCTTGGCATTTTCATGAAGAATTGGGAAGACGACGACGACAGCGAATTTTGCTCTTCCAACATAGACTTTGTTGATGCGGCCGCCGTGGCCGATGTGGTGGGCATTGAAATTGAGCACGTCAACTTTGCCGCAGATTACAAAGACCGTGTTTTTGCAGAGTTTCTGCGAGAGTACCAAGGCGGTCGCACCCCCAACCCCGACATTTTGTGCAATGCCGAAATCAAGTTCAAATCATTTTTAGACCACGCCATGCGCGTGGGTGCCGAAAGAATTGCCACCGGTCATTACGCTCGCGTTCGATTGAATGAAGCCACCAGCTTGCACGAATTGCTCAAGGGTTTGGACAACAGCAAAGATCAAAGTTATTTTTTGCACCGCTTGAACCAAGCCCAACTCTCGAAAACTTTGTTTCCTGTGGGTGAGTTGCTGAAGACGCAGGTTCGACAAATTGCCGAAGACATTGGCTTGCCCAACGCCAAGAAGAAAGACTCCACCGGGATTTGCTTCATTGGCGAGCGCCCCTTCAGAGATTTTTTAAATCGATACATTTCCAAAGAACCTGGCCCCATCAAAGACCCAACAGGCAGAACCATTGGCAAGCATGTGGGCTTGAGTTTTTACACCTTGGGTCAACGCCAAGGCCTTGGCATTGGCGGCATCAAGGAAAAGGGTGCACAGCGTGGCGGCGGTGAACACACACCTTGGTTTGTCGCCCGAAAGGACATGGAAAAAAATATTTTGTGGGTAGTGCAAGGGCATGACCACCCTTGGCTTTTGTCGCCTCAGCTTGAAGCGGCCGATGCCAGTTGGTGTTCGGGCAAGCCGCCCACCACAGGCCCTTATGCTGCCAAAACTCGCTACCGGCAAGCTGACGCTTTGTGCACACTGACAAGGCCCAATGCAGCAGCGTTTTCACTCACTTTTGCTCAGCACCAATGGGCTGTCACCCCTGGGCAAAGTGCCGTGTTGTATGACGGTGAAGTTTGCTTAGGCGGAGGCGTGATTAGCTCGGCGGTGACCTTGACTTGATCTTAGTCCGAGCCCAAAGTCAACTTGCTAGGTTGTCTTTTTTCTACCGCAAATCTAAGAAGTGCTGCAGTTCTAAAAATACCGTGCGCAAATTTGCCATAAGGCAAAGTTAAGAACAAGGCCATGACCATACCCAAGTGCACCGCCAACAACACAGGCATGGCAGCGGTATTTTTAGACAGCATCAAGGCCAAACCCGTCACACTGATGAAGAACAACAAAGCAATGAACCCTCGGTCCATAGGCCTTTGCTGAGCGTCGCCATGGTTGGGGTCGCGCGCCAAATTGAGACGCCACAAACTCAAGGTACCCAAGGTCAAAGAAATGCCACCCACCGTGCCCAATATTTTGGGCAAACTGGTGAAGTCATAAGGTGCAGGCAAATTCAACACATAGTGATAAATGGTGGCGACGCTGGTGGCTGCAAAGCACAACATAAAACCATAAAAAGTCAGATGGTGCGCGCGTTTTCGCGCCAAGCTAAATGCATCGTCTTCGTTGTTGCATCCATCCCCGTGACCGCCGCCTAAATACTTCAAGCGCAAGGCATCGTGCGCTGCCTCTGCTGCTGCGGGCGAACTCAATGGGGCACCGCTGGTGGCAGGCGTCACTTCGCGCCAAAACTTGATCACACCCAAAGCCAAAGCCAACACAGACCACAAGAAAATAGGTGCAAACATGCTGACCATGAGATTGTGCGGGAAGATGGCATAAAAGCCATTTTGTACAGGGCCGCCCCAGAGCGTGCCGTTGCTTTGAAGGGCCAGCATCAAAAACAAACTCAAGCTGAGGGCCAAGGCCATGGACACGGTCAAACCATTGCTTTTGTAGAGTCCGCCTAGGGCTTTGGGCCACGCGTAATCCGCGTAGGTTTGTCCGCGTACTGTGGCCATCGACTTGGGCACATTGATGGCAAATTCATGCGGCGGCGCATACTGGCAAGCATGCAAGCACGCGCCGCAGTTATGGCACAAATTGGCCAGGTAGTGGATGTCTGCCTTGCCAAACTCCAAGCGCCGCGTCATGGCTGGAAACACCGCACAAAAACCTTCGCAGTAGCGGCAGCCATTGCAAATTTGAAGCTGGCGTGCCACTTCTTTCTCAGGGCCTGTTAGAAGAATTTCACCGCGCGCCAAAGCCTGCGCTTCTTGAGTGAGTTGTTGAAGTGTTTGCATGATATTGATCTTAAGCGCTCACGCGCGTGTCTCTGTCTGCCGTGCCTTGCATCACTCGCTGCGCCAAACTCGGCTCAGACTCAGAAATGCCCAACGCAGCGCGCGCTGCTTGCTGGCCCGCAATGCGTCCAAAAGCAGTGCCGATGGTCATGCCAACGCCGGCGGTATAACCTTTGCCCAAAACGTTACCGGCCATCATCTCTCCGGCCACAAATAAATTGGGGCTCGGTTGATCGTGAAAACGCACAGCAGTGGTGTCGTCTGTTTTCAAACCAAGGTAGGTGAATGTGACACCAGGCTTGACGGCATATCCATAGAAAGGCGCCGTGTCTAGCGGCAAAGCCCAGTGTGTTTTGGCGGGACTTAGCCCATCGGTGTGGCAGTCGTCCAAAACGGTATGGTCAAACCGACCTGGCACACACGCTTGGTTGTAGGCGTTCAATGTGGTCATGAAGGTGTCTACATTCAAGCCTAGCTTTTGGGCAAGCTCTGGCAG
>CAJCDH010000013.1 GCA_903961095.1 uncultured Burkholderiales bacterium | reverse complement strand
ATGTGGTCCATCCGCTTATACCAAGCCAGCGAGCGAATTAGCTCAATGAAATTGCCTTCGGCAGTCATTTGGGGAGAGAACGGGCCCGTCAAGAGCACGATTGATCGATGGACAACTTTGCTGCCTAACAGCGATTGCAAGATGCTTGCAGACTGCGGTCACTTTCCAATGATCGATGACCCCAAGATTTTTGTACAAACACTTTTCGCCTGCCTAGAAACACTGGCTTCTAAATAATTTAATGCACCCCACCAACTTGAGGTAATTTTCCATGAACAAAAAAATTTTCCGTTTTATGTTGACTGGTGCCATATGCATGACCACCTTGGGAATACAGGCCCAGTCCTACCCTAACCGGCCTATCGTATTGATTTCACCTGTACAGGCAGCGAGCGCTGGCGACATTTCAACGCGACTTATCGCTCAGAAGATGTCAGAAAACATGGGTCAACCTATCGCTATTGAAAACTTGCCCGGTGCGGCTGGCATGATCGGATTAGATCGCATCAACCGAGCCAAACCGGATGGCTACACGATAGCCAGCATCAGCGATAGCACACTGACCTATGTACCCATCATCCAGGGGCGTAAAAATTTTGATGCGCTCGAGCGTTTAGACCCAATTAGCACAACAGTCACAGGCACTTGGGTATTGGTGGCGCATCCTTCATTACAGTTGAAGTCGGTTCAGGACCTGATCGCCTATGCAAAAGCAAACCCAGGAAAACTCAACTATGGTTCTGCGGGTGTTGGAGGCTCTCACCATGTTGCGATGGAAATGTTCAAGTCGGCCACCAATACGAAGATGGAACATGTTCCCTATAAGGGCGCAACTGCTGCGATTCAAGATGTTCAGAGTGGTCAGGTGCAAATCATGTTTTCCGCTTTGTCGCCGATCTTAGGCGCGGTCCGGGACAACCGGGTCACCGTGCTAGGTGTGGCCTCGCTGGAGCGCTCTAAAATTTTACCCAATATACCGACCTTGACAGAGGCCGGTGTACCGGGCTTTATTTTCAGTACATGGGGAGCTATTCTTGTGCCAAAAGGCACGCCCAAAACAATTGCAGACAAGCTTCATGCTGAACTCGGTAAGGCTTTGGCTGATCCAGTTGTAATGGAAAAACTAAACAGCGCAGGTATCTCACCACAATTTATCTCTCCGGAGCAATTGCGCGACTTGATTCGATCAACAACTTCGACGATGTCGAAAGTCATCCAGAACGCGAACATAACTTCAGAATGATTGAACGCAAAGTAGCCATCATCACCGGTTCTGGCACCGGCGTCGGTGCAGCGACCGCCCTTCTACTTTCCAAACAAGGCTACAACGTCTTGATCAACTACTCACGCAGTGAGGCAGATGCCGAAGTATCTCAGGCGGACTGCCAAGCCGCAGGCGCTGATACCTTGTTGATGCAAGGTGATGTCGCACAAGATGCCGACTGCAAGGCTCTGACTCAAGCCGCCTTCGATCAATGGGGTCGCATTGATGCACTTGTGAACAATGCAGGGATCAGCACCTTCACCGGGGCCGCCAACTGGGATGTTCTGGACATGGACACCTTTTCACGCATTTACGCGGTCAACACGGTGGGGGCTTTTCAGATGGTCCGGGCTTGTGCACCACACCTCAAAATACAAAAAGGCTCTGTGGTCAACGTGTCCTCGATCGCCGGTTCGCTTGGCATAGGTTCTTCGGTGCCGTATATCGCGTCCAAAGGTGCATTAAATGCCATGACACTCTACCTCGCACGTGCATTAGCGCCAGATATTAGAGTGAACGCGGTTTGCCCAGGCCTGATTACATCGCGCTGGTTTGTCGATGGCTTGGGCCAAGCTGGCTTCGAAAAAGTCAAAGCCATGGCCGAGTCGGTCGCACCCTTGGAGCGTGCCTGTTCACCCGAAGATGTGGCCGAAGCCATCGTTTGGCTGACCACAGGCGCTCGCACCGTAACCGGCGAACTGTTATTGCTTGACGGCGGAGTTCACTTGGGTAGTTCCAAGGCTCAAGTACCCGGTAAATCCACTTGAGTATGCTCACACTCCCCGGGATATTTTTATCTCTTGTGCAAAATGCACCACGCCTTAAAAAGAACAATTCACTGAGCTTTTTTCGTATTCTTTTGGAGACTCATTGAATGCCCGCTCATCATGCTTTTTGGCCCAAAAGACTGCCTTACCAATTGACAGCACCGCAAACATCTTTGTGGATGAATTTGCAAATCAGTGCATTGCGCTACCCCCAAAAAGTGGCCCTGGTGTTCATGGGCCAAACTTGGACCTATTCGGCGTTGCAACTTGAAGCTGAAAAAATTGCTTCAGCACTGCGCAAGATGGGTGTGAGT
>CAJCDH010000012.1 GCA_903961095.1 uncultured Burkholderiales bacterium | reverse complement strand
TTGTTTGAGGGCTTCATAAATGCCAGGAAAGCCATCCTCGTCGACGCCTTGAATGCAGTCACCCACAGGTTGCACAAAGCAGTTGATCAAGGTGGATTGAATTTCGGTACCCGCGGCACTCATGATGCGCCCCGCACCAATTGCGCCTGCATGCATATTGGCTAGAAAAACTTGTTCGAAATGCGCACGGTCTTCTAGTTTTTCAACCGAGGCCAAACCCTTGGCCACGCGCTGGTAAACAGCATCAATTGACTGCTCGCCGTCTTTGGCATATTTTTCGAGCAGGACGTCAACAGAAATTTCTTGAGGCGACGCGGTAAAAATGCCAGAAGAAAAAGAATCGCGGGTTTGGGTCTCTAAGGGCATTTGGGTCTCAAGTTTCCAGTTGTACACTGGAACTTGAGACTACGCCCTTCTGTGGTGCAGCGTCTTGCTTTGCATCAAGGAATCTGGTCCTTGATTTCTATTTTCAAACCTTTGGCACCCACTTTGACAGGCCCCTCACTTGCACCCGTCAAATCGCCAGATTGCGGCATTGCATTGCCTGACTTAGAGACACGCACCTTGACCAGCACTTCGCCTGCCATCGAGAGCTTGCGCTCAGGGGTCATGGCCGTTGAGTCGTCGAGCATGAAGTTCAAAGGCAATTGCGACACTGTGGTCTTCATGATGGCCAAGGGCATGCGATCGCCGTTGGCAGGCGTGGCATAAACAAAGACCGCGTCGTTGGGGCTGACTTTGGCCTTCAGCGCAGCAGACAAACTGATTTGGCCACTGACATTGAGAGCTGAAGAAACTGAAGGCACAGGCTTGGTAGGCATGCCCAGCTTGTCGCGCACAGTTGCAATGGCGTTTTCTAGGCCAGGTAAATCAGGATTGTTAACATCTAAAGGCTTGCGAGCCTGCTCCCAATACTTCAGTGCATCAGCATATTTGCCTTCAGCATAAGAGGCACTGCCAGCCGTCAGCAATGCGCCAAAGTGTTGGGGGTCTTTTTGCAAAATTTCACGAATGACACGCCAAGGCTCGCCTTCAAATTGGCCCTGTCGTTGCATGGCCATGACCTCGATACGCTCCAATTGCAAATCGTCGTCGGCCGACATTTTCAGGGCGGTGTCATAGGCTTTGAGGGACGCATCAAAATTTTCCAGGGTGCGGTAGGTGCGTCCTAACATGACCCAGCCTTGCAAATTGTCGGGCTGACTCTGAAGTCTATCTGCCAAGGTCTGAGCCAGTTTAGCCAGATCTTTTTGATCCACTTGATCGGGCGATTTAAGCGCCAAAGGATTCAAAGCCTCAGGGTTGCCAACCCACATGTAAAGGCCCATTGCACTGATGGGCATGGCCACTGCCAACACTACCGCCGTCCAGACGGCAGGCTTTTCGGCTTTGGCAGCAGGGTCATCGATTGCAGCGGTATCTTCTAGGAGACGCACGCTCAACTCATCTCTGGACTGCTGCCATTCTTGATCACTGATGTGACCACTCTCATGCTCTCTGTCGAGATCCGAAATTTGATCGCGATAAACCTTGGCGTTGGCATTGGCTTGGCTAGCAAGCGTTAAGGGCTTTCTTTCACGCAGCAAGAACCACAAGAAAACAGCAGCGACACACAACGCAATGCCAAAAGCAATGACCACAAACAACATGCTGGCATTCATGGCTTATCTCCAGATTTTAAAATTTCTTGAACTTTGCGTCGGTCTTCATCGCTCAAAGCAGGCCCGCCTGTTTGAGCGACCTGACGTTGACGCAAGTAGTAAGCCATGCCAATGATTGCCAACACCAACAGCAAAAATGGACCAAACCACAAAACCCAAGTGAGTGGCTTTACTTCTGGACGGTAAAGCACAAAGTCGCCATAGCGGGTCACCAAATATTCCTTGATTTGCGAGTCACTTCTGTCTTCTCGAATGAGCTTTCTGACTTCCTCCCGCAAATCGTTGGCCAATTCTGCACGCGAAGATGCCAGCGATTCATTTTGACAAACCATGCAGCGCAACTCTTCAGAAATATGGATCAAGCGCTTTTCAACCAGCGGGTCTTCCGCCAAAAGGGCGGCTTCTTTGGCCTGAAGCGGCGCCAAAGCTGACAAGAAAACCAAGCTGGCCACACAGAGCCATTGAGTCAATACAGATTGCAAATTCATGCGGTCTTTCACAAGCCTTTAAGAGGCGTTCAATTTCTGCACCAAAGGCAAAATGGTTGACTGCAACAACTCTGGCGTGACCACGCCCACTCGCTTGTAACGAATGACGCCTTCCTTATCAATGACATAGGTTTCTGGCACGCCATAAACACCATAGTCAATGCCCACACGGCCATCCAAATCCATCGCAGACAATACGTACGGGTTGCCATGTCGCTTCAGCCAAAGTGCACTTCGATCGCGGGCAAACTGCAACTTCTCTTCAGGCGCAAATTTCTTACCAGCCGGCTCATCTTGGGGCTGGACTTCCTTGTAGCTCAAACCAACAATAGGCAATTGATTGGCTTTAGAAAAGGCCACCAAGACGGGGTGCTCTTCTCGACACGCCACACACCAAGTGGCCCAGACATTCAGCATCCACACCTTGCCCTTCATGTCATGGGGCCCAAACTTGGGCGCATTGGCATCAAGCGTATCCAAGGAAAATGCAGGTGCCGGTTTGCCGACTAAGGGCGATGGGATTTCGCGCGGGTCTCGGTTAAGGCCGACTGCCAGGAAAATAACCAGACCCAAAAACAGTCCTAACGGAATTAAAAACTTTTTCACGTCAATGCTCTCAATCTGAACGGCGGGAAGGGCTTGCGCTGCATTGAATTAACCCAAAGTACTTGCAGACTTGCGGTAGCGTCGATCGCTCACCGCCAACAAACCGCCCAGCACCATCAAAATGGCACCATACCAAAGCCATGACACAAAGGGTTTGTAATACACCCGCACACTCCACTGCAGGCGCTCACCTTCAATGGGCTCGCCCAAAGAAACATACAAATCGCGGAACAAGCCGGAATCGATGCCCGCCTCGGTCATGGGCATGGCGGAAGAAAAATATTTGCGCTTTTCGGGGTACAACATTTCAAGGTATTTGCCGTCTTTGGTGACCTTGATATCACCTCGCAGTGCCTTGTAATTGGGGCCGTCCACATCCGAGACCCCCGTCAACTCAAAGCTGTAATTTTCAATGGTGACGGTGTCGCTCAAGCCCATGCGCACATCGCGCTCAACCACATAACTTTTCACCATGGTGATGCCCACCGTGATCACGGCAATGCCCAAGTGCGCCAAGTGCATGCCCCAAAAAGACAGCGGAATACGTCCTGGCTATTTCAAGC
>CAJCDH010000011.1 GCA_903961095.1 uncultured Burkholderiales bacterium | reverse complement strand
GCCTTGCAATGGGCTGCGGCTTTGGCCGATCACTCTTTGCATCCTGTGTCTAGGGCCTTGGTGAAGGCGCAGTCGCCTAACAAGCCTGCCTTGTGGCAATTGGAAAACATTCAAGAATTTTCAGGGCAGGGCGTTCAAGCCACTTTGCGAATGCAGCAAGAACTGGGGCTAGGACATGCTGAGTTGCGTTTAGGCTCTGCTAGATTTTGTGGATTGCCATCTACCAAAGAAGATGTTCTGCATGCATGCCTTAGCGATCAAGACGGCTGGCTGGCTACTTTTGAATTCATCGAAACGCCACGTGCGGAGGCACAAGCCACGCTGCGTGCGCTAGAAAAAATGGGCTTGCAAATTCAAGTGCTGTCGGGCGATGGCCAAGCTTCTGTCAAACAGTTGGCTTTGCGTTTAGGCATTCAAAACGCCATGGGAGCTTGCTCGCCCGAAGAAAAGCTCAAGCAAGTGAGCTTGGCCCAATCTCAAGGCCGACGGGTGGCGATGGTAGGCGATGGCCTGAATGATGGCCCCGTGTTGGCCGGTGCTGATGTGTCTTTTGCATTGGGCCAGGCCTTGCCTTTGGCACAGTCCAAGGCAGACTTTGTTTTGATGGCCAGCGATTTAAAACCCTTGGTGGCTACCTTCATGCTCAGCCGCAAAACTTTGAAAATCGTGCGCCAAAACTTGATTTGGGCTGCGCTCTACAACTTCACATGCGTACCTTTGGCCATGTTGGGTTATTTGCCAGCTTGGTTGGCAGGCTTGGGCATGGCATGCAGCTCCTTAGGTGTTGTTTTGAATGCCATGCGACTTTCAAAACCACTTCAATTTCAACTAGACGAGAACACTTAATGGACATTCTTTATTTGTTGATCCCTTTGTCAGTTGCTTTGGTTTTTTTCATACTGGCGGGTCTGTGGTGGGCCGTTCATCGTGGTCAATTTGAAGATATTGAAGCAGAAGGGGAGCGAATTCTGAGGAATGATTGACTTACGTCAATGCGAATTGAACGCTGTCTTGAGAAACTCACCTTGTAATTATTGAAGAGGTGAAAATGAAATTTGCCAATGTACAGGCAAGCGTCTACAACGATACTGTTGTTAGGCAGTTTGCCATCATGACGGTGGTGTGGGGTGTAGTGGGCATGCTGGTTGGCGTGATCATTGCGGCCCAGTTAACTTGGCCAGAGCTTAACTTTGGCATTCCATGGCTCAGTTATGGCCGCTTGCGTCCTTTGCACACCAACGCCGTTATTTTCGCTTTTGGGGGTTGTGGTTTGTTTGCCTCAGCCTATTACGTGGTTCAACGAACCTGCCACGTGCGCTTGTTTGCCGAAAAATTAGCTGCATTCACTTTTTGGGGTTGGCAGTTGGTCATTGTGTTGGCTGCCATCACATTGCCGTTGGGTTTTACCAGTGGCAAAGAATATGCAGAACTCGAGTGGCCCATTGACATCTTGATTACCTTGGTCTGGGTATCGTTTGCCATTGTGTTCTTTGGCACCATTGGTACCCGAAAGGTGCGTCACATCTACGTGGCCAACTGGTTCTTTGGCGCCTTCATTATTGCAGTGGCTTTGCTCCACTTGGTCAACAGTGCCGCCATGCCTGTGGGGCTCCTCAAATCCTATTCTGCTTATGCTGGTGTGCAAGATGCTATGGTGCAATGGTGGTATGGCCACAATGCAGTTGGCTTCTTCTTGACGGCTGGCTTCTTAGGCATGATGTATTACTTCATCCCCAAGCAAGCTGAGCGACCTGTTTACAGCTACCGCCTGTCGATTGTTCACTTTTGGGCACTCATCTTCACGTACATGTGGGCGGGCCCACACCATTTGCACTACACCGCGTTGCCCGACTGGACGCAGTCGCTGGGGATGGTGTTCTCCCTCATTTTGTTGGCACCTAGTTGGGGCGGCATGATCAATGGCGTCATGACATTGTCTGGCGCATGGCACAAACTGCGCGACGACCCTGTACTGCGCTTCCTCATTGTGTCTTTGTCCTTCTACGGCATGTCAACCTTTGAGGGACCCATGATGTCCATCAAAACAGTAAACGCTTTGTCTCACTACACCGACTGGACCGTGGGTCATGTGCATTCTGGCGCTTTAGGCTGGGTGGGCTTGGTCACCATGGGCACCATGTACTACCTTATTCCCCGATTGTTCGGTCAGAAAAAGATGTACAGCGTGAAAGCCATTGAGGCGCATTTTTGGATTGCCACCATCGGTATCGTCATTTACATCGCAGCCATGTGGATTGCCGGCGTGATGCAAGGTTTGATGTGGCGCTCTGTCAATGCAGACGGTACCTTGACCTACACCTTTGTGGAGTCTGTCAAAGCCACGTACCCCTTCTATGTGTTGCGATTTTTAGGTGGCCTCCTGTATTTGGGCGGCATGTTAATCATGCTGTGGAATACCTTGAAAACCGCTACCAACGGCCGTGCAGTGGACGTGCAAATTCCAGCGGTCGATCAACATATGTCACCCTTGGCTGTGGCACACGCCTAAAAGCATCAGGAGAAAAAAAGATGTCTAAATCTTCAAATTCAGGCGGCGGTTTGTCTCACGAAAAAATCGAAACCAACAACTTCCTCATGATCGTTTTGATCTTGCTGGTGTTACTGGCTGGGGGAATGGTTGAAATCGTGCCTTTGTTTTTCCAAAAATCAACCACAGAAGCCATTCCTGGCTTAAAGCCTTACACGGCATTGCAAGTGGCAGGCCGCGATATTTATGTGCGTGAAGGTTGTTACAACTGCCACTCCCAAATGATTCGGCCCTTCCGTGCCGAAACCATGCGCTACGGGCCTTACTCTGTGGCTGGCGAGTTTGTGTACGACCATCCCTTTCAGTGGGGTAGCAAGCGAACAGGGCCAGATTTGGCACGTGTGGGCGGAAAGTACTCCGACGATTGGCACCGCATTCACTTAATCAACCCACGTGATGTGGTACCTGAATCCAATATGCCTGCCTATGCATGGCTGGAAAAAGCGCCTGTCGATGGTGCCAGTTTGCCAACGCACATGAGTGGTTTGCGCTTGTTGGGTGCACCCTATAGCGATGAAGAAATAGCCAAAGCCACTGAAGAAGTTCATGACAAAACAGAGTTGGATGC
Source organism: uncultured Burkholderiales bacterium (assembly GCA_903961095.1). Classification (GTDB taxonomy): domain Bacteria; phylum Pseudomonadota; class Gammaproteobacteria; order Burkholderiales; family Burkholderiaceae_C; genus Limnohabitans_A. Next base: position 4 of record CAJCDH010000011.1, on the reverse strand, counting down.
TGTG
>CAJCDH010000010.1 GCA_903961095.1 uncultured Burkholderiales bacterium | reverse complement strand
CCACGCAAGCCGCACACGATGTGTTTGGCGTATTGCGAAATTTTGATGCACGAGGCGTTCGCACTATTTGGATTGAGACCCCGCCCGATACGCCCGATTGGGAAGGCGTGCGCGATCGCCTCCAAAGAGCCGCTGCGTAATCAAAAAAAAGCACCTCGAAAGGTGCTTTTTGGTGGCATCAATTTCAGTAACGCATGCCCACACCCAGGCTAATGCCAATGGGGTTCAAGGCAATGTCCAAGGTTTGGCCTGAGGACAAAGTGTTGCGAGTTTTAAGGGGTGTTTTGGTAATGGCGGCATCGACAAACCAGCGTTCATCTATTTTGTAAGAGCCGCCAAATTGCATGGTTGTCGCAAACTTGGACTGAATAGAAAGGGAAGTGGGCGACTGTGGTGTGCCGCCGGTCAGGCCAGTCAGCACAGCCGTTGAGTGCTCGCTGTCAAACTTGGCATACGTGACGCCAAGACCTAAATAAGGGCGAAACAGGGCGCCAGCTTCTCCAAAACGATACTGCACCATGACGGTTGCAGGAATGGCTTTGGTGTCGCCAATTTTGCCCACACCAGCAATGCTGCCAGCGCCATACAGGTTGTGCTTGAACGGCAATGCCAGAGGCAAATCAATGGCCACACTGTTGCTCAACATGTAGGTAACGCCGCCCGCAATTTGCGTGCTATTGCCAACGCTTGTTTGCGCGCCTGCCAGAGACGGGGCTGAGAGATTGCCGCTGTTGACTTGGGGTGCCAGTTGCATGATGCCACCCCGAACCAGCCAACTTCCTTGAGATTGGGCGTGGGCTGAAGTGCTCAGAGCAAGTGATGTCAGTACGGTGATCGCTGACAGCGCAAAGCAGAATTTTGATTTCATGATGTTTCTCCTTTGCTTAAATTACAGCCAACCTGCTGTGGCCAAAGACTTTGCAACCAATTGGCTGAGCAACTGGTAACCCAAGGGCGAGGGATGGAAGCCGTCAGAGAAGGCATAGGTCTGCCACCAGTTGCTGCCACCTGTAGCGCCAGCAGGCGGCGTCATGGCTGACAAGGCCGCTGCTGTACACGTTTGGAAGTTGTAGATGGGGAGGCCGCCAGAAAGCACAAGTTGACCTTGTGCGTCTTTCACGGGAGGGCACGCAGGAGTTGTCACGTTGGTGAGACCGTATTGGGCAGGGTTTGCAAGTTGGTCGTTGAAGGCGGTGTAGAAGTCGACCAACACCACGCGTTTATCGCCAGCGACTTTGGCTGCCAATCTTGAGTTGAAAGATTCAACCCAAAACTTGAACAAGGCTTCAGCTTGTCCGCGTGCCGTTGCGCCCGTTGTACCGCCACCATAAGCTGCAGCAATTCCAGCCAAAGCCATTTGGAAGCGAGGTGTGTTGGTAATACCAGGCATGTTCAGAACAGCGACCTTCTCGGCACCTTTGTCCAAAGCGGATGCTTTGATACTGTCATAAAACTTGTCGGCCAGGGCAACCATGTAAGTACCGCCTGCTTGCGCCAAACCAGTTTGACCCGCTGCCAACAAGGGACCGAGTGTGGCTGCAGGAATCAAAGTGCCGGCCATGCGTGCAAAGCTAACACCGCCATCGCTGGGTGCTGCTAAATAGGCACCGACCAAGTCGGCAGCATCATTGCCGCCCCCATCAACCAACAACAAGTCAGAGCTTTTGTAATTGCCTGCAGCGCTGGCAGTTTGCAACTGGAAGGTAATGGAGAAGGGCGAGTTACCTGCGCCCGTTGTTGGATCGATGTTGTTAATTCGGCCACCGCCCACGGCAAAACTGGTGCAGCCAGCGACAGGGTTAGGAATGAAAGTAGCGCCTGTGAATTTGTAAAAATTACACAGTTGAGGCGTGCCCAACAAGGCGGCAATACGCTCAGTCCAGATGGTATTGGGTTCGCTGGCACTGTCTTGCACAGAGAAAATGCGACCGTAACCTGGGAGGCCTTTAAAGACACCGCTGTCAGCCAGGCTATCGCCCATGACTTTGACCGACGTGATGCCCGCGCGCTGGCTGGTCTGATCGGCACCGCCGCCACCACAAGCCGCCAAAATGGCGGCAGTTGCCGTAGAGAGCAGTGCAAGTTTCCACTTCATGGATTTCATCTTTCACCTCTTTGTATGAATTGTTTTGAATTGCCTAAAAGACGCAATAAAAAAGAACGTCCGTTCTTTTGTGTTTCATCTTAAGCAGGCCCAAGCGAGGTGGTGATGGGGTAACTACTAGTCTGGACTAAGACTTTTTCTCATCCTTGACAGCCCATTCAAGCAAGCGGTCAAAGGCGGGGCGAACTGCATTGGCGTTGGGGTGGTTGACGATGACGACAAAAACATAGCGCTTGCCACTCAAGCCATCGACATAGCCTGCCAAAGAGGCAACATCTTTCAGGCTGCCAGATTTGAGATGCGCCCGCCCAATGGCCACAGAGTTGGGTTGTCGGTCTTTCAAACGAGCCACGGTGCCATCCACGCCCGCAATCGCCAGAGAGTTTTGCAAGGCCGCTGCATAAGGGCTTTGGGCCGCCAAGTGCAGCAATGCGCTGAGGGCTTGCGCATTGCTTCGCTCCTCGCGCGAAAGGCCAGAGCCGTTGTCTAACACCGGCGCGCTTTGTCCTTTTAAGTTGTCTGACCACCACTTCAACACCGCCTGCCGAGAAGCTGAAAAATTGCCTCTGTCTTGCTGGCTTGAAAGAGTCAGAAACAGTTGCTGGGCCATGACGTTGTTGGAAAACTTGTTGATATCGGCCACGATATCGGTCAAGGGCAGTGACTGCGCTTCATGCCAGAGCAAAGCTTGTGCAGGTGCGTTGCCATGACGCACCTGACCCTTCAGTTGTCCGCCCGCTAGGCGCCACATGGCTTGAACCATGCGTGGCCCAAAAGACGGAGGATCGATGTAAGCCACGGGCCACTTTTGCTCACCGCATGCTTTGGGATAAGAGCCATTGAATCGCACGCTGTCGGCTTGACTAAAGTCGGCGCGAAGTTGGGTGCGCCAATCTTGGCATGGGCCGGCTGACAATGCCACGCTGCTTGGCGATTGCACATTGGCCAGCGGCGGTTCAATGTCGACTTTGGCTTCGTTTCGCGCCGAATCGGGTGTGAACTTGAACAACATGGCGTTGAAGTTCAACAATAAACCATGTGGTGCCACGTTGTAAGGTCGAAGCGGTTCATCGTCAAAGCTGGCTGGATTTTTGACGGGCAAATCAAAAACATGGCTGTCCAAAATGATGTCACCTTTGACCTCTCGAATCCCTTTGGCCATGACATCTTGAATCAATGTTTGAAGCCGCTCAAGCACCAACTTGGGATCGCCACTGCCCTTCAAATACAGATTGCCCTGCAAAATGCCATCTTTGACAGGGCCATCGATTAAAACTTTGTTGCGCCAAGTAAAGTCTGGGCCCAAAAGAGACAAGCCGGCCGACGTGGTGATGAGTTTCATGACGGAGGCAGGGTTCATCTCTGCGGTGGCATGAAGGCTCAAGCGGGCTTTGGGCGAAGGGGCGTTCGGTGCCCCGTTGCTCAAGGGTGTGACCAAGATGCTGACGGCACTCAAGGGCACATTGGCTTGTTTGAAAGCCTGCATGACAGGCTCTGGCAGCTTGGTTTTTTCAGTTCGCGCCGAATTGAGTTGGCTTGCGAGGGCCAAGCTTTGACTGGCCAAAACCAAGGCCAAAACCAAGGGCAAAAACAGCTGAAGAAAATGCTGAAAGCAATATTGACGCATGCCTGAAGTCTAGCCGCCCTTCGGCCGCTCAACCGATGTTCCCTGACGCCTTTGTCTTTCACGTCTCCAGCTGTTCCGCCAATGACAGGACGTATCATTGGGACATGGCATTTTCTCAACTCACCATCGGCCGTATGGCGGCCGTGGTCACGGTTCTCATTTGGACCTCTTTCATCATTGTGGCGCGGGCCTCGGCTTCGCATGTGCTCTTGCCCTTGGACATTGCATGCGCGCGCATTTTGGGCGCTAGCAGTGTGTTGCTGCCTTGGGCTTGGTGGCTCATGCGCGAAGCCAGACAACGCGGCGAAAAAGTGGGTTCTCTGTGGGGTTTGTCGCCTTTGCCTTTGCACATCACGGTACAAGCTGCCTGGTCTGAAATTGTGTTTCAAGCGGCGTTTCAGGGTGTCGGCTCGGTGGTCATCTCAGGCATCACCTTCACACAAATGATTCGCACATTTGGTCCCGTCAAGTCCACCATGATCACAGCTTTGGTACCAGGCCTGTCTGCGCTTGGTGCTGTGGTATTTTTGGACGAGCCCTTGTCCTGGAATTTGTGGGTTGGT
>CAJCDH010000009.1 GCA_903961095.1 uncultured Burkholderiales bacterium | reverse complement strand
CAGTGACAAAGAAACCTAAATTGCGCTTGACCAAGCGGCGCTCGTCTTCTGTCAAACCGTTGGGGTCTTTCCAGAGAGCGATGTCGCGTGTCATGTTGACTTCTTGCGGCATCCAGTGGTTGGCGCAAGTGGCGAGGTATTTTTCCCAAGCCCATTTGTATTTGAAAGGCACCAACTGATTGACGTCAGTTTGGCCATTGATGATGCGCTTGTCGGCCGCATTGACGCGGCGAGCTACACCTGCTGGTGCAGCGGCTGTAGACGCTGACATGATGGGGCTGGCAGAGGTGTGAGAGGCCGCAGCGTTGAAAGAAGACAGATCGGCGTAGCGGTCGGCAGATGGACCACTTGGGGGGAAGCTTGGCATTGCAGGTTGCAACGCAGGTTTAGATGAATCGTCCCAGGACAACATAGAAATTTCCAATGTTCTAATTATGAAAGCTTGCGGCAGAAATGCAAAGCAATGTTTTGAAATGAAATGAAATCACGCAAAGAAGTGTTGTGCTTTTGCATCGTCTTGAATTGTAGAGATTCGCAATTTTCTTTGCTGTGATTTCTTGAATTGAATTTTTTAAATTTTCAAATTAAAAAAATCATTGGCAAGCTTCGCAGCCTACATCATCAATCGCTGTGAACTTCACATCGGTTGCAGGCACTGCAGAAAACTGCGGTGCTGCAGATGCTTTCGATGCAGATGCAACACCTGCAACAGAACCAGAAGACACAGCATTCATTTGGTTGTTGGAGACTGTTGATTTCTCGGCGTGTGTGGCGCTGATGGTGCGCAGGTAGTACGTGGTTTTGAGACCACGCAGCCAAGCCAACTTGTAGGTGTCATCCAACTTTTTGCCAGACGCGCCAGACATGTAGATGTTGAGCGACTGTGCTTGGTCAATCCATTTTTGACGACGCGCTGCAGCTTCCACAATCCAAGTGGTTTCCACTTCGAAGGCGGTGGCGTACAAGGACTTGATTTCTTGCGGCACACGGTCGATGGGGCGCAGTGAGCCGTCGAAGTGTTTCAAGTCCATGACCATGACGTCATCCCACAGACCCAAGCGCTTCAAATCGCGAACCAGGTAGCTGTTGATGATGGTGAACTCGCCAGACAAGTTGGACTTGACGGACAAATTGCCAAAGCATGGCTCGATACAGGCATCGACACCAATGATGTTGGAGATGGTGGCGGTAGGCGCAATGGCCACACAGTTGGAGTTGCGCATGCCATCTTTGGCAATTTTCTTGCGCAAGGCATCCCAGTCCATGGTGCTGCTGCGGTCGACTTCTACATAGCCACCGCGCTCTTTTTGGAGCAAGTCAAGGGTGTCCAAAGGCATGATGCCTTGGTCCCACAAAGAGCCTTGGTAACTGGAGTACTTGCCGCGCTCGGCAGCCAATTCTGTAGACGCCCAGTACGCGTAGTAGCAAATGGCTTCCATCGATGTGTCGGCAAATTGCACGGCTTCTTGGGATGCATAAGGCACGCGCATTTGATAGAGCGCGTCTTGGAAGCCCATAAGGCCCAAGCCCACAGGGCGGTGGCGCATATTTGAGTCACGTGCTTTTTTGACTGCGTAGTAATTGATGTCAATCACGTTGTCGAGCATGCGCATGGCTGTTTTGATGGTGCGCTGCAGTTTGGCGCGGTCGATTTGTTTGCCGTTGGGGCCGTCCATCAAGTGCTGTGGCAGGTTGACTGAACCCAAGTTGCACACCGCTGTTTCGGTGTCGCTGGTGTTCAAAGTGATCTCTGTACACAGGTTGGACGAGTGCACCACGCCAGCATGCTGCTGGGGTGAGCGAATGTTGCAAGCGTCTTTGAAGGTGATCCAAGGATGGCCTGTTTCAAACAGCATGGAGAGCATCTTGCGCCACAGGTCGTTGGCCTGAATGGTGCGACTGGGCTTGATTTCGCCGGCAGCTGCTTTTTGCTCGTAAGCCACGTAGGCTTTTTCGAACGCAATGCCAAACTTGTCGTGCAAATCGGGGCAGTCGGAAGGCGAGAACAAGGTCCAAGTGCCATTTTCCATGACGCGGCGCATGAACAAATCGGGAATCCAGTTGGCCGTGTTCATGTCGTGCGTGCGGCGGCGATCGTCACCGGTGTTTTTGCGCAACTCTAGGAACTCTTCAATGTCGAGGTGCCATGTTTCAAGGTAGGTACAGACGGCGCCTTTGCGCTTGCCGCCTTGGTTCACCGCCACAGCGGTGTCGTTGACCACTTTGAGGATCGGCACCACGCCTTGTGATTCGCCGTTGGTGCCCTTGATGTGGCTGCCCAAAGCGCGAACGCGTGTCCAAACGTTGCCCAAGCCGCCTGCAAAT
>CAJCDH010000008.1 GCA_903961095.1 uncultured Burkholderiales bacterium | reverse complement strand
GGCAGCAAGTGGAAGGGACGCTTTTTAAGGGTCTCAATGAATTTGCCAAAGTCACGCGGGTTGGGCACCAAGGTGAGGTGTGAGCCTTGGCGAATGGCCAAAAAGCAGAGTGTCAAGGCAAAGATGTGATACAGCGGTAAGGCTGCAATGCTGTTGACTTTGCGCAAATCGGGCAAACGTTGAAGGGCCGGTGCAAACCATGTTTCGGCTTGCAAAATGGCAGCCACAATGTTTCGATGGGTTAGCACAGCGCCTTTGGACAAGCCTGTTGTGCCGCCGGTGTACTGCAAAAATGCAATGTCGTCGAGCGATTGCGGGGCCGATTTGAAAGACATGTTGCGACCCGCCGCAATCGCTTGTTTGAACGAAGTCACTTGGTGCTTGTCGCTCAAGGGCAATTCAAATTCAGGCACCATTTTGGCCAAATGGCGAACAGCAAAGGTAATCCAGCGACCATAAAAAGGCCCCAACAAATCGCCCATCGATGCCAACACCGTGTGCTTAATTTGGGTGTGTTCAATGACTTCGCTCAGGGTTGCTGCAAAGTTTTCCAGAATCACAATGGCAGATGCGCCAGAGTCTTTCAATTGGTGTTCTAACTCGCGGGCGGTGTACAAAGGGTTGACATTGACACAGGTGTATCCAGCCCGCAAGACGGCGGCCATGGTGACTGCAAACTGGGGAACATTGGGCAACATCAAGGCAATGCGGGTACCTGGTTGCAAGCCTTGCGCCTGAAACCAAGCGCCCAGAGCCTGAGACAGTTGGTCTAATTCTCGATAAGACATCCACGTTTCCATGCAAACAGAAAACGGTGTGTCGCCATGCTTTTGAAAGGCCTGGTTGAGTAAGTCGGTCAACGAACCATACTCGTTGGGGTCGATCTCGTGCTTCACGTTGGCGGGGTAATTATTCAGCCAAATCTTGTCCATGTACTGCTCCTCGGAATGCCGATATTGTCGTCAATCCGCTGTGCTGTTGCCATGAGGCATTACCCCTGACGTGCAATTCGAAAGGGCATTTTCGTCCCCTAAGCGACAAAGTAAATTAACACCCTCAATGGTTTAAAACAGAGACAAAAGCCAATACATGTGCAAGAATGAGGGTAAACCCTATGATTCAATTTGCTGCACTCACAAAATCTCTCTGGCGTCGCTGGATGCGGTGGATCCCTATCCGCATTTTGAGCAGCAAGCACCGCCCGCGAATCAGTGCGCATTTAAAAAGTTTGAGCCCGCAAGACCGCTACTTGCGTTTTGGCTATACCGCAACCGACGAACAAATTGAGAATTACGTCGCCAAACTAGATTTTGGACGCGATGACATCTATGGGGTATTCAATCGGCGCTTGGAAATCATGGCCATGGCCCATGTGGCATTTTCTGCAGACCCGCAATGGGCGACTTGCGCCGAGTTTGGCGTCTCCGTCGACCTGAAATTGCGGGGCCGTGGCTTGGGCGCGCGCTTGTTTGAGCGGGCTGTGGTGCATGCTCGCAATGAGGGCGTTGCCTTGTTGTTCATCCATGCTTTGAGCGAAAACACGCCCATGCTCAAAATAGCCAGAAAGTCGGGCGCTAGGGTGCAGCGAGAGGGCAGCGAAAGTGACGCTTACTTAACCCTGCCAGTGGCCAACATAGACAGCCAAGTGAACGAATTGATTGAAGAGGGCATGGCCGATTTGGACTTTCAAATCAAGTCCCGCGCCCAACAATTCGCACAACTGCTCACCACCTTGCAGGAAGTTCGTCAAGGTGTTCGAGAATCGCGTCACAAATCTAGCGTTTAATCCGCTATCCTAGAGGCTGTGCAACAACGGCTTGATGCCTCTCCTACTGTGTCTGACCCTCACCCTGCGCGCTTGAATGAACGTGAAGATAAACGTGAAGATAGACGTGAAGATAAACGCTCTTTTTTGCAAAAACTGGCAGAGTTCCTCCACCCAGGACCCGACTCCAAAGATGAACTCATCGAAACGCTAGTCGAAGCCGAAGACAACAAAATTATCAATGCCCAAAGTCGCTTCATGCTCGAGGGCGTGATTCGCATGGCGGACATGACAGCAGGTGACGCGATGGTGGCCGCGCCACGCATGGATTTGTTGTCCATTGACGCGCCCTTTGACGAACTGCTGCACCAAGTGATTGACACAGCACATTCGCGCTTTCCAGTTTACGAAGACGACCGAGAAAACATCATTGGCATCTTGATGGCCAAAGACTTGTTAAAGCTACAGCGTGCACCAGAACTCAACATTCGCGCTTTGCTCAGGCCGGCAGTGTTTGTGCCCGAGAGCAAAGGCCTGAACGATTTGCTGCGACAGTTTCGCGATAACCGACAACACTTGGCCATTGTCATCGATGAGTTTGGCCGCACCGCTGGGCTGATTACCATTGAAGATGTTCTCGAAGAAATTGTGGGCGAAATTGAAGATGAGTTTGACATTGAAGAAGAGGCCGGTGACATCTTTGGTTTGGCCGATCAAACTTATCGAGTGAGCGGAGACACCTCGCTAGAGCGTGTCTCGGAAGCCTTTGGCGTCAAGCTCAATCCAGAAGTGGTCGATGAGGAAAACCACCACTTCGACACCATTGGCGGACTGGTCGCACACGAGATGGGGCATGTGCCCAAACGCGGTGAAAAGTTCAGCTTGTCGGGCTTGGATTTTGTCGTTCTGCACACGCGCGCTGGCGCAGTGCGATGGTTCAAAGTCTCACCCACCTCGCACTTGAAAAAATAATGAACATGTGGCGCCTGGCCCTGTCAGTTGCAGCGGGTGTGGCGCATGGTTTTTCGATGGCTTGGCCCGCCTCTGTGCTGGGCAATTGGTTGGGTGTGGCCAACCTAAGCTCAGGTCTTTTGCAGTGTGTCAGCTTGGGAGTTTTAGCAGCGCTCTTGTTGCAATTGGCCGCGCAAGAAACCGACACAGCCCGCCCTGCAGCCAGCCTTCAAGCAACACCCTCAAATCAATTGTTATGGCGACAGGGTGCGTTATGGAGTGCCGTGTTTGCATGCAGTGCCATGGCCGCTACCTGGGGCTGGTTGTATGTGTCGATGCACCGTTACGGTGGCTTGCCGTCTTGGCTTTCTGCCTTGGCTGTGCTGCTGTTGGCCGCCGCCTTGTCTTTGTATTTTGCGGCAGCGGGCGGTATTTGGGTGGCGTTGTTTAGGCGTTGGGTTTTGTCGGCAAGGCTGAGTGAGGGGCGCAATGCCAGACAAAATTCGGACAGGCACATGCCCTTCATGTTGCGCATGAGCGTGGCCATGACCGAGTTCAAACAAGCTTTGGCAGGCATCTTATTGTTCGGTGCACTCTGGACTTTGGCTGAGCTTTGCCGCGGCCAACTTTTCACGGGTTTCCCTTGGGGTGCTGGCGGTTATGCGCACTTGCAAAGTACGCTTTCGGGCTATGCACCGTGGATTGGTGTTTATGGCATTGGCGCCATCGCCGCCTGTGTGGCCATGGGTGTGCCGCTCCTCATTTCAAGCTTCATGACCGGTAGAACAAAGGCTTGGCTGATGTTGGCATTGAGCTTGGCCGTGGTGTCGGTATTTGTTCCCATGGGCCTTCAACATGCTGCGCCCAACCTCACGCAAGCCGCAGGCAAACTGAAAGTGCGACTGCTTCAAGGCAACATTCCCCAAGACGAAAAATTCATACCAGGCCAAGGCGTGAAGCAAGCCTTGGCTTGGTATGCAGAGCAACTGCTGGCCAATTCTGAGCCACTCTTGGTCACACCCGAAACAGCCATTCCTGTTTTGCCCCAACAACTCTCACCCGCCTATTGGCAAGTGCTCAAAGACAAATATGCCCCCATCAGTGCACAGGGGCAGTTGCCAGGCACAGCGCAAGTTGCCATGGTGGGAATTCCGATGGGCGGGTCGGGCGTGGGCTACAGCAATTCTGTGCTCACACTTGGCCCCGCCGAAATCAATTACCGCTATGACAAGCTGCACTTGGTGCCATTTGGCGAATATGTGCCGCCCTTTTTTCAGTGGTTTGTGCGCATGATGAACATGCCATTGGGCGACTTTGCGCAAGACCGAGCCCCCTCCGGCGTTTTCAAATGGCAAGGCCAGCGTTTGCTGCCTCAAATTTGTTATGAAGATTTGTTTGGTGAAGAAGTAGCGCGCTACTTTGCCAAGCCCGATGAAGCGCCCACCGTTTTGGTCAACATGAGCAATTTGGCTTGGTTTGGCGAAACCACGGCCATTGCCCAACATGTGGCCATTTCTAGCATGCGCGCCATGGAGTTTCAAAGGCCCATTGTTCGCGCTACCAACACGGGCTTAACTGGCTTGGTCGATGCCAAAGGCTTGGTCTTAGCATCTTTGCCGCCCTACACGCGCGGCACCTTGGACATTGAGTTTGAAGGGCGATCTGGCCTCACGCCCTATGCCCAATGGACATCTCAATGGGGCTTGGCGCCACTTTGGTGGCTTTGCCTCGCAATTGTTCTGGTTTTAGGTGTGTTTTCTCGGCGCTCTGGCTTGCGAGCGCTTTAAAATCAAGGGTTGCCGCCGCTGTTTGGGGGCCCTCTCTTTTTTAAGCCATGTTGACCTTCCAACAAATTATTTTGAAACTGCAGTCTTACTGGGACGCTCAAGGCTGTGCGTTGTTGCAACCCTATGACATGGAAGTCGGCGCAGGTACTTCGCACACCGCTACCTTCTTGCGCGCCATTGGCCCCGAGCCATGGAAGGCGGCTTATGTGCAACCTAGCCGTCGTCCTAAAGATGGCCGCTATGGTGAGAACCCCAACCGATTGCAGCACTACTACCAATACCAAGTGGTGCTCAAGCCAGCACCTTCCAACATTTTGGATTTGTATTTGGGCTCGCTCGAAGCTTTGGGTTTTGACCTTAAAAAGAACGACATTCGTTTTGTCGAAGACGATTGGGAAAATCCAACTTTGGGTGCTTGGGGTCTAGGCTGGGAAGTTTGGCTCAATGGCATGGAAGTGACGCAGTTCACCTACTTCCAGCAAGTGGGCGGCATCGATTGCAAACCCATTACCGGCGAAATTACCTATGGCCTTGAGCGCTTGGCCATGTACCTTCAAGGTGTTGACAACGTTTACAACTTGAAGTGGACCGACACTTTGAGCTATGGCGATGTGTATCACCAAAACGAAGTAGAGCAATCGACTTACAACTTCGAGCACTCTGATGTCGAATTCTTGTTCACCGCTTTCTCTGCCTACGAAAAACAAGCGCAGCATCTGATTGGCACTCAACTGGCCTTGCCCGCTTATGAGCAAGTGCTTAAAGCGGCGCACACCTTCAATTTGCTCGATGCGCGCGGTGCCATCAGCGTCACTGAGCGTGCGGCCTACATTGGCCGCATTCGCAATTTGGCGCGCGCTGTGGCGCAAAGTTATTGGGAAAGTCGCGAGCGCTTGGGCTTTCCCATGGCGCCTCGTGAGTGGGTTGAGCAGTTGAACGCCTTGAGCAAGAAGGCTGCCTGAAGGCAAGAATAAAAATGACACATCAAAACCTGCTGGTTGAATTGTTTGTAGAAGAGTTGCCCCCCAAGGCGCTCAAAAAATTGGGCGAGTCTTTTGCCAACGTGCTGTTTGAGCAATTGCGCGATGCAGGCCTCACCGCCGCCAACTCACAGGTCACGCCCTTCGCTTCGCCTCGCCGTTTGGCAGCGCATGTCACGCAAGTGGCGGCGCAAGCCGACAACAAAGCGGTGCAGCAAAAACTCATGCCGGTCAGCGTGGGCCTGGATGCCAGTGGCAACGCCACAAGCGCCTTGCTTAAAAAATTGCAAGCCATCGGTGCCGACGTTTCAAATCCTTCTGAGCTGGTGGCGTCGCTAAAGCGCGCGCCCGATGGCAAAGCAGAAGCTTTGTTTTACGACAGCGTGGCCAAAGGCGCCACACTGCTACAAGGTTTGCAAAAGGCTTTGGACGAGGCGCTGTCCAAATTGCCCATTCCCAAAGTCATGACCTACCAGTTGGAAACCGATTGCGAATTGCCAGGTTGGACCAGCGTCAATTTTGTGCGGCCTGCACATGGCTTGGTGGCCTTGCATGGCTCGCAAGTCGTGCCCATTCAAACTTTGGGCTTGAAGGCTGGTCAGCAAACGCATGGCCACCGATTTGAAGCCAATGTGTCGCCCTTGATCATTCAAGATGCAGACAGTTATGCCGCCACGCTGGCGCGCGATGGCGCCGTCATTGCCAGCTTTGCAGAGCGCCGAGCAGAAATAGTCAAGCAACTCCATGCAGCCGCCGCCAAAGTAGGCGGTGGCGCCAAAGCCATTGAAGACGAAGCCTTGCTAGACGAGGTCACTGCGTTGGTGGAGCGCCCCAATGTGCTCATCTGCGAATTTGAAAAACAGTTTTTGGAAGTGCCGCAGGAATGTTTGATTTTGACCATGAAGGCCAATCAAAAATATTTTCCGCTGCTCACTGCGCAAGGCAAGCTCACCCATCAATTTTTGGTGGTTAGCAACATTTCACCGGCCGACGCCAGTGCGGTCATTGGCGGTAACGAACGTGTGGTGCGCCCGCGTTTGGCCGACGCCAAATTCTTCTTCGACCAAGACCGCAAGAAAACCTTGGCCTCGCGCGTTGAAGGCCTCAACAAAGTGGTTTATCACAACAAACTGGGTACGCAAGGCGAGCGCATGGCGCGTGTGCGCGGCATTGCCAAAGCTTTGGGTCAGGCCTTAGGAGGCAAGGAGTTGGCGCAAGCTGCCGACACCGCTGCACAGTTGGCCAAAACCGATTTGCTCACCGACATGGTGGGTGAGTTTCCTGAGTTGCAAGGCATCATGGGCGGCTACTATGCGCGCCACGATGGCTTGAGCACTGACATTGCTGACGCCATTGAAGACCACTACCGTCCGCGCTTTGCGGGTGACGAATTGCCGCGCAACAAGGTCGGCTTGGTGGTGGCACTGGCCGACAAACTCGAAACCTTGGTGGGCATGTTTGGCATTGGCAATTTGCCCAGTGGCGACAAAGACCCCTTTGCTTTGCGCCGCCATGCCTTGGGTGTCATTCGCATGCTG
>CAJCDH010000007.1 GCA_903961095.1 uncultured Burkholderiales bacterium | reverse complement strand
ACATCGTGCATCGAATCCTGCACCTCAATGACATAATTGTTGGAATTGAATTCCTTCACCTGTATGACCCTTCAACTTTGTATTGCCCAACTTAACTTCGTCGTCGGCGACATGCCGGGCAACGCTCGCAAAATGATCGACGCTGCACGCACGGCCTATAGCCAAGGCGCAAGGCTGGTTTTAAGCCCTGAATTGGCCATCTGCGGCTATGCTGCCGAGGACCTCTTGCTTCGACCCGCTTTTATCGATGCCTGCGATGATGCCCTGAAAACAGTGGCCCGAGAGTTGGCTGGGTTAAAAGGCTTGCATGTTGTGGTGGGACATCCAGAGGGCGGGGGTATTCAAAGTCGAAGTGTGTCCGTTACAAAACGCTTCAACCGAGCTAGCGTGTTGTGCGAAGGCCAAGTAATTGCCTCCTACGCCAAACAAGAGTTGCCCAATTATCAAGTCTTTGACGAACGACGCTACTTCACTTCCGGATCCGAGCCCTGTGTTTTTGAGGTCGATGGCATCAAGTTGGGCCTGCTCATTTGTGAGGACGCCTGGTTTGAAAGACCTGCAGAGAAAGCGCGGGAAGCAGGTGCTCAATTGTTGCTTGTATTGAACGCATCTCCTTTTCATGTGGGCAAAGGACTCGAGCGCGAAGTTCAAATGGGTCAACGGGTTCTAGAGTGTGGCTTGCCATTGGTTTATGCACATTTGGTGGGCGGCCAAGACGAGGTTATTTTTGAAGGTCGATCCTTTGCACTCAATGCCAAAGCCGAAGTGGTAGCGCGTGCACCCGCATTTCAAGAGTGCTTGCAATCAATCTCTGTACAGACTAGCCCAAGCATGGAGGGCTTAACAATTTCAGGAACTGTTGTCTCGGGCGGTGGTTCTTGGCAAGAGGACCTGTGGCACGCCCTGGTCTTAGGCATTCGCGATTATTTAGGCAAGAACGGATTTCCTAGTGCCATTTTGGGCCTCTCAGGAGGAATCGACTCAGCATTGGTTTTGGCATTGGCTGTTGATGCGCTCGGCGCAGAAAAAATTCATGCTGTGATGATGCCTTCCCCCTACACCGCCGACATCAGTTGGATTGATTCACGCGACATGGTTAAGCGAATTGGCGTGAGATACGATGAGATTGCCATTGCCCCCTTGTTTGAGGGCTTTAAATTGGCCTTGGCAGATCAATTTAAAGGACTTGCAGAAGACACCACCGAAGAGAATATTCAGGCTCGAGTGCGCGGTACTTTGCTCATGGCCATGTCCAACAAAACAGGCGCCATTGTGCTGACCACTGGCAATAAAAGCGAAATGGCCACGGGCTATTGCACCTTGTATGGCGACATGGCGGGTGGTTTTGCAGTCATTAAAGATGTGGTCAAAACACAAGTTTTTCAATTGGCTGAGTGGCGCAACCAAAATGATCCCTATGGCACCGGCAAAAATCCTATACCCGAGAGAATCATCACGCGGCCGCCCAGTGCAGAGCTGCGGGCCGATCAAACAGACCAAGACAGTTTGCCGCCTTATGAAGTACTCGATGCCATCGTTCAAAGGTACATGGAAAACGACGAGGGCATTCATGCCTTAGTGGCCGATGGCTTTGAAATGGCCGATGTAGAGAAAGTGACTCGACTCATCAAACTCAACGAGTACAAACGCCGACAATCTCCTGTGGGAATTCGTGTCACACACCGCAGTTTTGGCAAGGATTGGCGTTATCCTATTACCAATCGATTTCGAGCTTAATTTTTTCCGACTGGACTTTAATCATGAAACAAATCACAGCCATCATCAAACCATTCAAACTTGAAGAGGTGCGTGAGGCACTTGCTGAATGTGGCGTGACTGGACTCACTGTCACGGAAGTGAAAGGGTTTGGACGTCAAAAGGGCCACACAGAGTTGTATCGCGGCGCCGAATATGTTGTCGACTTTTTGCCTAAGGTCAAAGTTGAAGTGGCTGTGAAAGACGCTGACGTAGAAAACTGTGTCGACGCCATTGTGAAAGCGGCACGGACGGGCAAAATTGGCGATGGCAAGATCTTTGTCACCTCAGTTGAGAAGGTCATCCGCATTCGCACTGGCGAGTTGGACGACGACGCTGTCTAAGTCTTAAATTGACTGGCTCAAAAAGGGCGTAGGCAAGCCAGCTGCTTGTATCAGGCTTGGCAACAATCTAGAGGCGTCAGTGTCAGATTGAATTAAATCCATTTGCCAAGTGTCCATAAATTGATGCTTCACAACACTGTTAAGAAACATCAACATCGGGTCGTAGTAGCCGTTCAAATTTAAGAGACCAATGGGCTTGTTGTGATAGCCCAACTGACGCCAAGTCCAAACTTCATAAAACTCTTCAAAAGTGCCAATGCCGCCGGGTAGGGCGATAAATGCATCGGCTCGCTCGGCCATCAATTTTTTGCGATCGTGCATGGTTTCAACCACATGCAGTTCTGTGCAACCTGTATGGGCCCATTCTTTCTCGACCAAGGCTCTGGGAATGACGCCTACCACGCGGCCACCTGCCGCTAACGTGGCGTCAGCAACAAGGCCCATCAAGCCATTTCTGCCGCCACCATAGACCAATTGTCCGCCATGCTTGGCTATCCACTGACCCACTTGCGTGGCCGATTCTGTGAAGGCTGCTTCATCGCCCGGTTTGGAGCCACAGTAAACGCAAATTGAAAAATTTGGATCAGCCATGCATGTACTTCCAAATGGCGGCAGCCCAAATGCCTAGACAAAGAAGAAGGCTTAGAAGAACAGCAGCACTGCCCATGTCCTTGGCACGTTTGGACAGGGCATGCCATTCTGTGCCAATTCGGTCGATGGCAGTCTCTATGCCGGTGTTGAGTAGTTCGACCACCATGACAAAAATGACCGAGCCACACAAAAGCGCCACTTCAACCCATGTCTGACCCAGCCAAAAGGCCGTAGGAATGAGAAAAATGGCAAGCAAAGCTTCCTGACGAAAAGCTGTCTCACCCCAGCCTGCTTTAAGTCCAGCTAGAGAATAGCCACCTGCGTGAAAAATTCTCGATAGCCCCGTTCGGGACTTTTGGGGATTCACATTGTCATTGGTCATGGCGCTAGGATGGCGGTGGATTTCAGGGTTTCTTTTGAACATCCACCAGTTGCGTTCCGGCCCAGACGTCATGCCAATATTGTCTACGCAATTGAAAACGACTTGAAAGAGCCCAAAGCAAAACCCAGCCGATAAGCAACAGGCCCACTTCAGCCGGAGAAAGTTTGAATGGGTAAGCCAAGATGACGGGCGGTAAAAACCAAACCCAGCTGAGCACATATCGCCATAGGGCGCGCGCTTGAGTAAGAGGCTGACCCGATGTATCGACCACGCGAATGTGCCAAGTTTTCATGGCGAGTGTTTGACCCTTGGACCACAACCAGGTGAAATAAATGGCAAACACAAGAAACAAAAATGCTTGAAGGCCAAGGCGGTTGTGCAGGGCGTGT
>CAJCDH010000006.1 GCA_903961095.1 uncultured Burkholderiales bacterium | reverse complement strand
TGGTGGGTTGATTGCTCATAGCAAGTTCCTTTACTCAAGCTTTTCCAGGCGTGCACGCAACTGGTCGTTCTCGATTTTGATATTGATAACGCGAGCAGGGAAGTCCATTTCTGGCCCTGCTTGATAAATCGATTTTGAAATTTGGTCTGCCATCTCTTCGATTGCAACTTTACTTTCTATAGCATCGTCAGCAACAGCTTTCTCTTGAGGCTTGAAGATGCTGTCAAGTTGGGAGACATCGACTGTTTTGCGTGCTGCCGGCGGTACAGCTGCAGCTTTTTCATTTGAAACAAAGCGATCGGGCATCTCGGCGGCAGTTTGATAGCCCTTGTAATTGGGGTCTTGCGCATGAACGCTGTGAGATTCATTGGCTGTTTGACTGATGCCACCGTCCATCACCAAATGTTCAACCAATTGCTCATCGGGATCGGCCAGCACTTTTCGCACGGCTGGCGTGCCTTCTTCGCCTTTTTTGCCCACAGCGATGTTGGTGCCTTCGGGCATGGTGACCTCGTGCGGGCGATCACTCTTGATAATCAGGGGCTCGTTGGATGGGGACGTTTCGCTCATAGCACTTCCTGTCTTTAGGTGGTCATCAATTTGCCGTCAGCATCAAATTGCATGGAGGCAGGGACTTTGGGTTGTGGTTTTTGCATAGGCGCCACGCCAGGGCGCACATCTGCCAGGCTAAACACATAGGCAATCACTTGCGCAACGGCCAGATACAAGGCTTCGGGAACTGGATGGTCCAGCTCTGTTTTGAAATAAAGGGCTCGTGCAAGTGGCGGGGCTGCAAACATTTCAACGCCATGCTTTTGAGCCTCTTCGCGAATGCGTGCAGCCATAATGTCTGTGCCCTTGGCCAGCAAAATAGGCGCCCCATCGCCGGTGGGATCATAAGACAGGGCCACTGCAAAGTGCTCTGGGTTGGTAATGACCACATCTGCATCTTTGACTTTTTCAAGCATTCGGTTGTTGGCCATTTCGCGCTGACGTCTGCGAATTTGCTGCTTGATTTCAGGGTTGCCTTCCATGTCTTTCATTTCATCTTTGACCTCTTGCTTGGTCATGCGCATGCGCTTGATGAATGAGTATTTTTGGTAGGGCGCATCAATGAGGGCAATGACCAGCAAACTTAAAGACAGCCACAAGGCAGACTCACCAATCATCCATCCTGCTGCAGCCAATGCAGGTTCGATGGCCATTTGACCCAACTGCATCATTTGGTCCATTTGTCTGCTCACCAGCGCCCAAAGAACGCTGGCTACCAAAGTGAACTTCAAAATGGCTTTTAACAATTCAACAGCGGCGTGAGCGCCAAACATGCGTTTAAAGCCAGACAGCAAACTCAGTTTGCTGAACTTAGGCAGAATGCTTTTCAAAGAAAAGAGATAGCCGCCAGTGGCGCCACTGGACAGGATAGCCAAGACGGCTGTTACCAAAAGGACCGGAACGATGAGTAAAAAACTCTCACCCAGGTGATGTGCAAATGTGGTCACCATCAAGTCGGGGTTGTCTAAAGATTTGCGGTCGAACTTAAAGCCAGATGCAAAAATTTCGGCCACTTGTTTGAGCCAATAACTTCCCATCATGAACATGGCCAAGATGGCGCCAATGGTGACGGCGGCTGCAGGGAGCTCTACCGAGCGCGCAACTTGGCCATCATCGCGGGCGTTGCGAAGTTTTCGTGCCGTCGGCTCTTCGGTTTGTTCGGCGCCGGAGTTTTCAGCCATGCTTGATCTCCTTTACGTAATTCCGACCAAGGCGCGGACTTGAAAGAAGCCCTGCAACCACAGCCATTGAATGCGTGCGCCAATGCTGGGCAAGGCCAAAATGAGCACGCCGAAACCGGCAAACACCATCGCTGGAAATCCGACGGAAAAAATATTCAAGCTGGGTGCAGCGCGAGTGGCCACACCCAAACCAATGTTGATGAACAGCAGTGCCACCATGACGGGCAATGCAGTGAGCAAGGCGCCTAAAAACAGCATGGAGCTCCAAGCAATGACATGCTTCATGGCTTCAGCGCTCATGAGGTTGCTGCCAATGGGCAGGCTGTTGAAGCTCTCAACCACCAAGCTCAGAAGCAAGGCGTGGCCACCCAGCCCCACAAAAATAAGGGTGGACATGACCAGTAAGAATTGTGAGATGACGGGCACATTGCCCATGTTGGGGTCAATCATGGTGGCCATTGAAAGACCAATGGCATTGGCAATAGATTGACCAGCCACCACAATGGCTGCCGTGATCACTTGAAGCATGAGCCCCATCAGCATGCCAATCATGAGTTGGTTGCAAATTTCTAAGAGACCACCGGGCGAGAGGGGATCAATGACAGGCCAATCGTGAAGTGGATAGACCAACCAAGTGATGGCCATGGCGAGCACAATGCGAACCCGCAAGTTGAGTGCGCGCAATGAAAAAATGGGCGCAGCCACCAACAGGGCCGAGATTCGCAGCATCGGCCAAAGGAGCCCATAAAAGCGCTCCAT
>CAJCDH010000005.1 GCA_903961095.1 uncultured Burkholderiales bacterium | reverse complement strand
CTCAAAAAGCCAATCCGCGTGAATCACTGTTGCAATATTTGGCGGGTCGTTTGTGCCAAAAACGACAACTCTGGGGCAAGGCGCAAGTTTTACTCACACAAGCTGCGCCTGCTTTAGGGGATCCTGGACTCAGAAGGCAAGCATGGCGCTCATTGGCAGAACTTGCAGAGCAGAGAGAAGATCTTCAGGCCGCTGTGGCAGCCTTGAAGAAAGCTGCAATGGATTGAAAAAAAGGACCCCAAGGTCCTTTTTTTTTGCGTTGATTAGAAGGGCAGTTTCATCTCGCTTAAGTCTTTGCGTGTTTCCACCAAGACCAACGGTCCTTCGTCAAGAACCACCGCAGGTGGTCTTACACGGGGGACGTGCACGGGTTTGGGTTCTGCAGCAATTGCCGCTTGAACCTGTGCAATTTTCTGGGGATCAGAATTGACCCATTGCAAACCAGAGCTTTCTGCAACTTGCATCAAGCTTGCGATAGGCAATTCAAAGGTTTGAACTTTGGGTAAGCCTGCGACATTGACTTTGGCGGCAGAGTTTGCTTCAGGCACCGACGCTGTTTGCGCTGTCGACACTGCTGAAGTGTTTGCTTGGATGGTCGAAGAGCCAGAATTTGCATTGGATGAGGTAGAAGTGGCAGAAGTCGCAGAAGTTTCGGAGCTTGCAGCACGTTCAAAGTAGGAGCGTGTGACAGGCGCATCCTCTTGTGCTGAGCTTTCTACGGCAGTTGCCTCTGCTTGCGAATTGTCGCCAGCGTGACTGTCTGTGTTGGCACTGCGTTCTCTGCGGTCACGGCCATAACGATCGCGCGAGCGACGCTCTCTGCGTTCTGGTGTGGCGTTTGTGCCCTCTTGACGTTCACCATCTTGAGCAGTGGCTTCTGTTTGAGCATTCGACTGACTGTCGTTGTTGTAATTCAACTCAGCTTGCGCTGGTCCTAGATTCTCAGAGTTTTCATTGGCGCCATTTGGGCGACCATTCTCGTTGTTGCGACGCTCACCACGTTCGCGACGACCTTCACCCCGCTCGCGTCTACCCTCACCACGTGGCGCTCTTTCAGAACGAGCTTCGTTACGCTGTTCTGTTGGGTTTGACTCTGAACCCTCGGCGCTGACAGCTTGGGTGTCGACCGCTGAGTTGTTGCCATTTGCGTTGTCTCTGCGCTCACCGCGTTCGGCTCTGTCACCCCGTTGACCGGAACGGTCGTTTCGACGGTTGCCACTGTTTTCGCGTTGTGTGCGTGTTTCGGTATTGTCATTGCGCTCTGTCTTTTCAGTGCGTTCTGTTGAAACAGCGTCATTGCGCTCGTTGCGATCACCCCGGCGACCGCCTCGGCCGCCCCGACGGCGATCGCCATTTCGATCGCCATTTCGATCTCCGCGTTCGTTTCGTTCGCCTTCTTTGCTTGGACGCTCGCCGCGTTTACCAACATTTTTGGCGGGTTCAGCTTGGGTTTGAACTTCAGCTTGGCCGCCAAACAATCGCTTTAACCAAGCAAAGAAACCACCGCCGCTTGGCGTGGTGGTTGTAGCTTGAGCAGGTTCAGTGTTGCTTGACTTGACGGCTTCTGGTTTTGGCAAGGCAGCTGGTGCCGGCGCGTCGGGTAGAACACCCTTGATCACTGGCGTTTGGCGATTGGTCGGTTCTTGCGAACGACGCGTCACGGTGGTTGGATCTTCCATTTCTTCGGCCATGGTGTAGCTGGCTTCAATGTTGTCCAAACGTGGGTCGTCGTGCTTCAAACGCTCAAGCTTGTAGTGCGGAGTTTCCATAGATTTATTGGGAACCAGCAACACATTGATGCGCTGTTTCAATTCAATCTTAGCAATCTCAGGGCGCTTCTCGTTCAGCAAGAATGAGGCGACTTCCACAGGCACTTGGGCGTGCACTGCAGCTGTGTTGTCCTTCATGGACTCTTCTTGGATGATGCGCAAAATTTGCAAAGCCGAGCTTTCGGTGTCGCGAACATGGCCTGAGCCGCCACAACGAGGGCAAGGGATTGAAGAGCCTTCGGACAAGGCTGGCTTCAGACGCTGACGGCTCATTTCTAAGAGGCCAAACTTGCTGATCGAGCCAAACTGAACACGAGCACGGTCTTGGCGCAAAGCATCGCGCAAGCGATTTTCGACGTCTCGGCGATTGCGCGATTCTTCCATGTCAATGAAGTCAATGACGATCAGGCCACCCAAATCGCGCAAGCGCATTTGGCGGGCCACTTCGTCGGCGGCTTCGAGGTTGGTGCGTGTAGCGGTTTCTTCAATGTCGCCGCCCTTGATAGCGCGAGCTGAGTTGACGTCGACTGAAACCAAAGCTTCAGTATGGTCAATCACAATGGCGCCGCCAGACGGCAGTTGCACTGTGCGTGCATAGGCAGATTCAATTTGGTGCTCAATTTGGAAGCGACTGAACAGAGGTGCATCGTCACGGTAGCGCTTCACACGGGGAGCAAATTCGGGCATCACGTGGCTCATGAACTGCTGAGCTTGTTCGTAGATGTCGTCGGTGTCGATCAGGATGTCGCCAATGTCGCTGTTGAAGTAGTCGCGAATGGCGCGAATGACCAGACTGGATTCTTGGTAAATGAGGAATGCGCCTTTGGCACCCTGTGTCGCGCCATCAATGGCAGACCATAACTTGAGCAAATAGTTCAAGTCCCATTGCAATTCTGGTGCGCTGCGACCAATACCTGCGGTGCGGGCAATGATGGACATCCCTTTGGGGTACTCCAACTGGTCCATGGCCTCTTTAAGCTCAGCTCGGTCATCACCTTCAATGCGACGGCTCACACCACCGCCACGCGGGTTGTTGGGCATCAGGACCACATAACGGCCAGCCAAACTGATGAAGGTAGTGAGGGCAGCGCCCTTGTTGCCTCGTTCTTCTTTTTCCACTTGAACCAAGAGTTCTTGGCCTTCTCGAATGACATCATTGATGCGAGCTTGGCTAACAGGAACGCCTTCGGCGAAGTATTGACGCGAGATTTCTTTGAAAGGCAAGAAGCCATGACGCTCTTCACCGTAGTCTACAAAGCAGGCTTCGAGTGAGGGTTCGACGCGAGTGACAACCGCTTTGTAGATATTGCCCTTGCGCTGCTCGCGGCCTTCAATTTCAATTTCGTAGTCGAGGAGTTTTTGTCCATCGACGATGGCCAAGCGGCGTTCTTCAGCCTGTGTGGCGTTGATCAGCATCCGTTTCATGATGCGTCCCTTCTTTTCAATATGTCAGCAAAACAAACCCCGCCAAATGTGGCGTTGGGGCCGGATCACCTGTTTAACAACCAGCTCTTAAGGAGCCAACGGTGCCGAGACTGACGTTCGAAACGAAGGGAATTGCCAAAGGATTCCGACATTCATGGGCGCAAATGTGTCGCTCGAATGTGGAAAGGGGCGCGTGGAAGATTCGAGGTTGTGGGTGCGCGCAGGCGATGGTGTCTCGAGTGGCGCAAAAAGCCACTGCAAGAAAGACAGCAAAGATCCAAACAACACACTCATTTCGATTCAATCCGTTCAGTAGCTGAAAAGCTACTGAATAAAAATATTCCGTATCTGGGTTTCAAAGCATCGGTCCAGCCAAAAAGGTGATTTGCCACTGTTGGCCCTGGCCTTCAGTCTGCAAATTTCGCTCATGGCGGCATCGAACTTACGGCGTCAGTAGATGGAGAGTGAATTAAACTCCTGTCATCAGGAATTCATTTCTATTCAAATCAACCACTTACAGCACAACGCCGGTGAATCGCATTATAGGGCCCGAAGCCACAAAATCGGCTACCACTTCCCCCACAAATTCAGGTTTGGAGGTGAAATGGCTCACTGTCGACGAAGAGTCGGCCGGCCAACGCTTGGACAACTTTCTCATTCGGCACCTTAAGGGTGTCCCCAAAACCCACGTCTACCGAATCATTCGAAGTGGCGAAGTCAGAGTCAACAAAGGTCGGGCCTCGGCAGACTCTCGAATTGAAACTGGCGATGTGGTCCGACTCCCGCCCCTCAGAATTTCAGACAAAGTGGCCGAAAAAGAAGCCCGGCCTGCACCAGGACGTGAATTCCCTCTGTTGCTAGAAGACGACGCTTTGATGGCCATCGATAAACCAGCGGGTGTCGCTGTTCATGGTGGCTCAGGCATCAGCTTTGGGGTCATTGAGCAACTTCGGCAAGCGCGTCCTTTGGCTAAGTTGCTTGAATTGGTGCACAGGCTTGACCGAGAAACCAGCGGCATTTTGTTGGTTGCCAAGAAAAGAAGTGCCCTGAAACATGTCCAAGACCAGTTCAGGGAGCGGGAAACGGGAAAGACCTACTTGGCTCTTGTGCAAGGTAGCTGGCCAGAAAAGCTCAAGGTCATCGACAACGCACTGCATAAGTTCCTGTTGCCAGATGGCGAGCGCCGAGTGCGGGTCACTTCCAATGAGGATCCCGATGGCATGCGGTCCATTAGTTTGGTCAAAGTGGCCGAGCGTTTGGCCGGTTGTACCTTGTTAGAGGTGACCATCAAGACCGGTCGAACCCATCAAATCAGAGTGCACCTAGCTTCTCAGGGACACCCTATCGCTGGCGACGACAAATACGGCGATTTCGAATGGAACAAGGCGCTTCAAAAACAGGGCCTCAAACGCATGTTCTTACACGCATGGCACCTGCAATTTACGCATCCAGCAACGGGTAAGCGTGTTGAGCTGACTTCAAATCTGCCCCCAGAATTACAACTGTACGTCAACCATGTCAAATCCAAGTCTACGCCCCCGTCAGTTTGATCTGATTGCCTTCGATTGGGATGGCACCCTCTTTGACTCAACAGCCATCATCACAAGGTGCATTCAGCGAGCCGTAGTGGATGTGGGTGGCCAGGAACCCACACGTGAAGCCGCCTCCTATGTCATTGGCTTGGGATTGATGCAAGCACTGGCACATGCAGCACCAGATGTGCCCGTCGAAAAGTACCCAGAGCTTGGCCAACGTTACCGCCATCACTACACTGCCCATCAAAACGACCTCATTCTTTTTGATGGCGTCTTGCCCATGTTGGCAGAACTGAAAGCGCGTCATCATTGGTTAAGCGTTGCAACTGGAAAAAGTCGAGCAGGTTTGAACGAAGCCTTGCATGATGTTGATTTAAAGGGTGTGTTCGATGCGTCTCGGACGGCCGATGAAACTGCAGGTAAACCCAGCCCGCTCATGTTGCACGAGCTCATGCGGGAGTTTGGGGTCGAACCAGAGCGCACCTTGATGATTGGTGACACTACCCATGATTTGCAAATGGCCCTGAATGCGGGATGTGCCAGTGTAGGTGTGAGTTATGGGGCCCATGAGCCTTCAGCGTTTCAAGCTTTGAAACCAAGCTTCATAGCGCATTCAGTCAGTGAATTGCGCCATTGGTTACTTGAAAACGCTTAAAAAAGGCCTCTTCTAAGAGGCATTTAAAATTCAGCAACAAACACAAAATCAGTTTGGTGAGGGTGAGGACATGAGCGAAGCAATGCCTTTGTGCAATTCAAGCGATTTGACAGACGGGGGCTTGGCGGTTCCTTTTGATGTTATTTACGGCGGACAAACCTGCCGAGCATTTGCCATCCGCTTCAAGGGCTCGGTGCATGCCTATCTCAATCGGTGTAGCCACGTTGCGATGGAAATGGATTTCCAGCCGAATCGTTTTTTTGATACCACAGGACAATTCCTCATCTGCTCTACCCACGGCGCCTTGTATCGCCCCGATTCTGGTGCCTGTGCAGGCGGCCCTTGTCATGGTGGATTGATTCCAATCACCTTGTCTGAACAAGGCGGTGTGGTTCACTGGCATACTGAGTTCAATTTAAAACCCTTTGATTTCTCATGAGCTCCGAAAATACTGATTCATCCCAAGCAGATCGCAACCTCACTGGCACCCAAGTGGCGTCTTCTGCAAGCGCCGCCAGTCAAAGTTCGGCGCAAAACTGGGAGCGTCAAATGCTTTCCGATTTGGTGAATGCCAATTTGAAGGAGCAGCAAGTTGCACGTCGCTGGAAAGTGGGCTTGCGCTTGGGCTGGTTCCTATTTTGGGTGGTGGTCATGTGGCAAGTTTTGTCTCACAATCAAACTTCTACAACCATCACCACGCCGCATACCGCGTTGGTCAATATCAAGGGTGAAATTGCAGAGGGTGCTGATGCCAGTGCAGAAAGTGTGGTGGCTTCGATGCGTGCTGCTTTAGAAGACACGGGTTCAAAGGGCTTGGTATTGCTCATCAATTCCCCAGGTGGAAGTCCTGTCCAGGCCGGCATCATCAGCGATGAAATTGTGCGTTTGAGGGGCATTCATCAAAAGCCAATTTATGCCGTTGTTGAGGAGTCTTGTGCATCGGCCGCTTACTACATCGCAGCAGCGACAGACAAAATTTATGTCAACAAGGCCAGCATTGTTGGCAGCATTGGCGTGCTCATGGACGGCTTTGGTTTTACGGGCTTGATGGACAAGCTAGGCGTTGAAAGACGGCTGATGACAGCGGGTGAAAACAAAGGATTTTTAGATCCCTTTAGTCCTCAGACTGAGGCCCAAAGAAAACATGCGCAGTCGATGCTGAATCACATTCATTCGCAGTTTATTGCCGTTGTCAAAAAAGGACGCGGCGATCGTTTGAAGGAGACTCCAGAGATGTTCAGTGGCTTGTTTTGGACTGGCCAACAAGCGGTGGAGCTTGGCTTGGCAGATGATTTTGGCAGCCTTGATCAAGTAGCCCGGGATGTGGTGAAAGCCGAAGAGTTGGTTGACTATTCTCGCCACGACAACGTCGCAGAGCGTTTGGTCAAGCGCTTTGGCGCAGCCATGGGCGAGGGTGCTTGGAAAGCCATGCGCTCAGCAGCAGTGATTCGCTAATTGTCTATTTTGACAAAGCACCGAAGCGTGCTCGCGAAGATGGCTTAAGCACCAATTGCAAATACGGCAGGGGTTTGGTTGTTCAAGCCCTCAGGCATTGCCCCAGATGTCAACTTTCGCCACTGCTGCGTGGTCAAACTTTGATTGACAGCGCTTGGCAATGTCAGGCCGCTGCTAAATGCCAGTCGGCTATTGGGTTGTAAAGTCTGAACCAGAGATGACCACAAGGCTGCATTTCGGTAGGGAGTCTCAATGAAGAGTTGAGTTTGCCCCGTCTTTAAAGCCAAATGTTCTAATTCTTTAATTCTTCTGGCGCGATCTTGGGGCTCTTGCGGCAGGTAACCTACAAACGCAAAATTTTGTCCGTTGAGGCCGCTGCTGGCCAATGCCAACAAAAGCGAAACAGGTCCGACCAGTGCAATCACTTGAACACCAAGTTCATGCGCCGCTCGAACAACAGAGCTGCCAGGATCGGCGACCGCAGGCATACCTGCTTCGCTCGCCAGGCCTATGTCTTCGCCTTTTAAGGTGCAAGCCAACAAGGGCTTGGCATCGAAACTGCCCAGATGATCCCCTTTTTTATGAACTTGCCTTGGCAACTCTGTGATGATTTGCGTTTGGATGCTGGCTTTCAAAGCCACGCAGGCATCGATTCGCTTCAAGTAGGCGCGAGTAGTTTTGGCGTTTTCGCAAACCCAGTGAGTGATATTGGCTGCCGCAGTGATGGTACCCAAGGGCATCACCTGTCGCAGATCTGTTTCTTGGTCACAAGCAAAGTCGAGTGGGGCAGGCACCAAAAAAAGTCGACCCAATTTTGTTTGATTGGATGTCATCACAATTTAATCCCTGCCTCTCTGAGCATTTGACAGGTTCGAATCAATGGCAGGCCAATTAAGGCGGTAGGGTCATCGTTTTCGATGGCATCTAAAAGCGCAATGCCCAAGCCCTCGCTCTTGGCGCTGCCAGCGCAGTCGTAGGGTTGCTCTGCGCACAAGTAAGACTCTATTTCCGAGTCAGATAAAAGCCGAAACTTGACTTTGACCGCTGCCAAATCAGTGCGCTCATAACCAGTGGCAAGGCAAACAACTGACAAGGCAGTTTGAAAAATCACGGTTTTGCCGCGCATCCGTTGCAATTGAAGGGTGGCATTGATGTGATTGCCAGGCTTGCCAAGGGGCACTCCTTCTAAATCGGCTACTTGATCAGAGCCAATCACGACTGCATCTGGGTTTTTAAAAGCGACTGCCCTAGCCTTCGCGAGTGCCAGCCTCATTGCCAAGTCTTTGGGGGACTCGTTGCTGAGGGGTGTTTCGTCTACGTCGGGTGCTGCTGTTTCAAATGGAATTTGAAGACGAGACAGCAAT
>CAJCDH010000004.1 GCA_903961095.1 uncultured Burkholderiales bacterium | reverse complement strand
GACATAAATAATTGACTCGTGACAGGCGCCTCGAACCCCACACTTTAGGGGTCTCAATTCGCATTTTTTTTCAAGTGATCGGTTATTATCGTGTGTTCGCTGCAAGGTCTCCACAAAAGCTTGTTCAAGCCCACAATTTACACCCTTCAATGACCCCCAAACTGCTGGCCGCAAGTCTCATGACAGCAGTTGCTTAGGATTTGTTATGTTCAGTTCGTTCCGCCGCTATTTTTCTACCGACTTGGCCATTGATTTGGGCACGGCCAACACCCTCATTTTTGTGCGCGACAAAGGCATCGTTCTAGACGAGCCCTCCGTCGTGGCCATCCGCCACGAAGGCGGCCCCCAAGGCAAAAAAGTTTTGCAAGCGGTGGGGCACGAAGCCAAGTCCATGTTGGGCAAGGTGCCTGGCAACATCGAAGCCATTCGCCCCATGAAAGACGGCGTGATTGCCGATTTCACGGTCACTGAGCAAATGCTCAAGCAGTTCATCCGCATGGTGCACCCCCGCAGCACCTTCAGACCCAGCCCCCGCATCATCATTTGCGTGCCCTGCGGCTCTACCCAAGTTGAGCGCCGTGCCATTCGCGAATCTGCCTTGGGCGCTGGCGCTTCCGAGGTTTACCTCATTGAAGAACCGATGGCCGCTGCCATTGGCGCAGGTTTGCCCGTGTCAGAAGCTTCAGGCTCTATGGTGGTCGACATTGGGGGTGGCACCACCGAAGTGGGCGTCATCTCCTTGGGCGGCATGGTCTATAAGGGCAGCGTGCGCGTCGGTGGCGACAAATTTGACGAAGCCATCATCAACTACATTCGCCGCAACTACGGCATGCTCATTGGCGAGCCCACTGCCGAAGCCATCAAGAAAAACATTGGCTCTGCTTTCCCCGGCAGCGAAGTGCGCGAAATGGAAGTCAAAGGCCGCAACCTGTCCGAAGGCGTGCCCCGCAGTTTCACCATCAGCAGCAATGAAATTCTAGAAGCGCTAACCGACCCACTGAACAACATCGTCTCAGCGGTCAAAACAGCACTCGAGCACACGCCCCCTGAATTGGGTGCCGACATTTCCGATCGCGGCATGATGCTCACTGGCGGCGGCGCCTTGTTGCGCGACCTCGATCGTTTGTTGTCAGAAGAAACTGGCTTGCCCGTCTTGGTGGCCGAAGACCCACTCACTTGCGTGGCACGCGGCTGCGGCATGGCGCTTGAACGCATGGACCGACTGGGTAGCATCTTTACCAGTGAATAACACTGGCGCAATCCATGGCGCTGGAGTCTCTTGACCGCTCACCCCCACCTTTTTTCAGGGTGGGCTTTGCGCCCCTGACCAAACTCATTTTTTTCAGTGCTCTGTCTTTGCTGCTTGTGTTTGGTGACAAGCAGTTGCAATTCACCAAACCAATTCGCGCTGGTCTTTCAACACTCATTTTGCCTGTTCAGTGGTTGGTGCTTCAACCGGGACATGCGCTGGCGTATTTGGGCGATCATTTTCAAAGCTTGGATCAGGCGCAAAAAAATCTCAAAGCCGCAGACCTCAAAACGCTGCAG
>CAJCDH010000003.1 GCA_903961095.1 uncultured Burkholderiales bacterium | reverse complement strand
TTGGCCACACTTTCGGGCAGATGAAGTTCGTCACCATCTTTCATGCGCAGGCCAAGTGCCTTTGCAAGACCTTCTGCAACCGTAGATTTGCCGGATCCGGAAACGCCCATCACGATGATGCGAAGCGGAGAGTCTTCTGTGTGCATGCTGTTGGAGGATGGGTGGTGTGGGTAAATTGGACAGCGCTGTCCGATGAGTTTAAAAAAAAGTGGTCGAATTAAGTAATTGTTTTTATTAGGGAAATCGAGATCTCAGTGAGGATCAAAATTGATGTTAAATACTTTGGATAGCGCTATCCTAACTAATGTCGCACCATATTTGCTCAGGACAAACCCTTGAAAAAAGTTACAAGTCGATTCAAAAGTCAGCGCTCGACTGGCCGAATGACCTTGAACGATGTGGCCAGAGCCGCGGGCGTCAGCCCAAGTACAGTGTCGCGCGCGCTGCGAGGTGAGAGGGCAGTCGATCCTGAACTGGTTACCAGAGTGTTGGCTGTTTCTGATCAACTGGGTTATGTGCCAGACCCTGCTGCTCGGGCCTTGGCGACGCAACGAAGTGACCATGTCACCATCTTGATCCCGCTTTTATCCAACACCTTGTTTGTCGACTTACTGGAGGCTGCACAAAGAACTTTGCGCCTAGCGGGCTTTCAAACACTCATGGGCGTGACACATTACAACCCAAGCGAAGAAGAGCAGTTGATGCGTGAGCAATTGCATCACCGTCCTGCTGGTTTGCTGGTCACAGGCTTGGATCACAGCGTGGCCACTCAAAAGCTCATGGCCCGAAGCAATGTGCCTTGTGTGCACTTGATGGACTTGCCCAATGAGCCGCCAGATGACGTGAGCACAAAGATTGTTTCTTCAGACACGATTGGCAACAATCCCTATTGTGTGGGATTTCGACAAACAGATGCGGGTGAAGCCATGACGCAGTACCTGCTTGGCAAGGGCAAAATGCGCATCGTGTTTGCTGCAGCCCAGTTGGATCCTCGTGTCATGCAACGCTTGTGGGGTTGGCGCAAAGCACTCAAACAAGTCAACCGCTATGACCCCAGCTTGGAATGGCTCAACCCTGCGCCTTCTTCTTTGGCACTGGGGGGGCACATGTTTGAGCAAATCGTCAAGCAGCACCCAGACGTCGATGCCATCTTTTTTTGCAACGATGACCTAGCACAAGGAGCTTTGTTGGCAGCCCTGAGATTGGGGGTATCTGTTCCAAGCAAAGTTGCCATCGCCGGTTTCAACGATCTGATGGGCAGCGATCAAATGTGGCCCCCCTTGACCACAGTGAAAACGCCGCGTGCCCAAGTGGGGGAGGCGGCAGCTCAGATGTTGTTGCAGCTGATTCGCGGCGAAACACCTGAGGTGGCGCAGCTTGATTTGGGCTTTGAAATTATTTCGCGGCAAAGTGCTTAGGGGCCGCGAAATTTATTTTCAGTCTGCCTTTGCACCAGAGGCTTTCACAATGGGACCCCAACGCTGTACTTCTGCCTTGTTCATTTCGGCCATGGTTTCTGGGCTTGTGCCCATGATGATGTAGCCTAAATCAGTCATGCGCTTGACAAACTCAGGAGACTTGGTGCCTTTGATGGCCTCCGCATTGAGTCGCATGACGACATCACGAGGCGTGTTGGCTGGCACGGCCAAGCCAAACCACACGCCAGACTCATAACCTGCTACACCCGCCTCGGCAAGGGTTGGCAGGTCGGGCAGCAGAGGGTCACGCTTTGCGCCAGTGGTGGCAAGCGCTTTGAGCTTGCCAGACTTGATGTGTGGAATGGCTGAAGGGATGTTGTCAAACATCATCATGACTTGACCGCCCAATAGGTCATTGAGTGCTGGTGCACTGCCTTTGTAGGGGATGTGGGTCATGGTAATGTTGGTCAGTGATCTGAACATCTCACCCGACATGTGAATACTGGTGCCACTGCCACTTGACGCGTAATTGACCGGCTGTGCTTTGGCCAGTGCAATGACCTCGGCAACCGAATTGGCCTTGACCGATGGGTGTAACACCAAAACATTGTTCAAGGAAACCAGTGCCGAAACAGGTAGCAAGTCCTTATTGGGGTCAAAGGGCATCTTGGCATACAGTGCAGGATTGATCGCCTGAATGCCGCTGGTGGTCATGAAAATGGTGTACCCATCAGGGTTGGAACGGGCCACATCAGCACCGCCAATGTTGCCGCCTGCGCCTGGTTTGTTATCAACCGTGACGGGTTGTCCCAAATTTTTGGCCAGCTCTAGCGCAATGGCGCGAGACGCAATGTCAACAGCACCACCAGGTGGGAATGGGCAGACCAAGCGAATGGCTTTGTTGGGAAAAGCTTGCGCCAATGCGGCGGGAGCAGAAAGCAAAGCGCCTGCCATGCCCACTGAAAGCGCCAAAGTAGAGACCCAAGAGAAGGATGGTCGTAGCTTGAAAGTTGCCATGTAAAACTCCAAAAGATCGAATTTGAACC
Organism: uncultured Burkholderiales bacterium; assembly: GCA_903961095.1. Lineage (GTDB taxonomy): Bacteria > Pseudomonadota > Gammaproteobacteria > Burkholderiales > Burkholderiaceae_C > Limnohabitans_A. Next base: position 10,807 of record CAJCDH010000003.1, on the reverse strand, counting down.
CCAAGCCTATTTGACTTTTGGAGTTTTGAGCACAGGATATTCCCTTGATTCTGTGAGTCGAGCTCACAACAGATTTTCAAAATTCGAGGTTTAATAGGGTCTTCTGAAGATGTCCCATCGGACTTCTCAATTGTTCTATCGAGTTTGCATGCCTGCCATTCCATCCCTGCTTTTGAATTTGGGTCACGCGCTTGATCATTTGTTTTTATTGATCTTTGCCACGGCTGTCAGTGCCATTGCCATGGACTTTGGGGTAGGCCGGTGGGAAGACATGATGCCCTACACCGTGGGCGCTTTCTTGATGTTTGGCCTGGGCTCAATTCCAGCCGGACGTTTGGGCGACTTGTGGGGACGCAGGCAGATGATGCTTGTTTTCTTTTTTGGTATGGGTTTGTCTGCCATCGGTGTTGCGTTCACTCAAACCCCCCTGCAAATGGGCATGGCGCTGACGGTTTTAGGTATTTTTGCAGCCATCTACCACCCAGTGGGTATTCCCATGCTGGTTCAAAAATCAGAGCGCCCCGGCTTGACCATTGGCGTCAATGGTCTTGCTGGCAATTTGGGCATTGCACTGGCTGCACTCTCAACAGGATTTCTGGTGGCTTGGCAGGGATGGCGCGTAGCTTTTGCGGTGCCTGGTTTGGTCTCTATTGCATGCGGTATCGCGTTTGCCATCACGGCACCGCATGAATCTGGTGCCCCAGCCAAAAAGAAAACCAGTTCAGTTCAATTGCCCAAGCACTTGGCATGGCGTACTTTCATTGTCATGGTTGCAACGGCCACAACCACCAGCTTGTTGTTTAACATCACCACCAATGGCAATGCCCAGTTGCTGGCTGAACGCCTTGATGGCTTGGTCAACGACCCTTCACGCTTAGGCCTTTTGTTGGCAGCCATTTATGCGGTAGCTTCACTTGCGCAATTGGTGGTGGGGCGCTTGCTTGATTGGCTGCCTGTCAAACCTTTGTTTTTTTCGATCTTGGTTCTCCAAATTTTGGCCTTTGGCGTAGCCTCACAAACGACAGGTTGGATTTGGTACGTGGCGGCTATTTTCTACATGGTCATGGTCTTTGGCTCGATTCCGTTTAGCGACACCATGGTGGTCCGGTACATTGACGATGCCATGCGATCTCGGGTGAGCGGCACGCGCATTGCCATCTCGTTCGGCATCAGTTCTATGGCGGTGTATTTGCTTGGGCCGGTGGTGAAGGTGGCCGGCTTTACGCAGTTGATGATGGCTTTGTCGGTGGTGGCAGCGTTGGGCGCATTGATTGTTTTATTTTTGCCCAACGAATCGCAAATGAACGCTCACTTGAAATAAATTTGCATCAAATAATTGATCATCATTGATCCGCATTTCATGGCTTGCACTTTTCGGACACTAGAATGAAGTGCAAGCTTTGCCAGTCATTTGATCAGGACCTTAAGTCATGAAACTACCGAACAGTCTGCGTGCACTTCAGCACCGGAATTTTCGGCTGTTCCTGCTGGGGCAGGGGACCTCCCAAATTGGCAATTGGGTGCAACTGATTGCCACCAGTTGGTTGGTTTACAGCTTGTCTGGCTCTACTTTGATGTTGGGTTTGTCTGCATTCAGTCTGCAAATTCCCATGTTGTTGATCACCCCATTTGCGGGTGTCTTGTTAGACCGCTTAGACGTTCGGCGTGTTTTGTTTGCGACCAACACTTTGGCCCTGTTGCAATCAATTGTCATGCTCTGCCTTTTGGTCAGTGGCCGCATCGAGGCATGGCATGTGGTGCTGGGCAATGCCGTTTTAGGTTTGGGCAATGCCTTTGATGCGCCCGCTAGGCAAGCCCTTATTTCCAAACTGTTGCCCAACCGGCAAGAATTGACCAATGCCATTGCACTCAATTCAACTGTGATGAACGGTGCAAGGTTCATAGGTCCTATGCTGGGTGGCTTGATTACCGCTACCTTTGGAGAGGTTTGGAGTTTTGCTACCAATTGCGTGATGCGCCTCGCCGTTATTTCCGCCCTGCGTGCAAGTCAAATTGAACCGCACGTGAAACGACAAGCCACGACCGGACTTTTCAAGCAACTGATGGCGGGAGTTGAATATGCCTACGGATTTTTTCCAAGCCGATGCGCTTTGATACTTTTGGCTGTGAGCAGTTTTTGTTTGCAGTCCTATGCCTCACTGATGCCGTGGTTTGCCAGTGAACGGTTTCATGGTGATTCCAAAACACTGGGCTTGCTTTACAGCTCGTCCGGACTTGGCGCAGTTTGCGGCATGATCTACTTAGCCTCCCGAACCAATATTCGCGGCCTGTTCAAGGTGATTGGCTGGAACGCAGGCGTTGCCGGGCTAGCCTTGGTTGCCTTTTCTTTTGCTGAGAGTTTGTGGCTGGCGCTGCCCATGTTGTTTGTGTCGGCCCTCAGCATGATGCTGACTGCCGCCTCAACCAATACCGTGCTTCAAAGCATCGTGCCAGACGAATTGCGGGGGCGCGTGGCTGCCTTGTATGTGATGTCATTTCTAGGAATGTCGCCTTTGGGCTCTCTCAGTTCTGGCTGGCTAGCAGACCACATTGGCAGCCCATACGCTTTGGCTATTTTTGGTTCCACAGGATTTTTTGGAGCGCTTGTTTATGCCTTCCACTTTGAGCGAATTCGTGCGGATATATTGCCTTTGTATCAGGCCTTAGAAATTCCACCTCACGACGAATGAGTTTGTGAGCGGTTTTTGTCAGGGCGTGTGTTCTGCCAAATAAGCGATGGCCGATGCCATGCCATTGGGCCCATACGGAATTTTTTGAACCGTCATGGCAGCTTCAATTGCGGCCAACGCTCCCAGTATCATGGGTTCATTCATGTCACCCAAATGACCAATGCGAAAGACGCGCCCCGCCAAAGGCCCCAAGCCACCGGCCATGGCAACCTGAAATTTTTCTCGCGCCACAACGCGCAAAGCCTCAGGGTCAATGCCGGGCGCAACTTCAACAGCCGTGACAGAAGATGAGAAGCCTTGTGGGTCTTGGCAGTGCAGTTTCATACTGCCAGCTGAGGCCCAGCAATTGACTGCGGCTCTGACGGCGCCGCCCAAGCGTTGGTGCCTAGCATGCACGGCTGAAAGGCCTTCTGCTTTGAGCAGACCCAATGAAACCTCAAGACCAGCCATATGCGCTAAAGGAGGTGTGCCGCAAAACTTAGCCGATTGGTTGTCGGTCTTTCGCTCTAGCCAACTCCAGTAATAGCGAGGCTTGGCGTGCGTTTTAGACCAAGCAAAAGCCTTGGCGTTGACTGCTACAAAACCTAGGCCGGGCGGCATCATCAAGCCCTTTTGCGAGCTTCCCAAACACACATCTGCACCCAGCCCATCCATGTCAAAGGGTGCGGCGCCCAAAGAAGCCACCACATCAACAACATACAGTGCGGGATGACCTGTACGGTCGATGGCTTTGCGAATGGCTTGAAGGTCGCTTGAGATGCCACTGGCGGTGTCTGTGTGCACCACCATGACCGCTGCAATTTGGTGTTTGGTATCTGCTTGCAGTGCTGACTCAATGGCCGACACATCAATTTGCTGACCTTCGGTGTGGGCTGTTCTGATGACAGGTAGGCCTAAGCCCGTGGTTTGAAGGGCCCATTGGTCTGAGAAATGTCCAGAGCCCGCGATTAAAAGGCTGTGTTGGTCTGACCCCAAATTGGCAGACGCAGCCTCCCAAACACCATGGCCATTGCTTGCATAAAAGAACACATCGCAGGCGGGTGAGTGCAGCAGCTCTTTCATGCCTGTTTCGCATGCCGAGATCAGGGCTCCAACACGAGGGTCGGCCAAGTCGGTCATGGGTCTTTGCATGGCATGCATCACTTCATCGGGCACATGGGTTGGCCCAGGTGAATGCACAAATCGAATGCCTGGTATCCGAGGGGTGATGGGAGAACTCATGCGTTGTGCTTTCTAAATCTGAAACATTGACTTTGACTGTAGAGCATAAATTGTCTTTCAGGCCTCTGATCATGTGCGGGGAGAAAAATTCAGATACTTTTTAAAAATACTCAACTAGACTTCAAGCTGTTTGAATTCAGAGAGGCATTTCATGGACGACAAAACGCAAATGAACTCTTTTACTTTTTTTCATCGAGGTTAAAGGCGCATGGAATCTCGCAAAGCATGGGTCGTTGTTTGGGCAACATTTGTTTGCTTGGCCGTCATCTTTGGCGTGTCTTATTCATTTGCCGCATTTTTTGAAAACTTTGCCAAGGAATTCTCAGCGCAACGGGCTGATGTGTCTTGGATCTTTGGTCTGTGCGGATTGGTTTACTTTGTATTGGGTGCCGTAGGTGGCATGTTGGCCGACCGCTGGGGCCCGCGCATTGTTTGTATGACTGGTATGGGATTCATGGCCTTGGGCCTGTTTTTAACCAGTTTGGCTCAGAATTTGGGTACCGTCTACCTCACCTACGGGTTGCTGGTGGGTCTTGGCATTGCCTTTGTGTACACCCCTGCCATCGCCTCTGTTCAGCCTTGGTTTAACAAGCGCCGGGGCTTGGCTTCTGGCATTGCGAGCTCTGGAGTGGGTGCGGGTACATTGGTATTGCCGGTGGTCGTGAGCTTTTTGCTCACCGCGGTGGATTGGAGAAGCGCACTGCAGATGATGTCAGTGGGTGTGCTGCTGGTGGGTTTAACCGCCGGTTTTTTGTTAGAACGTGCGCCTTCGCTGCCTGGCAACAAGGGCGGTCAACTGCCAGGACTGACCTTGCCTGATGCCTTGAAAACCGCTTCTTTCAGGTGGCTTTACATGGGTACCTTGTTGGGCGCGCCTGTCATGTTTATTCCATTCGCGCACATCTCAGCAGCTGCCAGAGATGCGGGTGTGGCAGATGCCCAGGCAGTAGGTCTAGTAGGCCTGATTGGCATTGGCAGCTTGGTGGGTCGATTTGCCATTGGCTGGCTCGCAGACAAATTAGGCCGAGTTAAAACGCTCATGCTCATGCAATGTCTCATGGGCCTGTCCTACTTAATATGGGCTGTTGCACAAGATCCCTGGGTGTTTGCGTTGTTTGCGCTTTGGTTTGGGCTGAGTTATGGGAGCATCGTTTCATTGTTGCCTGCCATATGCATGGATTTGTTTGGCGGGCGAGCAGTCTCGGCCATCATTGGTACTCTGTACACCGGCGCAGCTTTGGGAAATTTACTTGGGCCAGTTTTGGCCGGTCAAGTGTTCGATGTCACTCAAAGCTACTCACTTGTGATTTGGATCACATTGGGAATTTCGGCTTTGGCAACCTACAGTTGCTGGCGCATCTTGAAGTACCCCAAACTCTTTGAATAGTCAAAGCCTCAAAACCCGTTTCAAGGCTTGTTTTTGCATAAGTTCTTGTTGAGAAGACGTGTAGTGATAATTTTGCGAATAAACTAGTCGATAAATAACAAGTAGTTTTACAACGTTAAGTTAATTAACTAGACTTATTATGAACAAAATCATATTGCGCGCTATCACAGCATTTTCTAGAACAGACCTCAAAAGCAGCGAAGGTACGTTGTCGATCAAAGGCAGGGAGATCGAGTACCTTGGTAAAGGCTATGTCGCCTTGGAGTCTGATTCATCTGGCGATTTGCTGGCCCTGTATCGGTGTATGAACCGCGGTGAACTGAAACGTCTAAAACGTTGGCCTGCAAATTTGATCATCCAAGCGGTCGGACCTCGAACTTCAAGCTTGGAAGCCCAGCATCAGGAAACCCCCGCTATTTTGGAGTTGTCTCCCATTAAGTCTGATGGCATGCCTAAAAAGTCAAAGAAATCAACAGGCCGTGCTGCTTCAAACGATAGAAATCAATCGGACTTGTTTGAATAGGTGAAACAAGAAAAAAGCCGCATCATGAAGAATGACGCGGCTTTGATGGTGTGCCTGTTACTCGAACAGGTGATTGCAAAGACACACGGGGTGTCTGGCGCTGTTTTAGGCTTAGGCGGCTTTCAAAATGGCATTGAAAGTAGCGCTTGGGCACATGACTTTTTGCAGCAATTCATCAGATGGTTTGTAATAGCCACCGATGTCGACGGGCTTGCCTTGAACGGCTCTTAGTTCATCCACAATTTTGGTTTCGTTGTCTGTCAAAGATTTGGCCAAGCCAGCAAACTTGGCTTGCAAATCTTTGTCTTCCGTTTGGGCTGCCAGTTCTTGGGCCCAGTACATGGTCAAGTAGAACTGGCTGCCACGGTTGTCCAACTCACCCGTTTTGGTCGATGGATTTTTGTTGTTGGCCAACAAGGAACCGGTGGCAGCATCGAGAGATTTGGCTAAGACTTTGGCTTTCTGATTGCCAGTTTTAATTCCTAAATCTTCTAAGGAAGCTGCCAAGGCCAAGAACTCACCCAGTGAGTCCCAACGCAGATGGTTCTCTTCAACCAACTGCTTCACATGCTTAGGCGCAGAACCGCCTGCACCTGTTTCGTACATGCCGCCGCCGGCCATCAAAGGTACGATGGACAGCATTTTGGCGCTGGTGCCTAGCTCCATGATGGGAAACAAGTCGGTAAGGTAGTCGCGCAAGATATTGCCAGTGACAGAGATGGTGTCCAAGCCGCGGATCACGCGTTCAAGCGTGTAGCGCATGGCGCGAACTTGCGACATGATTTGAATGTCCAGGCCCTTGGTGTCGTGATCTTTCAAGTAAGTTTCTACTTTCTTGATCATCTCCGCTTCGTGAGGGCGATAAGGATCAAGCCAGAACAAAGCTGGTGTGCCAGAGTTGCGAGCACGTGTGACGGCCAATTTGACCCAGTCGCGAATGGGTGCATCTTTCACTTGGCACATGCGCCAGATGTCGCCCGTTTCAACGTTTTGTGACAACAACACTTCGCCAGTGGCGATGTCCACAATGTTGGCAATGCCGTCTTCTGCAATTTCAAATGTCTTGTCGTGTGAGCCGTATTCCTCAGCTTGTTGCGCCATCAGGCCAACGTTGGGCACTGTGCCCATGGTGCGGGGATCAAAGTTGCCATTGGTTTTGCAGAAATTGATGACCTCTTGGTAGATTCTGGCAAATGTGGACTCGGGAATAACTGCTTTGGTGTCCTTGGGTTTGCCGTCAGCACCCCACATCTTGCCGCCAATGCGAATCATGGCGGGCATGGAGGCGTCTACGATGACATCGTTGGGTGCATGCAAGTTGGTAATGCCTTTGGCGGAATCCACCATGGCCAAATCGGGGCGGTGTTCGTGGCAAGCGTGCAGATCGCGAATGATTTCGTCATGCAAAGAATGGGGTAAGGATTCAATCTTTTCATAAAGATCGACCATGCCATTGTTGACATTGATGCCCAATTCATCAAACAACTTACCATGCTTTTCAAAGGCTTCTTTGTAGAAGATTCTGACAGCGTGTCCAAACACGATGGGGTGTGACACTTTCATCATGGTGGCCTTGACGTGCAAGGAGAACATCACGCCTGATTTGCGGGCATCTTCCATCTGCTCTTCGTAAAACTCGCAAAGAGCTTTTTTACTCATGAACATGCTGTCAACAATTTCGGCAGCTTGCAAGGCGACTTTGGCTTTCAAGACCACAGTTTGTCCTGACTTGGTGGTGAGTTCCATGCGGACATCGCGTGCTTTGTCCAGCGTCATCGATTTCTCGCCATGGTAGAAGTCGCCGTGTTTCATGTGCGCCACGTGAGAGCGTGAAGCCATGCTCCAGTCACCCATGCTGTGCGGATTTTTTCTAGCAAAGTTCTTCACAGCCAGTGGGGCGCGGCGATCTGAGTTGCCTTCACGCAAAACTGGATTGACAGCACTTCCTAAACATTTGGAGTAGCGAGCGCGAAGGGCTTTGTCAGCATCTGTTTTCGGATCTTCAGGGTAATCAGGAACATTAAATCCTTGGGTTTGGAGTTCCTTGATCACGCCGGCCAATTGGTGCACTGAGGCGCTGATGTTGGGTAATTTGATGATGTTGGTTTCTGGGAGGAGGGTTCGCTTGCCCAAATCTGCCAAGTTGTCTGCCACCTTTTGTTCGGGTGTCAGGAAGTCTGGAAACTCGCCCAAAACGCGGCCTGCAACAGAAATATCACTCGTTTCAATTTCGATGTCAGCGGGCTGAGTGAAGGCCTTGATCACAGGCAAAAAGGCCGCGGTTGCCAGCAATGGCGCTTCGTCGGTCAGGGTGTAAATGATTTTGGATTTTTGGTTAGCCATTTTCGTCCTCGTTTTTATAACTGCATGAGAGATTGGTACAAGCCATATTAGATCTTAAAAGTAGCCCCTGACAGCCTGCTGAATGCTTTGAATCCATAAAAAATGGGATGAAATTTCGCATTGCGGAAATGACGGACTGCAAACGCGTCAAGGCGGATGATCTCAATGCTTAGAACATCCGATTCCCATGTTTGTAAATTAAGATTCACTTCATTTGTCAAAAGGCATGATGCGAATCAAGTCACGAAGTGGAGAAATGCATTCATGAGCGAACACCCCATTCACTGGGAAACCAGTGGAACCAGCAGAATTCCTTTTGCGGTCTACACCCAAGAAGACAACCATGCCAAAGAACTAGAGCGCTTCTTTTACAAAGCGCATTGGAGTTATGTTGGCCTGGAAGCAGAAATTCCCAACGGGGGTGATTTCAAACGCACGGCCATTGGCGAGCGCTCAGTGATCATGACACGCGGCCAAGACGGTCAAATTCATGTGGTGGAAAATGTATGCGCGCACCGAGGCATGGCTTTTTGCCGTGAGCGTCATGGCAACAAAAAAGAACTCGTCTGTCCTTACCACCAGTGGAGTTATGCGCTTGATGGCAAATTGCAGGGTGTGCCATTTAGACGCGGGGTGAGGCAGGACGGCAAAGTCAATGGCGGCATGCCTGCAGACTTTGACCCCAAAGATCACGGACTGAAAGCTTTGAAAGTAGCCTCACGAGGTGGGGTGGTGTTTGCTTCTTTTGACCATGAAGTTGAGTCCTTGGAAGACTTTATGGGGCCGAATATCCTGCAGTACTTCGATCGCATGTTCAATGGCCGCCAACTCAAAATTTTGGGCTACAACAGACAACGTATTCCAGGCAACTGGAAACTCATGCAAGAGAACATCAAAGATCCGTACCACCCAGGCTTGCTGCACACTTGGTTTGTGACCTTTGGCCTATGGCGAGCAGACAACAAAAGCGAGTTGCTCATGGACGATCACCATCGGCATGCTGCCATGATCTCCACGCGCGGATCTGCGGGTCAAGCCACTGGCCAAGCTTCCGATGTCACGCAAGTGAGCAGTTTCAAAGCCAGTATGCAATTGAACGACCCTAGCTTCTTAGACATCGTGCCAGAGCAGTGGTGGGGCGGTCCTACCGCTGTGATGATGACATTGTTTCCCAGTGTGATTTTTCAGCAGCAAGTGAACAGTGTTTCAACGCGCCATATTCAGCCTGATGGCCATGGCGCATTCGACTTTGTCTGGACACACTTTGGCTATGAGGACGATACGCAAGAGATGACCGAGCGCCGTTTGCGACAAGCCAACTTGTTTGGGCCAGCAGGCTTTGTTTCGGCAGATGATGGCGAGGTGATAGAGTTCTCTCAAGCAGCCTTTGAAAGCAAACCTCAGCATCGAACCTTGGCAGAGTTGGGTGGCCGAGATGTAGGCGATACAGATCACATGGTGACAGAAACACTCATTCGCGGCATGTATGAATACTGGCGCAAAGTGATGGAGAAATAATCATGGTGGACATGCAAACTTGGTTTGGTATTCAACAACTCTATGCCAATTACGCCAGCGCAGTGGACAGTGGCAAATGGGACTTGTGGCCCGAATTTTTCACTGAAAAATGCATCTACAAATTGCAGCCGCGCGAGAATTACGAGCGAGGCTTTCCTTTGGCCACTATGTCGCTCACCAGCAAAGGCATGCTCAAAGACAGGGTCTATGGCATCACAGAAACCCTTTACCACGACCCCTATTACCAGCGGCATGTGGTGGGTGCCCCTATCGTTCGCAAGGTAGAAAATGGGCGCATTCACAGCGAAGCCAACTACGCTGTGTTTCGAACCAAATACGACAAAGAGTCAACCGTGTTTAATGTAGGCCGCTACCTCGACGTCGTTGTTCAAACGCCAGAAGGCTTAAAATTTGAAGAACGACTGTGCATCTACGACAGTGAAATGATTCCCAATTCCATCATTTACCCCATCTAATTATGAGCAACTGGATAGACGTAGCGGCTGAGGCCGATTTGTTTGAGGGTGCAGGTATTGCTGTCACTCCGCTAAATCACGATATTGCAGTTTTCAAAGTAGATGAGGGCGTGTTTGCCATCAACAATGAATGCAGTCATGGCAATGCCAAACTGTGCGAAGGATTCGTTGAGGGCAACTTTGTAGAGTGCCCTTTTCACCAAGCAATGTTTGATGTCCGAAATGGGTCTGTAGCGTGCGGCCCAGCTACTGAGCCTGCCAAAGTATGGCCTGTCAAAATTGAGAACGGACGTGTCTTTTTGGATTTGGCAGCCACTGCATCAATGGCGGGCCACTTTTAAAAGCGACAATTTTAAGTAGCAGACCAATTAGGTTTTCGCTTTTCGATGAAGGCCTGCACACCCTCAAGTGCCGAGTTGTCCATCATGTTGCAAGCCATGGTTTGAGAAGCATATTCGTAGGCTTTCTCAATGCCCGTTTCAAGTTGCATGTAAAACAAGTCTTTGCCCATGGCCAAAGCAACTTGCGGCTTTGAAAGAATTTTGGCAAGCAAGTTCTCAAGGCAGGCGTCGAGCTCATTGGGCTCTGCAACTTGATTGATTAGACCTTGTTTCAAAGCATCTTGGGCGCTTAAAAAATCGCCAGTGAT
>CAJCDH010000002.1 GCA_903961095.1 uncultured Burkholderiales bacterium | reverse complement strand
CCAACGCATGACACCGCTGGCAGCGTCTAAGCCAAAGGCGCTGCCACCTGACAACAAGACCGCGTGCACCTTGTCGACCAAATTGCTAGGGTCGAGCAAATCAGTTTCTCGGGTACCGGGTGCAGCACCCCGCACGTCAACACCCCCGACGGCACCTTGGGGCGCCAACACCACCGAGCAACCCGTTAGGCGTTGGCTGGAGGTAAAGTGGCCCACATGCAATCCTGCAATGTCGGCAAGGCTGCCGTAGTGCGGGTTGGCTCTTTGGCTCAATCGGGTGTTTACAATGTTCTGAGATGTCATTTAAAAGCCTTTTATCAATGCCCCGCCCTCTCTGGACAACATCGCCATTGGCCATGTCAGCCACCAAGCCACAAGGATAACGCGTGTCGTCGTTTGTGCTCCAACGTTTCTTCAGTTTTTTCGCCACCTTGGCAGTCACGTCGGTGGTGGTTTTTGGGGTGCTTGAATGGTTGCCAGGCAATGCGGCACAAGTTATTTTGGGCGAAACAGCAACCCCCGAGTCTTTGGCGGCCATGGAAGAAAAATTGGGCCTTAACCAGCCTGCGCTGTCGCGTTATTTTGAATGGGTAGGCGGTTTGCTTCAAGGCCAATCGGGTATCAGTATTTCCTACGATACCCCCACGGCTGTGCTCATGATGGAGCGCATGCACGTCACCATGCCTTTGGCCATCATGGCCATGAGCATCACGATCCTCATGGCCTTGAGCCTGGGTTTGTATGCCGCCTCCAAGCAAAACTACGCTGGCGATGTGGGGGTCATGACGCTCAGCCAATTGGGTTTGGCTTTGCCAAATTTTTGGTTGGCCATTTTGTTGATCTTGCTTTTTGCAGTGCACCTGCAATGGGTCAGCGCTGGCGGTTTTCCGGGTTGGTCTACAGAAGACGGGGGCGGTTTGTGGGCAGGCACTGCCGCCTTGATCTTGCCTGCCATGGCCTTGGCAGCTGTTCAAACCGCCATCTTGACGCGAGTCACACGTTCGGCAGTCATTGAATCGATGTCTGAAGATTACGTGCGCACTGCGCGCGCCAAGGGCTTGTCTAAGCAACAAGTTCTGTGGCGACACGTGCTGCGCAACGCCATGATTCCCGTGGTCACTGTCATGGGTTTGCAATTTGGCAACCTGATTACCAGCGCCATCGTCATTGAAAACGTATTTGTACTTCCTGGCATTGGCCGTCTCATTTTTCAGGCCATTGCCAACCGCGATTTGATTGTGGTGCGCGACGTGGTCATGCTGCTCTCGGCCATGGTCATTTTGATCAACTTCTTCATTGACCTGCTCTATGCCTGGATTGATCCACGCTTAAAGACAGGTGCAGCAGCCGTATGAGCGCACCGCAAACTTTCAATCGCATTGTGCAGCGGGCTTTCAAACACCCCAGTTTTGTGGCGGGGGCTACCATTGTGTTGTTGCTGGTGGTCAGCGCAACGCTCTCCTTATTTTGGTCACCTTATCCAGTGGGTGACATTGACATACCCAACAAATTGGCTGCGGCCAGTGCGGCGCATTGGTTTGGCACTGACAGCCTAGGGCGTGACATTGCGTCTTTGTTATTGGTGGGCAGTCAAAACTCTTTGCTGGTCGGTTTCATTGCGGTGGGCATTGGCTTGGGCTTTGGTGTCCCGCTGGGTCTCATGGCATCTGCCCAACGCGGCTGGGTCGAAGAGGTGGTCATGCGGGCAGCCGATTTCACGTTTGCTTTTCCGGCTTTGCTGTCAGCCATTTTGCTCACCGCCATTTATGGTCCTGGCTTGGTGGTCAGTATCACTGCCATTGGTATTTTTAACATCCCCGTATTTGCACGCATCACACGCGGTGCAGCCAACGCCGTGTGGTCGCGCGACTTTTGCTTGGCAGCCAGCGCCGCTGGTAAAACCAAATGGGCCATTACTTGGGAACACGTGTTGCCCAACGTTGCCAGTGTGCTCATTGTTCAAGCCACCGTGCAATTTGCCATTGCCATCTTGGCTGAGGCCGCTTTGTCTTACTTGGGGCTGGGCACTCAGCCGCCCAATCCCAGCTGGGGCCGTATGCTTAATGAGGCGCAATCGCAAATGTTTCAAGCGCCAATGCTGGCGGTGTACCCAGGCATTGCCATTGCATTGGCGGTTCTTGGCCTCAACCTGATGGGCGATGGACTGCGTGACTTGCTCGACCCGCGTTTGTCGAGGACGCGATAGGCGCACTGACTTGAACATGACCGCATCCAACGCCACACCTTTGTTGTCTGTTCGCAATTTGCGAGTTGCTTTGCAAACATCGCACGGCCAACTGGAAGCTTTGCGGGGGGTAGATTTTGAAATGCAGCGCGGGGACACTCTAGGCTTGATTGGCGAGAGCGGATGCGGCAAATCACTCACCGCCTTGGCCATCATGGGATTGCTGCCAGAACGCGCCACAGTATCGGGATCGATAGCCTTGAATGGTCAGGAGCTCACACAACTGAGCGATGAAGCTTTGTGCAGCATGCGAGGTGCGCGCATGGCCATGATTTTTCAAGAGCCCATGACCGCCCTCAACCCTTTGCACCCTATTTGGAAACAAATTGCAGAGCCACTGCAGTTGCATCAGGGCATGGATTTGGCTTCAGCCAAAGCACGCGCCCTTGAATTGTTAGAACGCGTGCAATTGCCACGAGCGCGTGAACGATTGGATAACTATCCGCACCAACTCTCGGGCGGTCAGCGCCAGCGCGTCATGATCTCCATCGCCCTGGCCTGCCAGCCCGACATTTTGATAGCCGACGAACCCACTACAGCCCTTGATGTCACAGTCCAAAAAGAAGTGTTGGCCTTGATTCGCCAATTGGTAGCCGAGGACGGCATGGGCCTTCTGTTGATCAGCCACGACTTGGGCCTGATGCAAGATCAAGTTGAGCGGGTCATGGTGATGTATGGCGGTGCTGTTGTTGAAAGTGCGCCCACAGAAGCTTTGTTCGGCATGCGTGCGCACCCTTACACCCAAGGCCTGTTTGCTGCGCGCCCTCAGCTGGGTTTAAAACGCGGCACTCGACTGAAAACCATCGCTGGCAATGTGCCTGAAATTTTCAATTGGCCACACGGCTGTGCATTTGCCGACCGCTGTTCTTATGTGCAAAACAATTGCCGACAGGTTTTGCCGCCGCTTGAACTTGTGCCGCAAACGACAATTGCCATTGACGGCCAAGATGCTGATCAGCAAAGACAGGCTACGGCGCATTGGGTGCGTTGCCCTCTTTGGCAAAAGTTGGAGGCTGCAACATGATCAGCACCCAAGATTTTTTGCTAGACGTGCAACATGTGAGTCAGCAATATGCCTTACCCAAGCCTTCTGTGTTTGCGAAGGCTGGGCACATTCAAGCTTTGAATGATGTGAGTTTTCAATTGCCAGCAGGAAAGAGTATGGGCATTGTGGGCGAGTCGGGTTCGGGTAAATCGACCTTGGCGCGTTTGGTCATGGCCCTTGAAAAACCCACGCAAGGCCAAGTGTTGTTTAAAGGGCAAGATTTGAATGCTTTGCCGCAAGACAAACTGCGAGGTGCGCGCAGCAATTTCCAAATGGTCTTCCAAGACCCCTATGGCTCACTCGACCCACGGCAAAAAGTTTTACGCATTGTGGCTGAGCCCCTGCACAGTAGCTTGAACAGAATTTCTGGACAAGCACTGAGTGCCCAAGATTTAAAAGACCGCGTGGCGCTTGCCCTGACAGAAGTAGGCTTGCGGGCCTCAGACCTCGACAAATACCCGCATGAATTCTCTGGTGGCCAGCGCCAGCGAATTGCCATCGCTAGGGCTTTAATTACCCGACCTTCTCTCATCGTAGCCGACGAGCCTGTGAGCGCTTTGGATGTCTCAGTGCAAGCCCAGGTGCTCAATCTGATGATGGACTTGCAGGATCGCTTTGGCTTGAGTTATGTGTTTGTCAGTCATGATCTTGCAGTCGTCAACCTGATGTGCGACGATGTGATCGTTTTGCAGCATGGACAGGTGGTGGAAGCTGGTTCGGCAGATGAAATTTTTCACCGACCACAACATCCCTACACCCAAGCATTGCTGGCAGCCATTCCAGGCCAGTCTCAGTGATTGGCAAATCTGTAAGCCATTTTTTTACGATGAAGTCTAATTTTTTGATGAAGGAGTTTTTCATGACACAAGCACCTCGTTCAACGCGTCGCCAAATGGGCCAATTTGGTTTAGCCCTGGTTGCAGCAGCCAGCATCATTCTTGTCAATCCTGCAGCACATGCGCAGTCGAGAAAAGACAGCGTGGTAGTGGGCATGATTTTGGAGCCCACCAGCCTTGACCCCACCACAGCGCCAGCCGCTGCCATTGGTGAAGTGGTGCACTACAACATCTTAGAAGGCCTGACCAAAATCAATGTCGATGGCTCCGTCACGCCTTTGTTGGCTGAAAGCTGGACCATGGACGCAGACGGCAAAGCTTTTACCTTCAAATTGCGCAAAGGCGTGAAGTTTCAAGACGGTGCAGCTTTTGACTCGGCTGCTGTGAAGTTCAGCTTTGATCGTGCCAAAGCCGAGAAGAGCACCAACAAAGCCAAAGGCGCAGTGTTCAACAACATTTCGCATATTTCCACACCCGACGCGCACACAGTGGTCTTGGTTTTAACCAACCCCGATGGCAATTTCTTGTTCCGCATGGGCGAGAATACTGCCGTCATCTTGCACCCCAACTCTGCTGACTCTGCCGCCACCAAGCCCATTGGCACAGGCCCATACAAACTAGAAAACTGGGCCAAGGGCACTGCCGTCACACTGACCAAATGGGACGGTTTTAGAGATGCCGCCAATGTCAAAATGAAGAAGGTCACTTTTCGCTTCATCAATGACTCATCGGCGCAAGTGGCTGCACTGCTTGCTGGCGACATCGATGGCATGCCCCGCTTCCAGTCGCCTCAAAGCTTGAAACAATTTCAAACTGACAAGCGCTTCATGGTTGAAATGGGTAGCACAGCCGGTAAAGGCATCATGACCATCAACAACAAAAAGAAGCCCTTTGACGATGTGCGCGTGCGCCGTGCGCTGTCGCATGCCATCGACAAAAAGGCTTTCATTGATGGCGTGTTTGAAGGCTTGGCCAAGCCTATTGGCAGCCACATGGCGCCCACCGATGCAGGCTATGTCGACCTCACGGGTCAATATGCATTCGATCCCGAAAAAGCCAAAGCTTTGCTCAAAGAGGCTGGCGTTCAAACACCCTTGAACGTCACACTCACCTTGCCACCACCACCCTACGCTCGCAAAGGTGGTGAAATTTTGGCGGCACAACTGGCCAAGGTTGGCATCGTTGCCAAAATAGAAAACGTCGAATGGGCGCAATGGTTGGGCGGCACCTTCAAAGGCAACTTTGACTTGACCGTTATCAACCACGTCGAGCCACTTGACTACATGGCCTATGCCAACCCTCAGTATTATTGGGGCTATGACAGCAAAGCCTTCCGCGATTTAGCTGCCAAACATTCAGCCACAACGGGTGCCAAAGACCGCACCAAATTGTTTGGCGATATGCAGCGAATGATTGCGAACGACTCCGTCAACGTATTTTTGTTCAATGCCACCAACACCGCTGTTTACAAAAAAGGTTTGAAGGGCTTGTGGTCTAGCTCGCCTATTTTTGCCAACGACATGGCGGCCGTGTCATGGAATTAAGGCTTTGACACTAAGCAGCTTTGAATGTGAAGGGCTCTAAAGGCAGGCTGCTTTTGCGGCCTGCCAATTTGGCAGCCAACAAGTCTGCAGACCCTGCGGCCAAAGTCAGCCCCAAAGTGCCATGACCGATATTCGCATAAACATTCTCGCAAGCAGTTTGATCAATGATGGGGCGACCTGAAGGCGTTGCAGGCCGCAGGCCCGCCCAAGTTTGAACCTTGCTGTAATCACCCGCTTCCGGAAAATTATCGCGTGCCTGTTGAATTAAGGCGGCAATGCGCGTGTCATCAATGTCTCGATTTTCGCGGCCAAGATCGACCATACCAGCCACACGCAAACGTTGGCCCAACTTGGCAAACACAATTTTGTGATGACTGTCGGTGATAGACACAGAAGGCGCTATGCCGTGTTCGCAATTGAGCGTGATCGAAAAACCTTTCAATCCTAGCAATGGCGCATGGGTCGCAAACTTTTGCAACAATTCGCGGCTACTCAGGCCAGCTGCAATCACAAAGAAGTCTGCTTTGAATTCTGACGTGTTGGCCCCTTTTGCCTCACTTGAGGTTTCTGCTTTTTCGGCCTCCTGAGACAAAGCACTCTGAGTTTTGAGCTTGATGGCCACACACCGACGGCCCTCGAGAACGGCTCCCGTAATGCATGTGTCGTAATACAGCTTGCCACCGTGCGACACAATCAAACGCTCAAGGTACTTGCACAGGCCATGGCTGTCGACCACATCTTCAGAAGGTGTGTACATACCACCCACCAGCTTGCTTTGCATCGCTGCAAGCGCAGGCTCTTTTTGCACGCATTCTGAAGGCGAAAGTGCATATTGCTCACAGCTCACATCCAAACTGCGCTGATAGTCCGCTTGGGTTCTGGCCGAAGCCAATGCAGCCAGATCGCGAAACACCACCAATTTGCCGTTGGTGCGGTATTCTAGAGCCAATGCTGCAGCACTGTTGGTGGGTGCATCGGCCAACCATTCTCTTAAAACTCGCCTAGACAAATAGCCCAAGCCCAGCAAGTCTCGCGTTGTTTGATGCGCAAGAGCCTTGGTGCAGTGCGATGCAAAACTCAAACTCCAACGCAAAAAATGGGGGGACAGCGAAGGATGGATGCGCAAAGGTCCATCTTTTTGGAGCAACCACTTTGGCAGGTTGGTGAGGGCCGAGGGCTCGGCCAAGGGCGCTACATAACTGTAAGAAAGTTGGGCGCCATTGGCATAGCTGGTGATCAAACCTGGTGCTGCGTTTTCTTCAATCACACTGACTTGCCAGCCATCTTGGATCAAGCGCCAAGCTGTGGACAAGCCCACTATGCCTGCGCCAATGACACACACGTGTTTAGTTTGCAGATTCATTGTTTGCCATCGTACTTTTTCCCGAGGGTCAATAACTCTGGCGTGCCAATGAGTTGATTCAACTCATCAAAGTTCAGCATTTTGTCGCGCCAAGGTGTGGTGGTTTGACTCATCTGCAAACTGCCATAGTAAGCCTGCAAACTGTGCGCCACTGCCCGCGCTGTGCCACCTGGAAAAATTACAATTTTGAAACCTCGATGGCCCAACTCTGTGGCGCTCTGAATGGGCGTTTGACCGCCCTCTACCATGTTGGCCAACAATGGAATGCGATGCGCAAACTGATCGCAGGCTTGCTGCATTTGTTCCGGTGTGCGCAAAGCTTCAATGAACAAGGCATCAACACCACAAGCCAAGTAGGCTTCGGCACGGTCTAAGGCTGATTGAATGCCTTCCACAGCAAGCGCATCTGTGCGCGCCAAGATCAAGGTGTTGCTGCTTTGGCGAGCGTCCAATGCAGCTTTCAATTTGCCTTGCATCTCAAGCACAGGGACCACACCTTTGCCATCCAAATGGCCGCAGCGCTTGGGAAAAGTTTGGTCTTCGATTTGGATCATGGCTGCGCCCGCACGCTCAAAATCGCGAACGGTGCGTTGGGTATTGAGTGCATTGCCAAAACCAGTATCAGCATCCACGATCACTGGCAGTGACACGCGGTCGGTGATGTGCGCCAAGGTTTGCGCCACTTCGGTGGCCGTGGTCAGGCCAATATCAGAGCGGCCCAAGCGTGTGTAGGCAATGGACGCACCCGACAAATACAAGGCTTCGAAACCAGCCTGCTGAGCAATCAAAGCACTCAGAGCGTCATAGACGCCAGGTGCCAACAAGGCCTTGGGTTGTTGCAAACGGTAGGGCAACAAAGATGCGGCAACAGCTTGATCATGCGCATTTGAACTCATGTGTTCTTCTCCATTATTTTTTGTGCAACTGCATGCGCTGCAATATGACCACCTGCTATGGCGCTGAGCAAACCATTGCCAGACAAATAACCCCAAACCTCTGCTCCTGAAACACCACGCGCGGCACCACCCGCCGCATACAAGTTGGGCAAGGTGATGCCATTGGGTTTGAGCACTTGACAGTTGGCATTGATGTTCAAACCACCCTGTGTGTGAAAGAGTGCACCCGTGACTTTGATAGCGTGGAACGGAGCTTCTAAGCGTCGCTTGAAGGTGCGCCCCCACGGGTCTTTAGTTGCTTGTTTTTCAAGCGGCGTTGAAGCCGTATTCGCTTTCGAATCCGCCAGTCGATTAAGCTCGGTCATGGTTTTGTCCAAGGCCATCAGCGGGCAACCCACAATGGCCGCAAGCGACTCTAGGTTGGCCGCCGACTTCAAAGCCCCAGCAGCTTGCGCTACCACGAAGTCTGGAAAGTCTTGTGCAAATTGCAAAAGTTGGTTGTCAAACACATTCCAAGCGACACCACCCGGCTGTTGCAAAACCTGCACAGCGGCTTCTGAGTAGCCTTGTGTTTCATCGTGAAAGCGCTGGCCCAAGAGGTTAACTTGAACACCACCTTCCATCATGAGTGCCCACGAAATGAGGCTGCCCTGAGGGATAGCCCATGAGCCATGACCTTGATAAGCGCCCATGTCGGCCAACTCTGCGCCCAATTGCAAGCCCCACGCAATGGCACTGCCATCGTTGCCCACATGGCCTGCATACTGTGCGTCTTTCATGGCGGGCAAATGATGTCGCACCATGTTGGCATTGCCACCAAAGCCATTGCAGGCCAAGATCACAGCGTCGCACAACAAGCGGCCTTCGGTGCCATCGGGTTGTGAATAAGTCAGGCTCTTGACAATGCCTGTATCGTCAGCATTCAAGGCAAGCACTTGAGCCTGCGTCAACACCACCACACCCGCAGCATCGGCTGCGGCACGCAAACGGATCATCAAGCCTTCACCCGTTTTTTCGGGCACCGCATGCATGCGATGCACGCTGTGACCCGGGTACAAAAACTGATCGAGCAATTGCCAAGGAATGTGGTGATGCTGTTCCAAAGCGTCCATGGCAGGGCCGATGGCCTCGCTGTAAGCTTTGACCAACGCAGGGGCCGCTTGACCATGCGCTTTGTGTTGGATATCTTTTGCAAACAATTGGGCAGTGTCTTCAACCCTTGCAGCCTTTTGGACGCGGGTGCCAGTGGCAGGCACAAAGCCCGAAGACAAAGCCGTGGAGCCAGCAGGCACAACATCACGCTCTAACACCACACAATCAATGCCTAGTCGATGCAATGCCAAGGCAGCTGTCAAGCCGCAAGCGCCTGCGCCCACAATGGCGACAGGGGTGTGGATATCCTCTGAAAAGTGACTCATGCCAAACTTCTCACCCAAGCTTCACAGGTCATCACTTTGCCAATGGATGCCAAATCGGCCAGTGAGGCTTGATGCAAGGCATCGCTGAAGGCAGCGCAGCCATCGCTCAAGACGATCAGCTTGTAATCGCGCAGATGCGCATCGCGCGCTGTACTGGCCACACCACCATTGGTCACTATGCCGCAGACCACCACTGTCTCGATGCCAGCTTTGCGCAACACCCAATCGAGTTGAGTGTTGAAAAAAGCGGAGTAGGCTACTTTGCACACGACCAAATCAACGCAATCTTGAAGCTCGGGCACATTGGCTTGGCCTAGGCTGCCTGGCGCAAAATCGCCTTTGCGTAAAAACGAACGCTTCTCTAGCAAATGGGGTGAGACCATCGGTTCGCCTTTGGCATCTGGCCACAAAGTGAATTGGCTGGCCGCCACGTAGCCGCCCTGTGCCTTCAAAGCTTTGGCCGCGGGTGCAACGCGCGCAGGCAACAGCAATGCCTCGCTACTGACCGTCTTGCCTCGTGCATAAGCACCTTGCGGTGATAAAAAATCATTTTGCAAATCTACAATGATCAAGGCCGTTTGAGCTGCAGTGATCTTTGAATGCT
>CAJCDH010000001.1 GCA_903961095.1 uncultured Burkholderiales bacterium | reverse complement strand
CACCCGTTCGCCACTCTCAAGGGGTTGCCCCCTCTACCGTTCGACTTGCATGTGTAAAGCATTCCGCCAGCGTTCAATCTGAGCCAGGATCAAACTCTATAGTTCGATCTTGAATTTTTTCGCTCTTTCGAGCAACTCATAAAAACGGAATTGAAGTGAACTTCACTTCTATTCTCATGAGCGTTTGTAAGTCAATTAAGACTTAGTTCCGTAGAACTTGGCAATCGCCATCAAACGCCCACGCTTATCGGCTGTATATTTTTAAAGATCTTTTGTGCAACAGGCCAACACTGAGTGTCGTTTTGTTGCACTGCGCTGCGATCAGCGGAGCCTTGCAGTGTAGCACTGTTTTCACAGTTTTTGCAAGCAATTTTAAAAATTATGAAACTTTTTAAACTGTTTGCATTTTCATCTGCTCGGGGCTTATTCCGATTTGCTGAAGGCTTGAAGTTTTAATTTCAAAACATTTCAGCGAAGCCTTGCAGTCTAGCACGGTTTTTTGTGCTGGGTGAAAAAAATTTTAAGTTTTTTTCACTTTGTTAAAAGTTTTTTCAAACCTTTAAACTTTTTAAACCTGCTCGGGGCTTGAGGCCCTTAAGTTGGAACTTTAGGTTTGAACCTTAAAATGGAACTTAGGTAGGGCCCTATCCGACTTGCTAAACAACGGTGTGTTTTTTAGCGAAGACCGCGAATATAGCATAGTTTTTAAAGCGCAAGCAAGCCTTGCCTTTGAAATTTCTTTTGCCATTGATAATCTAGGCATGGCTCTTATTACTTTACTTGACGCATCCTTGGCTTTTGGCCACGTTGCCCTTCTTGATCACGCTGATTTCGCTCTGGAAACTTCAGAGCGCATCGGCCTGATTGGCCGCAATGGCACAGGCAAATCTTCTTTTCTCAAAATTTTGGCAGGCATGGAGCACCCCGATGACGGCAACATGCATGTTCAACAAGGTGTTCGCATTGCGTATGTCGCGCAAGAACCTTTGCTTGAATCTGAAGACACCATTTTCGAATCTGTACAGCGCGGCCTCGCCCCTGTGATGAAACTCATTGATGACTACAGCAACTGTGTGGGTGACTTAGATGTGCTGCAAAGCCAAATTGAATCACTCGACGGTTGGGGTTGGGAGCAACGTGTTGATGAGACATTGCACCGCTTGCACCTAGACCCAGGTGCCAAGGTGGCCACCCTGTCTGGCGGCAATCGCAAACGTGTCGCACTGGCTCAAGCCTTGGTCACCCATCCCGATGTGTTGCTGTTGGATGAGCCCACCAATCACCTTGACTTGGACTCCATTGCTTGGCTGGAACAACTCTTGATTGACTTCAAGGGTAGCGTGGTTGCCATCACGCATGACCGCGCATTTTTAGACCGCATCGCCACATGCATTGTGGAGTTGGACCGAGGTCGCCTCAGAAGTTATCCCGGCAACTTTGCGCAGTATCAAATCAACAAAGAGGAACAACTGGCGCAAGAGGCTGTGATCAGTGCGAAGGCTGATAAGTTATTGGCACAAGAAGAGGTTTGGATTCGCAAAGGCGTAGAGGCCCGCCGAACAAGAAGCCAAAGCCGCATCGTGCGGCTTGAGAATTTGCGCGCCACACGCAGCGCCCGCAGAGAACAAGTGGGCCGCGTTCGCATGGAAGTAGCCTCTGGCGCACCCACTGGCAAGTTGGTTGCAGAGCTGACGGATGTCTGTCAATCTTTCACCTCGCCCGAAGGCCAAGTGAAGGTCATTTTGAAAGACTTTTCAGCCACACTGCTTCGCGGCGACAAAATTGGCTTGCTAGGCCCTAACGGTGCTGGCAAAACCACGCTCTTGAAAATGATTCTGGGCGAGCTTGAGGCCGACAGTGGAAAAATTCGACAAGGCGCCAATTTGCAAGTGGCCTACTTCGACCAAATGCGCAACGCCCTCGATTTGGAGGCTTCCCTAGAAGACTTCATCAGCCCCGGCAGTGAATGGATCGAAATTGGCAACAAGCGCCAGCACGTTAAAAGCTATTTGGGTGACTTCTTGTTTTCACCGGCAAGAGCAACTTCTCCGGTTAAATCTTTATCGGGTGGCGAGCGCAATCGACTGTTGCTAGCGCGCTTGTTTGCTAGGCCAGCCAATGTCTTGGTTCTGGACGAGCCCACCAACGATCTGGACATTGACACTTTAGAACTTTTGGAAGAGCTGCTGCAAGATTACCAAGGCACGGTGTTTTTGGTGAGCCACGACAGGGCCTTCATGGACAACGTGGTGACCAGTATCATTGCCTGTGAAGCAACGCCAGAGAACCCTGGTTTTTGGCGTGAATACGAAGGCTCGGTGCAAGATTGGCTCACGCAATCACTGCGCAGCCAAAGCATTCAGGCGCAAAACAAGGCTGCCGCTGCCAAGGCTGCACCGCAGTCCAACTCAAGTACCGCATCAAGCACCTCATCAAGTACCACATCAAATGCTTCAGCGCCATCTAAAGCCAAGACCAGTGAAACTGCACAACCCAAAGCCGCTTCAAAGAGTGCGCAGAAGTTGAGCTACAAAGAACAGCGCGAACTGGATGCTTTGCCCGCATTGATTGAAGCATTGGAAAAAGAACAGACTGACATTCGGAACGCCCTGGCAGACAGTAGCTTGTTTGCAAAAGACCCCGCCAAAGCCGCCGCTCTGTTTGCCCGCGACGCGCAAATAGACAATGAGTTGGTGAGCGCACTTGAGCGCTGGGAAATTTTGTCGTGAGTTTTGTATTCAGCACCGAAGAGTTCACTGCTTTGTTGGTGCTGTCTACAGCGGCAAGCTTCACACCTGGCCCCAATACCACGCTGTCTACGGCATTGGCAGCCAATCAGGGCTTGCGCTCGGCCATGAAGTTCATTGTGTCTGTGCCTGTTGGTTGGGGCTTGTTGTTGGCCATTTGCATGGCAGGCCTGGGCAATTTGGTGCTGGCTGTGCCATTGCTGCGCTGGGTCATTTTGCTGGGTGGCACCATTTATTTATTGTGGATGGCCCATCGCATGTGGCAAACCCGAGTCATGGCAACGGCCGATGAAAGTCGATTGAACATCAGCTTCTTAGAAGGGGCTGCCATACAATTTCTCAACATCAAAGCATGGATGCTGGCTCTTTCTTTGGTGGCCGGCTGGGTTGCAGGTAAAGAAGATGCGCTTGAGCGGTGCTTGGTTTTGCTGCCCATCATGATGCTGTTTGGGTTCGTTAGCAATCTAACTTATGCCCTCATGGGCAGCTTGCTGCGCCAGTGGCTGTTGCAAGGCGCCAGACTTTTGGTGTTCAATCGGTCTATGTCTTTGGCCTTGGTCATGACAGCAGCTTGGATGCTTCAATCAAATCTCTGAGCTAAGGATACAAGCTCATCTTTCATCGTCTTTATTTTGACTTTTGATCACATGACTTCAAGGCAATTCAAACAGGTGGATGTCTTCACAAACATCCCTTATTGGGGCAACCCGGTGGCAGTGGTGTTGGATGGCACAGGGCTGAGTGATGCAGCACCACCCACTCAAAGACGCGATGTGCCGCCTGACATGATGCCGCTTCTTTTAAGTGCGCTGGGTCTGACAGCTGATCAAGTGCTGGCCAGTCAAATTTTAAACAATGGCCCTGAGTGGTGGTGCCTGTTGCTGGACTCTGTCGACACGGTCCAACACATCAACCCTGACCATTTGGCATTGAAAAAATCGGGCATCAAGGTGGGCGTTGCTGCGCTCATGGCCACGGATCAAGCCAAGAGCGAAGCGCCATCGGACGGCGCGTTGCTGATTGCCCGCAGCAACCGCGAGTCCAGAGCCTTTCACAGTTCTGCTTCGGCAAGAGTTCACAAGCAAGGCGATGACTCGGCAGAGCCGACTCATTTGGAAGTACGCGCTTTTGCAGCAGCCATCGGTATTTTAGAAGATCCGGTCACAGGCAGTCTGAATGCTTCCCTCGCCCAATGGTTGATTGAAGAAAAAATCATGCCCCGCAACTATGTGGCAGGGCAAGGCCATGCGCTTGGTCGGCAAGGTCGTGTTCATATTCAACAAGATGCCAAAGGCCAAGTGTGGGTTGGAGGCGACACAGCGGTCTGTATTGAGGGGCATGTCGCTTTAGACTAGGCACCATGGGACAACTTCTTTTAGTACGCCACGGTCAGGCTTCATTTGGCGCCGACGATTACGACCAACTCAGTGATTTGGGTCAGCGGCAAAGTATTCGCTTGGGTGAGTATTGGCGGCAAGCGGCTGCCGATGAAGTTGGCGCAGAGGCGCTGCAGTTTGAGGCTGTGTTCATGGGCAGCCTTAAAAGGCACCGTCAAACTTGGGAGGGTATTGCACAGGGCGCTCAACTTCAAAATAAACCAGAAGTTTGGCCAGCGCTCAATGAGTACGACAGCCATGCCTTGATAGAGACCATTCATCCTGAACCTCTTGCCAAGCCAGATACGCCAGAAATGTACAAGCATCACTTTCGTTTGTTGCGCACTGCATTGCAAAAATGGATGGCTGGAGAGACTCAGCCAAAGGGCATGCCAAGTTATGCCGAGTTTGCAGCAGGTATTCAAGCGGTCTTGAAGCACATTAGAGAAAACCACCAAGGCCGCGTTTTGGTGGTGTCAAGCGGTGGCCCTATTTCTACGGCGGTGGGGCAGGTGCTTCAAGCACCAGCAGAAACTTCGATTGAGTTAAACCTGCGCATTCGAAATACGGCCGTGACTGAATTTGTATTTTCGAAGTCTAAGCACATGCTGCTTTCTTACAACAATTTACCTCATTTGGATCATGCTGAGCATCGAAGCTGGGTCACTTTTGCTTGATAGTGTTTCTCCCGATAGGGATGGGCTTGTTTTCTTGTCAAAATGACATGTATGCAAATTTCGCAACAGGCCACTTCGCATTCAACTCAAGCGGCAGGCATTCGAGTCTCCAATTGCGACAGGTCTGCTTGTGTCTCGTTTTTTGGCGCACTTGGCATTCAAGACGGTTTAGACCTTGAGCCAACGCCGGGCGCTACCGTGTGCAAAATGAGTGGTGCTTGGATGCAGGTCCATGCTCCCGCTTGCGACACCCTGTTGTTGCATGAGCACGCACAAAGTTTGCAACAAGAGATTCTTTGGTCCATGCTTGTATCGCCGCATCTCTTTGAGTTCGATCATTTAGAAGCGCTTAGCAGCGCTGTGCGGGTTCGAGAAAACATTGTTCTAGATGCCCGAAAAACTGCCTTGGCATTTAAAACCGATGCGGCCGAGCGGCCCAGCGAATTTTGGCGATACGAGGAAGATGCCGGTTTTATATTGCAAGCGGGTACTGGTTTGATCAAAGCTTTGATCAGTGCCACTCAACCCGAGGCCACTGGCAAGCTCTATGACTTTTCTTGCTACCGCGCCACTGAATATGTGATCTTGCTTGGGCTGGCCCAAGAAGCGGCACTGCACAACACCGCATTGCTGGCGCAATTGCAAGCCCTGAATGAGCATTACGCCATTCGATCAGGTCAATTTCACGAAGTTTTTTTGCATGAGTACGGCTCTCTTGAAGAGCCCTTGCCTGCGCGTTTTTATGTGCCAGGCGATCGGGTTTGGTTTCGAAATCCCGATGCAAACTCTTCAGACGTGACAGGCTATGAAGGCTCATGGGTCATCTATGTAGGTAGCGGCTTGTTCAGCAATTTTTGGAAACGCGATCAGCCCTTTAGCTTGCAAAGCAAATGCATCGAGATCTACCATTGGCGTGATGGCTTGCAAACCAATGCTGCCGGCGATTTGTGGATGGACGAAGCCAAAGTAGAAGCCTGCGTGCATGACACGATGCAAGAGCCCCACAAAGTACAACACATTTTGCAACAAATGATGCGCATCAGAGACCCCAAAGGCGTTTATGCAGAGGGCGGCTGCTTAGATGCGACACGTGAATACCCCAAGCAAATTTACCCATCGGCCTGCGAATTGAGTTTGCCCAAAGTCTAGTCATGGGCTTCTCAAGCCTTCTCACAATTTCAAGCTTTTGAATACGCGGAGTCTGATAGAGGCACCCAATTTAGGGGCATGATTTTGCGGTGTAAAGTTAGGCTCTTGAATTTGACCGCTTTTAGGCCACACTTGGCGATAGCCGATATTTTCAGCTTTCTATGTTTTTGCTTGAGGATTTTCTTTCTGTGCGTAACCTACCAAGGCATTTTTTGCAGCAACTTTTGCAGCAACTTTTGCTTCATCCAATGCAGCAGCTTCGAAATGCGTGGGCGGGGGTTGCCGTGGGCCTCTTTATGGCGCTGTCTGTTCAAGCACAAACTCAAGTATTGACTGCACGCCCTGCGGGTCAAGTCGTTAAAACACCACAAGTTCAAGCCACCTTATTGGCGCAAGCTCCCGAAGGCATTGCAGCAGGAAAGACCATTTGGCTGGGTTTAGAGTTGGTACACCAAGCACATTGGCACACCTACTGGCGCAACCCTGGCGACTCTGGCTTGCCTACAGAACTGCAGTGGACGCTTCCCGCAGGCATGGTGGCCGGCTCGCTTATTTGGCCAGCACCGCGCAAAATTCCCATTGGCAGTTTGGCCAACTATGGGTACGAAGACAGCACTTTGTTGGTCACACCCGTTCAAATTAGCCCGTCTTTCAAGCCCCCAAACAATGAGGGCTCGCTTCAAGTTAACTTGCGTGCCAATTGGTTGGTTTGCAAACAAGAGTGCATCCCTCAAGAGGGCGATTTCAGCATCACCTTGCCCATCCAGGGCGCAAGCTCGATGGCACGCGATGCTTTTGACAAAGCTCTTCAACTACAAGCACAGCCCCTGCCAGGCAAACACCAAGCGCGCATTGCTCCAGATGGCCGCAGCCTGGAATTGAGCTTTTCACAGCTGCCGTCAGAGCTGCAAAAGAGTGACTGGACCGTATTCCCGCAAACCGCCAATGTGGTGAAAAACAGTGCGGCACCCATCATTCAAAGCCCTGCACTAGAAGCATCTGACAAGACAAGTGCCCGCGCAAATGTGCTCGTCCAAATCTCGGGCGAGCGCATGGACAGTCCGAGCAAAATGACATGGCTTTTGGTGCAAGGCAAGGCCGATGCGCCCACCGGCCGGCAATGGACGGTGGAAACACCTGTTCAGGGTCAATGGCAAGAGTTTTCAGAACCTGTTGCTCAAAGCCCCTTGGTATTGCCAGGCATTCAAAACAAAACCAACACGCCTTCAATGCCAGCCCCTTGGGCCACATGGGCCATTGCCATGTTGGGCGCGTTGCTGGGCGGCATGCTCTTGAATTTAATGCCTTGCGTCTTTCCCGTTTTGGCCATCAAATTACTCAGCATCACGCAGCATGCCAGTCGCCCCAGAGAAATGAAATTAACGGCTTGGGCCTTTAGTTTGGGGGTCTTAATTTCATTCTTGGTTTTGGGCGTGCTCATGTTGGGACTGCGCGAAGCTGGCTCCCAATTGGGTTGGGGCTTTCAGTTGCAATCACCTTGGGTGGTCGGCGCTTTGGCCATGTTGTTTGCGGTTTTAGGCCTCAATTTGTCAGGCCTGTTTGAGTTTCGTTCATTCGTGCCTAGCCATTTGGCGGGTCTCCAATGGTCCAACCCCATCACCAACGCCTTGTGGTCTGGGGTGTTTGCCGTGGTCATTGCATCTCCGTGTTCAGCCCCTTTTATGGGTGCCTCCTTGGGCTTGGCCATCGGATTGCCTTGGTGGCAGGCCTTGCCCGTGTTTCTGGCGATGGGCGTTGGCATGGCCTTGCCTTTCATGGCCATTTCATTGAACACAGGCTGGGTCAAACTCTTGCCGCGCCCTGGCGCTTGGATGCAGACCTTCAGGCAGTTCATGGCGTTTCCCATGTATGCGACTGTCATTTGGTTGGTTTGGGTGTTGGGACAGCAAGTCGGTTTAGAGGGCGTTACAGGATTTTTGGCCTGCTTGCTCAGCTTGAGCTTGTTGATTTGGGCTGCCGCCCTCCAGGGGCCGGGTGCTCGTGCCATGACAGTGGTGGCCTTGCTGGTTTGTACCCTCACAATTTGGCAATGGGGCTCTGCTTGGGTGCATGTACAGCCCCCGCCCTTAAGCGACGCAAGCAATCAATTGGCTAAAGATCAAAAGGTGGTTTGGGAGGAGTGGTCTGCAGAAAAAGTAGCCGCCGCCCAAAAAGAAGGCCGCCCTGTGTTTGTAGATTTCACGGCGGCCTGGTGCGTCACTTGTCAGTTCAACAAGAAAACGACTTTTTCAGATACCCGTTTGTTGGCCGAATTTAAAAGTCAAAATGTTTTGCTTTTGCGCGCCGATTGGACCCGTTACGACCCCCGCATCACGGCCGCCCTCAATGAATTGGGCCGCAATGGTTTGCCCGTTTATGCTTGGTATGCTCCAGGTCAACCTGTCCGTCTTCTTTCAGAGTTGATCACTGTGAAAGAAATTCAATCCTATTTGAGTCAACTCAAAAGCTCACCGATCAAATCATGACGCTCAACACTCACTTGAATCCTATGACCTCAGCCAGTTTTGCCCCTTTGTCCAACGACACTTTTTTGCGCGCATGTTTGCGGCAAGCGACAGACCACACGCCCGTTTGGCTGATGCGCCAAGCGGGTCGTTATTTGCCTGAATACTGTGCCACACGCGCCAAGGCTGGCAGCTTTATGGGCTTGGCCACCAACGTTGACTTTGCCACCGAGGTCACCCTGCAACCGCTTGAGCGTTATCCATTGGACGCGGCCATTTTGTTCAGTGACATTTTGACTGTGCCAGATGCCATGGGTCTGGGCTTGAGCTTTGCCCTTGGCGAAGGACCTCGCTTTGCCAAATCTGTCAGAGATGAAGCTGCCGTGGCCGAGCTGCAGGTGCCAGACATGGCCAAGTTGGGCTATGTTTTTGATGCCGTCACTTCCATCCGCAAAGCCTTGAATGGCCGTGTGCCCCTGATTGGCTTCTCGGGCAGCCCTTGGACCTTGGCCTGTTATATGGTGGAAGGCAAGGGCTCTGACGATTACCGCTTGGTGAAGTCGATGCTCTACAGCCGGCCCGATTTGATGCACCGCATTTTGGAAATCAATGCACAGGCGGTGGCTCTTTATTTGAATACCCAAATTGAAGCTGGCGCCCAGGCGGTCATGATTTTTGACAGCTGGGGCGGTGTTTTGGCCGATGCAGCCTTCCAAGAATTCAGCTTGGCCTACACCGCCAAAGTTTTGGCGCTGTTGAAAAAAGAACATTTGGGTGTCACTATTCCCAGACTTGTTTTTACCAAGGGCGGTGGTTTGTGGCTCGAAGAAATGGGGCAATTGGACTGCGAGGTATTGGGCCTTGACTGGACCATGAACTTGGGTCGAGCCCGTCAAATGGTGGGCGGTGCGGTGAATGGTCCGGGTAAGGCCTTGCAGGGCAACATCGATCCCAATGTCTTGTTTGCACCTCCCGCTCAAATACAAAAAGAAGTGATTCGGGTGTTAGACAGTTTTGGCAAGCCACACACCGACAAAAACACCACTGGGCCGACGCACATCTTCAACTTGGGTCATGGCATTAGCCAATTCACGCCACCCGAGCACGTATCGGCCTTGGTTGAAGCGGTGCACACGCATTCAAAAAAGCTTAGAAACTAAGCCCTTTCGCGCGTTCTCTACTTCATTCAAGCTTCCAAAAGAACCCAAAAATATTTAAATTTTTGGGTTTTTTCTATTGACTTATGCACAAAAGTTCAATCTGTGGAATTTAAAATTCTAATCTCCATCACAAGCTGCGCCACTCAAGTCAACTTATCGTAAGTTGTTGTTTTTAAATGAATATATGAATCTGCTCAGTTCGCGAGCAATCCAAGGAAAGCCTTATTTTTCAAGGCTTTGCGGGCCATCGTGCAGAGTTTTCAACAAAGTTATCCACAGTTTTTTGGGACTCCTTCTAAAGCCATTGAAAAACAACAACTTACAACTTGTTTCAAGAATTTTTATGAGCAAGAAAATGACAAAATGCATGCACAAGCTCATGTTGAGCGGTGCGCACAAGGTTTTGAATGCAAAAGTGGCTTGACGTTGCAGTTTCGGCACCCGCACACAGTCAAGTGGGCGGCTTGCTGAGTTACGGCACCGATTTGCCAGCTTTGGTGGGTCAATTGGTCAGAGTGCCTTTTGGTAGCAGAGAAGTTTTAGGTGTGGTGTGGGGCGTTCACAGCACCCCTCCCAACAATCTGAGTGCGCACGCATTGCGTCAAGTGACTGCCGTCTTGGAAGGCATTGAGCCATTGAGCGCGCATTGGCGGCAGTTGGTTCAGTTCACCGCTCAGTATTACCACCGTTCATTGGGGGAAGTGGCCATGGCGGCCTTGCCGCCGCAACTCAGAGACCTGACGCTGGTTCAAATGAAAAGGCGCTTGAAAAAACAGCCTTCAAGTGAAGACGCCTTGTCGACTGCACTCCAGTCACCGTGGAATTTGTCTGCGCAGCAAACTGAAGTGTTGGCGCAGTTGGACCAGGCACCCGGCCCCTTCCTGCTGCATGGCGCAACAGGCAGCGGCAAAACAGAGGTCTACCTCCAAGCGGTTGCCAGGTGTTTGGCAGCAGATCCCAACGCGCAAGCCCTGATGATGGTGCCCGAGATCAACCTCACGCCGCAACTGGAGGCTCGGGTCAAAGCCCGATTTGGCGATGCAGGGGTGGTCTCTATGCACAGTGGCATGACAGGCCCCCAAAGGCTAAAAAGCTGGCTGGCTGCACACCAAGGCAGCGCCCGCATTGTGCTGGGCACTCGGATGGCCATCTTTGCCTCCTTGCCGAACCTGAAATGGATTGTGGTGGATGAAGAGCACGATGCCAGCTACAAGCAACAAGAAGGTGCGCGTTACTCAGCCCGTGATTTGGCCATTTACAGGGCGCGATTAGAAGGCGCAAAAGTGATCTTGGGTTCGGCCACGCCTTCATTAGAAAGCTGGCATCACAGCAGGCCTGCGGCTAAAGGCGGCCGCTATTTGCGCCTACCCATGCCTGCCCGCATTGGCGCCGGACAACTGCCTTTTGTGCGGCGCGTTGACATGAACCACCAGCCACGCAAAACTGTTTTGTCAGCACCCTTGATGGCTGCCATTCAAGAACGGGTGGCCAAGGGTGAGCAAAGCATGTTGTTGCTCAACCGGCGCGGTTATGCCCCCGTGTTGCACTGCCCAGATTGCGACTGGAAAAGTGAATGCTCGCATTGCAGTGCGTTTCGGGTGTTTCACAAAATAGATCGCACCTTGCGCTGCCACCACTGCGGCTTCACGGAGCGTGTGCCCCGCGCTTGCCCCGCTTGCGGCAATGTCGACATTGCGCCCATGGGGCGAGGCACAGAACAGCTCGAAGAACATTTGGCCGAGCTTTTGGTAGACGTCAAACGGCCCAATGGTGAGCCGGTGAAGGTGATGCGAATTGATGCCGACAGCACCAAATTGAAGGGCTCGCTAGAAGCCCAACTGGCGGGGGTGCACAGTGGTGAGGTGGATGTGTTGGTTGGCACGCAAATGATTGCCAAAGGGCATGACTTTCGGCGCATTACTTTGGTGGCAGCCATCAACCCTGATGGCGCTTTGTTCTCCAGCGATTTCAGAGCGCCAGAACGTTTGTTTGCATTGCTCATGCAAGCCGGCGGCAGAGCAGGACGCGATGCGGCACAAAGTGCCAGCAGTGAAATGTGGGTCCAAACTTTTCACCCCAGCCACCCCTTGTTTGAAGCACTTAAAAAACACGACTACCCTGCATTTGCAGAACAACAATTGAAAGAGCGTTTGGAAGCAGGTCTGCCGCCCAGTAGCTACCAAGCCTTGATTCGCAGTGACGCCCGAACGCAAGCGGTGGCGCAGGCTTTTCTCAATCATGCTAATGCGCAACTTCAAGCCAATGCGCAGCTTCAAGCTAATGCACAGCTTCAAGCCATGGATGGAGTCAGAGCCCAGGATGCTTCGGCCTTGGCCGAAGTCAGTGTCTACCCCGCAGTGCCCATGAGCATTCAAAGGGTGGCCAATGTTGAACGTGCACAAATGCTGATTGAAAGCTCTTCCAGAAAAGCGCTGCACCGGACACTT